>NZ_JCALEJ010000010.1:0-174783 GCF_059813315.1 Mycobacterium sp. NGS11
GGACCCGCAGGCCCGGACGGATGCCGGCGGCTTCGACCAGGGCGGGACCGAGGGGGGCCATCACCTCCTCGGCCATCAGCGCGTAGTCGCCCAGGGCCCATACCGTGCGATGCGTGGCGGCCACTGATGCTTCGTTGATCGGAGCGTCGAGGGTCATGCAGACCTCCTTAGGGGGGTGGCGTCTGGACCTCGTTGTCGACGTGAGTTCGCGGTAGGTTCTGACCCGCGCAGTTAATGGCTACCAGAAATAATAGCCATAAGAAACAGTGTACTCACGCATATTCGCGGGTTTGGGCGGGTCCGGCTTGCGCATGCCGCTTCCTAGACTGGGTCGGTGCGTCTCGTCTTCGCCGGAACTCCCGAACCCGCGCTGCCCGCGCTGCGGCGTCTCATCGACTCACCGCGGCACGAGGTGATCGCGGTGCTGACCCGGCCCGACGCCGCGGCCGGACGGCGCGGTAAGCCGGAGCCGTCACCGGTGGCCCGCGAGGCACTCGACCGCGGCATTCCGGTGCTGCGGCCATCGCGGCCCAACTCGGACGAATTCGTCGGGGAGCTGTCGCGGCTGGCGCCCGACTGCTGCGCCGTCGTGGCCTACGGCGCGCTGCTGCGCGACGGCCTGCTGGCGGTGCCGCCGCGGGGCTGGATCAACCTGCACTTCTCGCTGCTGCCCGCCTGGCGCGGCGCCGCCCCGGTGCAGGCGGCCATCGCCGCGGGCGACAGCATCACCGGCGCCTCGACGTTTCAGATCGAGCCGAGCCTGGACTCGGGCCCGATCTACGGCGTCGTGACCGAGACGATCCGGCCGACCGACACCGCCGGGGAACTGCTTGACCGACTGGCTGTTTCGGGCGCGGCGCTGTTGTCCACCACGCTGGACGGCATCGCCGACAGGACGCTGACGCCGGTGCCGCAACCCGCCGACGGGGTCAGCCTCGCGCCCAAGGTCACCGTCGAGCAGGCTCGGGTGCGCTGGGACCAGCCTGCGCCGGCCGTCGATCGCCGCATCCGCTCCGTCACGCCCAATCCCGGCGCCTGGACGCTGATCGGCGATCTGCGCATCAAACTGGGGCCGGTGCACGTTTCCCGCGACCCCGCACTGCCCGGGCCTTCAGAACCCTTGCCGCCCGGCGCCATTCATGTCGATCGCAAGAGTGTCTGGATCGGCACGGGTTCCGATCCGGTGCGGCTGGGCCAAATTCAGCCGCCTGGAAAGCGATTCATGAACGCCGTCGACTGGGCGCGCGGGGCTCGGCTCGACCCCGCGATGCGGGCGACGTGAGCACCGGGCGCGACAGAGCGCAGCGCGGCCGGGCGGAACGCACGCCGCCGCAGCGCGACCGCCGGCCCCGGCAACGGGACCGCCGACCATCACGCCGGCCGCTGGACCCGGCCCGCGCCGCCGCGTTCGACGTGCTCCGGGCGGTCAGCGAACGCGATGCCTACGCGAACCTCGCGCTGCCCGCGCTGCTGCGCGAACGCGACATCACGGGCCGCGACGCGGCGTTCGCCACCGAGCTCACCTACGGCACCTGCCGCACCCGGGGCCTGCTCGACGCCGTCATCGGCGCGGCGGCCGGGCGCCCGCCGCAAGCCATCGACCCGGTGCTGCTCGACCTGCTGCGGCTCGGCGCGTATCAGCTGCTGCGTACCCGGGTCGACGCGCACGCCGCGGTGTCCACCACCGTCGAGCAGGCCGGAATCGAATTCGACTCGGCGCGAGCGGGTTTCGTCAACGGAGTGCTTCGCGCCATTTCCTTGCGCGACGAGCGGTCCTGGGTCGCCGAGCTGGCCCCGAACCCGGCGCAGGATCCGATCGGGCATGCGGCGTTCGTGCATGCCCACCCCCGGTGGATCGCCCAGGCCTTCGCCGATGCGCTGGGCGCCGCCGCCACCGAACTCGACGCGATACTGGCCAGCGACGACGAACGGCCTCAGGTGCATCTGGCCGCCCGCGCAGGCGCACTGACCGCCGCCGAGCTGGCCGACGCGGTTGGCGGGACGGTCGGCCGCTATTCGCCGTACGCGGTGTACCTGACTGGCGGTGATCCCGGGCGGCTGGCGCCGGTGCGCGACGGCATGGCGCTGGTCCAGGACGAGGGCAGCCAGCTGGTGGCCCGGGCGCTTACCCTGGCGCCGGTCGACGGTGACGAGGGCCGGTGGCTGGACCTGTGCGCCGGGCCGGGTGGCAAGACGGCGCTGCTGGCCTCGCTGGGCGTGCAGCACCACCCGGGGTCCGGGTTCCGGCTCACGGCGGTGGAGCCGGCGCCGCGCCGCGCCGAGTTGGTGGCCGAGAACACTCGTGGGTTGCCGGTCGACGTGCTGCGCACCGACGGGCGACACACCGGTCTGGAACCGACGTTCGACCGGGTGCTCGTCGACGCGCCCTGCACCGGGCTGGGGGCGCTGCGCCGCCGGCCGGAGGCCCGGTGGCGGCGCCAACCCGCCGATGTGCCCACGCTGACCAAGCTGCAACGCGAGTTGCTGGGCGCCGCGATCGCGCTGACCCGTCCCGGCGGCGTGGTGCTCTACGCGACCTGCTCGCCGCACCTGGCCGAAACCGTCGGCGTGGTCGCCGACGCGCTGCGCCGCCACCCGGTGAGCGCGCTGGACACCCGGCCGATGTTCGAGCCCGTCTCCGACCTGGGCGACGGGCCGCACGTGCAGCTCTGGCCACATCGGCACGGCACCGACGCGATGTTCGCGGCCGCGCTGCGCCGTGAGGCGGGGTAGTGGGGGCGCGCCGGATGTGAAGCGGGCCGCGCGGCTCAGTAGTCTGGCGCTCATGCCTCGCACTACGGAACCGTTGAAGGGGCCTCTGATCGCGCCGTCGATCCTTTCCGCTGACTTCTCCCGGCTCGCCGACGAAGCCGCCGCCGTGACCGGCGCCGACTGGTTGCACGTCGATGTGATGGACAACCACTTCGTGCCGAACCTGACCCTCGGGCTGCCGGTGGTGGAGAGCCTGCTGGCCGCCACCACCATTCCGATGGACTGCCATCTGATGATCGAGGACCCGGACCGCTGGGCGCCCCCGTACGCCGAGGCGGGGGCGTACAACGTCACCTTCCACGCCGAGGCCACCCAGAATCCGATCGCGGTGGCCCGCGACATCCGCGCCGCCGGCGCCAAAGCGGGCATCAGCGTCAAGCCGGGGACCCCGCTGGAGCCCTACCTGGAAATCCTGCCGCAATTCGACACCCTGCTGATCATGTCGGTGGAGCCCGGGTTCGGCGGCCAGAGCTTCATCCCCGAGGTGCTGAGCAAGGTGCGCACCGCGCGCAAGCTCATCGAGGCCGGCGAGTTGACGATCCTGGTCGAAATCGACGGCGGCATCAACGAGGACACCATCGAGCAGGCCGCCGAGGCCGGCGTCGACTGCTTCGTCGCCGGGTCGGCCGTCTACGGCGCCGACGACCCGGGGGCCGCGATCGACGCGTTGCGCCGACAGGCCGCCGACGCGTCCCCGCACCTGCGTCGATGACCGTTCCGCCGGGCGACAGCCTTGACGCCGCGATGCGCCTGGCGATCGACCAGTCCAATCACGTCAAGGGGACCACGTATCCGAACCCACCGGTGGGGGCGGTCGTCTTGGACGCCGGTGGCGAGGTGGTCGGTGTCGGCGCCACCGAACCGGCCGGCGGCGATCACGCCGAGATCCTGGCGCTGCGGCGGGCCGGTGAACTGGCGGCCGGCGGCACCGTCGTGGTCACCCTCGAGCCGTGCAACCACTACGGCAGAACCCCGCCGTGCGTCAACGCCCTGCTGAACGCGAAGGTGGGCACCGTGGTGTACGCCGTCGCCGACCCGAACCCGGAAGCCGCCGGTGGAGCGGCCCGCCTCGAGGAAGCCGGCGTACCCGTGCACTCCGGCGTGCTGGCCGACGAGGTGACCGGCGGCCCGCTGCGCGAGTGGCTGCACAAGCAACGGACCGGGCTTCCGCACCTGACCTGGAAGTACGCCAGCAGCGTCGATGGCCGCAGCGCGGCCGCGGACGGCTCCAGCCAGTGGATTTCCAGCGAGGCCTCGCGGCTCGATCTGCATCGTCGCCGCGCGGCCGCCGACGCGATCGTGGTGGGGACCGGCACTGTGCTCGCCGACGACCCGGCGTTGACCGCCCGGCTGCCGGACGGCTCACTGGCCGGCCGGCAACCGCTGCGAGTCGTCGTCGGGAAGCGTGAAATACCCTCGGAAGCAAAGGTTCTCAACGACGATTCGCGGACCATGCTGATCCGCACGCACGACCCGCTAGAGGTGCTCAAGGCCGTGTCGGACCGCACCGATGTGCTGCTGGAGGGCGGCCCCACCCTGGCCGGCGCCTTCCTGCGGGCCGGGGTGGTCAACCGGATACTGGCTTACGTCGCGCCGACCCTGCTGGGCGGCCCTTTCACCGCGGTCGACGACGTCGGGGTCACCACGATCGCGCGGGCGCTGCGCTGGCAGTTCGACGGCATCGACCGGGTGGGACCCGACGTGGTGCTCAGCCTGGTGCCGCGCAGCGGCTAGCGCTCGCTCAGCGAGACCGCTTGCGGCTCGGCGATTTCCGGCTCTTCGGCGTGCTCTTTGCGTCCACCGAGCAACAGGCCCAACAGCGCGCCCGCGATGCAGATCACGACGGTGGCCAAGAAGATGTCGCCGTACATCTGGGCGAAGGCCTTGAGGTACAGCGTGCCCTGCGCGGCGATGCGCTCCAACAGGGTGGCGTTGGGCGGGATCTCGGCCGTCAGGTTCGCCACGATCTGGTTGAACCGGTAAAGGCCCCACGCGCTGAGCGCGGCAACGCCGATCAGCATCCCGGTCATCCGGGCCACCACCACCGCCGCCGAGGCGATGCCGTGTTGGGCGGATGGCACCACGCGCAGCGCGGCGGAGGTGAGCGGCCCGATCACCAGGCCGAGGCCGATGCCGGCCACCAGCAGGTCGGCGTGCAGCACGGGCACGCTGAACACGCCGAAGATGTTGTGCTTCTGGTTCATCACGTCCTGGCGCCAGAAGTGGATCAGCCAGTACCCGTAGGCGGCGATCAGCAGTCCGACGAAGGTCATGATCCGGTCACCGATCCGGGTGGCGATCCAGCCGCCCAGCACCGCCCCGATCGGCAGGGCGATCAGGAACCACAGCAACAGCCCGGCGGCCTGGGCCTGGTCCTGGCCCAGCACGCCCTGGCCGAACAGCTCCACGTCGACCAGCGTCACCATCAGCGCGGCACCGGCGAACAGTGAGGCGCCCAGCGCGGCCAGGAACGGGCGGAAGTGCACGCCCGCCGGTTCGATCAGCCGGGTGCGCGCGAAGCGTTCCCAGAGCAAAAACAGCACCGCCACCACGACCGCCCCGATGACCAGCGGTAACCCGTAGCTCGGCAGAATCTGCTTGCCGTCCGGCTGCGGGTTGTACAGACCGATCACGGCGAGGCCCAGGGCGGCCGCCAGCAGCACACCACCGACCAGGTCGACCTTTTCGGGCTGCTCGACCCGTTGGTGCGACGGCAGGCTGAACTGGATCATCACCATCGCGATGAGCGTCAGCGGGACGTTGATCCAGAACACGTAGCGCCAGTCGTGGGTCAGGAAGACGATGAAAATCCCGTACAGGGGGCCCAGCACGCTGCCGAGCTCCTGCGCGGCGCCGATGCCGCCCAGCACACCGGCGCGGTTGCGCTGCGCCCAGAGATCGGCGCCCAGCGCGAGGGTGACCGGCAACAGCGCGCCGCTGGCCACACCCTGGATGGTGCGGCCACCGACCAGCAGGTGGAAATCGCCCCAGTGACCGGCTAACGCGGTGACCACCGAGCCCACGATGAACAGCGCCAGGCTGACCTGCAACACCAGCTTGCGGCCGAATCGGTCCGAGGCGCGGCCCAACAGCGGCATGGCGGCGATGTAGCCCAGCAGGTACATCGTGATGATCCAGGTGATGCGCTGCAGCTGGTTGATCGGGATGTGAACGTCGGTCATGATGTCGCGCATGATCGTCACGACGACGTAGGCGTCCAGGGCGCCCAGCAGGACCGCGAGGCTGCCCGCGCTGATCGCTACGCGGCGCCCGGTCTGGTGACCGGGTTGGGCCTCGGTGTCCGCGGTCACTGGCTCACCGGGGGCTTGCTGACCTG
The DNA here is from genome assembly GCF_059813315.1 of Mycobacterium sp. NGS11. Classification (NCBI taxonomy): domain Bacteria; kingdom Bacillati; phylum Actinomycetota; class Actinomycetes; order Mycobacteriales; family Mycobacteriaceae; genus Mycobacterium; species Mycobacterium sp. NGS11. The sequence continues at coordinate 6,110 of NZ_JCALEJ010000010.1, forward strand.
AACCGGCTCGCCCCAGTTGGACAGGGTGATCTGGGCGGTGTTGCCCGAGCTCTTCTGCAGATTGGCCTGGACCAGCTGGTGGTCACCGCTCTCTTGGATCCACACCGTGCTGGGTACCGGCTGCGTCGCGTTGAACTGCGGCACGATCTTGTTCACCGCGTCCGCGGAGACGTTTCCGCTGATCCGGACCGTGTTCTGGCCGTTGATGTTGTCGCGGCCCTCGGCCTTGGCGTTGCTGAAGTTCGCCAGCACGTTGCCCAGCCCGGTGTCGGGGTTCAGCAGCACCGAGACGTCGTAGATGTCGGACGCCTTGCCGAAGTCGCTCCACTTGTTCGGGGTGAGGGCGGCATACAGGGTTCCGTCGACCACCACGAAGTTGGCGTCGATGTCGGAACCACCCAAAGTGATCGTCGCGTTGCCCGAGGCGGCGGTGGCAGGCGCCGTGGTGAGGTCACCGGTCAGCGTCTTGAGCGGTAGCCCCTGAATCTTGCCCTGAACGCTCAGCACGAGGTGCGCGCTCTTCACGTTCTTGGTGGCGGCCGCCGACTGCTTGACCAAGGTCGTGGCGTCGGGAAGCGGCGCGCCGCTCTGCTTGGAGCCCGACGAACAGCCGGCGATCAAGGCGGTGGCGAGGGTAAGGGATGCGATGACGGCCGATAGACGGCGGCGGGTCTGCATATTGTGCATCGTAGAGGGTGCCGGTGACTGCTCTGGTGAACGCGGGGGGCCGGTGTCGCCCGGGTCGCGGTCTTTGCCCTGCTCATCAGTCTGCCTGAGGCCCAATTAGCCTGAGAGGATGTTTACCGGCATTGTCGAGGAACTCGGCGAGGTGACTGCTCGTGAGGTCCTTTCCGAGGCGGCGCGGCTGACCATTCGCGGCGCCGTCGTGACGGCCGACGCGGGCCACGGCGATTCGATCGCCGTCAACGGCGTGTGTCTGACCGTCGCCGAGCTGTTGCCCGGTGGTCAGTTCACCGCCGACGTGATGGCCGAATCGCTCAACCGGTCCAACTTGGGCGAATTGCAGGTCGGCAGCCGAGTCAACCTGGAGCGCGCCGCGGCCGTGAACAGCCGGCTGGGCGGCCACATCGTGCAGGGGCACGTCGACGGGACGGGGCGCATCATGGCCCGGACCCCGTCCGAGCACTGGGAAGTGGTGCGAATCGAGATGCCCGCCGAGGTGGCCCGCTACGTCGTGGAGAAGGGATCGATCACCGTCGACGGGATTTCGTTGACGGTGTCCGGGCTGGGCGGCCAGCCGGGGGACTGGTTCGAAGTCTCGTTGATACCCACCACCCGCGAATTGACCACCTTGGGCCGCGCTGCAGTCGGGACGCCGGTGAACCTCGAAGTCGATGTCATCGCCAAGTACGTCGAGCGGTTGATGCAATCGGACCGCTAGTCGCGACGTCCGGCGCTGCCAACCCACTCGGCTGCGCAACGCCTTCGCGGACGTCCCGCTGTTCGAGCCGCGGCAATAACGGGGGCGTCCCCGTGGTTCATACTGAATGCAACACGTGGGCTTCTCGTGTGAGCCGTTTCGACAGTGTTCCCGCCGGACAGCGGGAACGGCGAGGTAGCAAAAGATGACGAGGTTGGACTCCGTCGAGAGGGCGGTTGCCGACATTGCGGCCGGCAAGGCCGTCATCGTCATCGACGACGAGGACCGCGAGAACGAGGGCGATCTGATCTTCGCCGCCGAAAAGGCGACCCCGGAGATGGTGGCCTTCATGGTGCGCTACACCTCGGGATACCTGTGTGTGCCGCTGGACGGTGCCATCTGCGACCGGCTGGGTCTGTTGCCGATGTACGCGGTCAACCAGGACAAGCACGGCACCGCCTACACCGTCACGGTCGACGCACGACGCGGCGTGGGCACCGGGATCTCCGCGTCGGACCGGGCAACCACGATGCGCCTGCTGGCCGATCCCGCCAGCGTCGCCGACGACTTCACCCGGCCCGGTCACGTGGTTCCGTTGCGCGCCAAGGACGGTGGCGTCTTGCGCCGCCCCGGTCACACCGAGGCGGCCGTCGACCTCGCCCGGCTGGCCGGACTGCAGCCCGCTGGCGCCATCTGCGAGATCGTCAGCCAAAAGGACGAGGGCGCGATGGCGCAGACCGACGAACTGCGGGTGTTCGCCGACGAACACGACCTCGCGATGATCACCATCGCCGACCTGATCGAGTGGCGACGCAAGCACGAGAAGCACATCGCGCGGATCGCCGAGGCCCGGATTCCGACGCGGCACGGGGAATTTCGCGCCATCGGCTACGCCAGCATCTACGAAGAGGTAGAGCACGTCGCGCTGGTGCGCGGCGACATCGCCGGGCCCAACTCCGAGGGCGACGACGTGCTGGTGCGCGTGCACTCCGAATGCCTGACCGGTGACGTGTTCGGTTCACGCCGCTGCGATTGCGGGCCCCAACTGGACGCGGCGATGGCGATGGTCGCTCGCGAGGGACGCGGCATCGTGCTGTACATGCGCGGCCACGAGGGCCGCGGCATCGGGCTGATGCACAAGCTGCAGGCCTACCAATTGCAGGATGCCGGTGAAGACACCGTCGACGCCAACCTCAAGCTCGGATTGCCCGCTGATGCAAGGGATTACGGTATCGGTGCGCAGATACTGGTCGACCTCGGGGTGCGCTCGATGCGGCTGCTGACCAACAACCCGGCCAAGCGGGTCGGGCTGGACGGGTACGGCCTGCACATCATCGAGCGCGTGCCGCTACCGGTGCGCGCCAACGCGGAGAACATCCGTTACCTGATGACGAAGCGGGACAAGATGGGCCACGATCTGGCCGGACTGGACGACTTTCACGAATCCGTCCATCTGCCAGGTGAATTCGGCGGTGCTTTGTGAGTGGTGGCGCGGGCGTGCCGGAGATGCCGGCGCTTGACGCCGCCGGTGTGCGGCTCGGCATCGTGGCAAGCACCTGGCACAGCGAGATCTGCGACGCGCTGCTCGACGGCGCACGCAAAGTCGCCGCCGACTCGGGTGTCGACGACCCCACGGTGGTCCGCGTGCTCGGCGCGATCGAAATTCCGGTGGTGGCACAGGAACTCGCCCGCAACCACGATGCCGTCGTCGCGCTGGGCGTCGTGATCCGCGGGCAGACACCACATTTCGAATATGTCTGTGATGCGGTAACCCAGGGACTGACCCGGGTCTCGCTGGACGCCTCGACCCCGGTCGCCAACGGCGTGCTGACCACCGACAACGAGCAGCAGGCGCTGGATCGTGCCGGGCTTCCGGCGTCGGCCGAGGACAAGGGGGCCCAGGCGGCCGGGGCGGCCCTGTCCGCCGCCCTCACCCTGCGTGAGTTGCGCGCTCGGTCGTGACGTCGCCGCCGGACCGCGAGACCTGGGACGCGGTGTTGCGTCCCCACCGCACCCCGTTATTCGCTTACGGGGCGGCCTTCCTCATCGCCGCTGCGCACATCGTGGTGGGCCTGCTGCTCAAGGTGGGCTCCACCGGGGTGGTCTTTCAGACCTCCGATCAGGTGGCGATCGCGGCGCTGGGCCTGGTCATCGCCGGCGTCGTGCTGTTGTTCGCGCGGCCACGGCTGCGAGTGGGACCGGCCGGTGTTTCTGTGCGAAACCTGTTGGGGGACAAGCTGATCGAATGGCCGGATGTCGGCGGCGTGTCGTTCCCGGTGGGCCACCGGTGGGCGCGGATCGACTTACCCGACGACGAGTACATACCGGTGATGGCCATCCAGGCCGTCGACAAGGGCCGCGCCGTGGACGCCATGGATACGGTGCGTTCGCTGGTGGCTCGCTATCGACCAGACCTGAAGACGCACTGAGCGCTGTACCATCGGCCGATGGCACTTCAGGCACGGGCGGCCGCGCTCGCCGTCGTCGCCATGCTGGCGCTCAGTGGGTGCAACGTAGTGGTGGGGGGACGGGCGGTCGGGGCGTCCGGTCCGTCGAAGGAAGCGCCGTCTGCGCCCGTGAAACACCCGATGGCCCGGGCGCAAGACCTGCTGCTCCAGACCGGGGACGACACGCCTTTCGGGCCGGCGACCGCGATTCCGTTGGGCGACAACTACTTCACCATGGCCCAGCCCGCGGATTGCGAGGCGGCGGTGCTGTTCGAGAACTCGCCCCTGCGGCCGCCCGGCGCGTCCGAGCACGCCGAGTCCGCCTACCGCTTCGCCGGTGCGGCAACCTACGGCGAGTCGGTCGACATCTATGTCGACCCGCTGGACGTCCGGCACGTGATGGTCGACGGTTTCATCGCCATCGCCCAGTGCCGCCGCGAAGCCGTCGGGGTGACCCGAGACGGAAAGTCGTCGTCGATGCACCTCAGCAACGTCGATACCTCGTCGCCCGCCGCGGTGGTGTGGACCATGACCCAGCAGGGCTGGACCTGTGACTACGGGCTGGCGGCCTTGCCGCGCGCGGTCCTGCTGCTGTCGGCTTGTGACGACAAGCCCGGGTTCCCCATGGCGGACTGGACGTCGAAGCGCCTCGCGCAGATCAGCGGGCGCACCGCCTAGAAACCGGGGCGGGCTACGGCGGGGGAAGCCGCTCAGTACCGAACGCAGTCGGTCAACATTTGCCGCAGCACCGGCATGGCCTGCGCGGCCCCTCGACTGTGCTCGATCGCATGCAGCAGGTCCAGCCGCTGGTCGGGCGACGAGGCCAGGTACTGCTGCAAGAACTGCTGATTCGGCGGCGACTGCTCGAGGTACTCAGCGGCGCTGGGGTTTTCCGCGTGCACGGCCCGCATCGCCTGGTCGTAACTACAGGTGGTGTTGATCATCGGACCGTAATCAGGGTCGGCCGATGCGATCCCGGCCCCCGCCGTCGACGCCAGCGCCAGACCACCGATGGTGGCGGCCACGTCGATTAGCCAGCGCTCCATCATCTATCGGACTCCTCGCTCGGGGCCTCATTTTAACGTCGAGCCACAAGCTCGGTAGGCGGAATTCAAAGCCGTCCACGCCGGCGGGGCTTCTAACTACCTGCCGTTCCTTCGTCGGTGTCGGGGCTCCAGCTGCTCGGCAACAGCGGCAGCCTCGGGTTGTCATCCAATGACGCGCCGGCAAGCGTGGTCAAACCCACCGGAGTGGCGCCGGCCTCGCTTACGGTGCCCGCGAACCCCATGCGCCCCGCGCCCCGATCCGAAGCCGTCGCCGAACGGTCGGCGAATTGTGCCCCGGACCCGTCGTCGAGATATTCGTAGCGGTGACCGGGGTCGATCAGGCCCGGCCTGGTGCGCCGGCGGCGCCGGGCCTGATCCCGGGCGGCCGCGACGGCCGGCGCCGCGACGGCGTCGGGCTCGGGCGACTTCTGCCCGGCGCGCGTCCCGACACTCATGTTCGTGCCGGCCCCGAGGCCCGGAGGGCCGACCACGTAGGGGTAGCTGACGGCCGGGACCCCGGGGGCGGGCGGCGCCGGCGCCGCGGCGGACGCCGAAGCCGTCGCCGGGGTGGGCGCATGCATCGGGGCGGTCGGCGGGGTCGAAGCCGGCGCGCCGAGGCCGGGGGCCATCGCGACGGGCGCTCCGGTGTGGGAGGGAGCCGGCGCGGGCGCGGCCACCGCACCCGGCAGGGTGGGGGCCGGTTGTGGCGCGCCCGCCAGCCCGGCCAACCCCGTCAAACCCGCGGCACCCGCGACGGGGATGGAGGGGGCGATCAGACCGAATGAGAGTTGCATCAAATTCGGCACCTGGGGAAGGAACGTGTAGAGCGCCTCGCCCGCCCAGTGCGGGACCTTGGCGGCGAGCAGCGGGTCGCCCATCAGAGTGTTGAGCACGGTGGACGGGTTGGATCCAGATTGGCTCAGGTCCCCGTCGAGTTCTTGGGCGACTTCTTGCACCCGGGTGACCCACCAGCTCAGTTGATCTGCGCCCCCGCCCGCATCTTGGTTGGGCGGGTTCGCCAGCTGGATCGGCGGGGGCGGGGCGGTCGGCGGGACCCACGTTTGCGCGGTTTCGGACACCGCTTCATAGATCGCCATGGTGGTGGCCGCCTGCAGCCACATCCGCAGATAGTCCATTTCGTTGAGCGCGATCGGAATCGTGTTCACGCCAAGAAAATTCGTCGCAACCAACTGCGCGAAAGCGGCGTGGTTGGCCTCCAGCTCCTCCAGTGTCGGCATGGCCGACAACGCGGCGGTATAGGCCGCGGCAACGGTGTCGGCTCCCAAGGCGGCCGCCGAGCTGTCGGCGCTGTTCTGCAAGAGCCATGCCAGGTACGGCACGTGCGCGGCCACGAATTTCTCCGCGGTCGGCCCCTGCCACGTCCCCGCCTGCACCTCGGCCAGCAAGTCGCTGAGTTCGGCGGCCGCCGTGTCGTATTCGGCGCTCAAGGCCTGCCACGCCTGTTCTGCCGCGAGCAGCGATCCAGGCCCCGGGCCGCTGGACAGCGCCGCCGAATGCACTTCGGGTGGGAAGGCGGCCCAGATCGGCATGGTCACGTGGCATCACCGACCTGCGCCCGTGTTGCCATGTTGAGCTCCTCCCGACGAACCGGCCGCGCGAGCCGCTTCATCCGGCTCCCAGTGCTTTTCACCGTTATCGGCGATGCGGCGTGGCGGTCTACGCGGCGGCTCGCCATCGCCAGCGCGCCCGCGGATCAACCGGCGCGTCCACCTGATGCGACGGGCCGGCTGAACACTGCGACCGCGCGGATAGCGATCCGCAATTACCAAATCTTACGCTGAAATTATCCGCAAATACGGATATAAATGGTGGATTTCACCGGAGATGCTAAGCAGATTGTCAGTCATCGGTCAGCCGGACCAGGAAGCCGTTCAGGATCAGCGTCCGCGCCAGCCCCGCCTGCTGCGCCGCGGTCAGCCCGGGTAGGTCCCCGACCCGGAACGGCCCGCTACTGCCGGCCAAGAACAGCATCGCCGCTTCATGGTCGGCGCCGGCGCCCACTGACAGCTGAGCGAACTGCAGCACGACGCGGTCATCGACGCGCGCCACCCGCGCATAGAGCGGTTCATACTTTGCGACCAGCGTTTGCCCGTCGATACCGACTGTGTCGCTGACCCGCCCGACCGGTGGGCATCGGCCGCGCCGGACCAAGACGTCGGCCAGCGCGTCGAGGCTTTCGTTGAGGATCTCGGCATTGTCGACGGCTCGCAGGCTGTCCCGCACGATGCCGCCCAGGCCGGCACGGGCGGTTGCGTCATTCAGGTGTCGCGGCGACAGGCGCGCGTGCACGCGTGGGTCACGCAAACTCAGCGCGTACAACGCGTGGGTGATGAGCGTGAGGACGGTGGGCGCATGAAGACCGATCGTCAGATGGACCGACGGCTCGGAGTGCGTCTCGGCCGAATGCACCTGGCCGCGCGGCAAATACAGCACGTCGCCCGGTTGCATGCGCATGTCGGTCGACGACGCGAGTCCGCCCGCCCCCACCCCCTTGCGCCGCTGGATCTCGTGCGGCGGCACGGCGGCGGTGTCGGACACATGCCACGTCTTGGATCCCTCGATCTGCAGGACCAGCACGTCGTGTGGGTCGTAGTGCGGGACAAAGCCGGTCGATTCCGGTGGCGTGACATAGGCGTTGACTCGCGTCGGGAAGTTCAGCTCGACCTCGATGGAGTGCGACAACGACGCGATCGTGCGCGAGTACCGCTCGAGCCCGTTGAAGACGATGGTGTAGCCGTCGGCCAGGCCGTCGCGTACCAGAACCGGGTCCAAGCCGCCGTCGGCGCGGCGGTAGGTCGCCGGATCCCTGTCCTCGCCGCCCTTGACGAGCCGCACGGCAGACGGTTCCGGCTGCACCCGTTCGAGGAGCTCGCCGACCGCCGAAGGGCCGGGCAGCAACGGGTCGAAGTAGCCCGGAAGGCATCGCTTGATGTGGTGGTGCCTTACCGCCCAGATCTCGTCGAGGAAGGTGTCGACGTCGACGGGCTGCAGCAACCAGGCTAGCGAGGAATCGACGGTAATCCCCCCAGACATCGTGGCGACCGGTACGCACCACAGTAGACCGGCGCCGCACGCTCCCCGCCTTTCTGGGCACCGCACCGGCGGCTACTAGCCTGGATCTGTGCCCGATCCCGCCACCTACCGCCCCGCGCCCGGGTCCATCCCGGTCGAGCCCGGCGTCTACCGATTCCGGGATCTGCACGGGCGAGTCATCTACGTCGGCAAGGCCAAGAGCCTGCGCAGCCGGCTGACGTCATACTTCGCCGACATCTCCAGCCTGCACCCGCGAACCCGGCAGATGGTGACCACCGCGGCCAAGGTCGAGTGGACGGTGGTCAACACCGAAGTCGAGGCGCTGCAGCTCGAATACAACTGGATCAAAGAGTTCGACCCACGTTTCAACGTCCGCTATCGCGACGACAAGACCTATCCGGTGCTGGCGGTGACCCTCAACGAGGAATTCCCGCGGCTGATGGTCTATCGCGGTCCCCGCCGCAAAGGGGTGCGATATTTCGGGCCGTACTCGCACGCGTGGGCCATCCGGGAAACGCTGGATCTGCTCACCCGGGTGTTTCCGGCTCGCACCTGCTCCGCGGGAGTGTTCAAGCGGCACAAGCAGATCGACCGTCCTTGCCTGCTCGGCTACATCGACAAGTGCTCGGCGCCGTGCATCGGCAGGGTCAGCGCGGAGCAGCACCGCCAGATCGTGGACGACTTCTGCGACTTCCTGTCCGGCAAGACCGACCGGTTCGCGCGGGAGCTGGAACAACAGATGAACGCCGCGGCCGAGCAGCTGGATTTCGAGCGGGCCGCCCGGCTGCGCGACGACCTGGGCGCGGTGAAGCGGGCGATGGAAAAGCAGGCCGTCGTGCTGGGCGACGGCACCGACGCCGACGTGGTGGCGTTCGCCGACGACGAGCTCGAGGCCGCGGTGCAGGTGTTCCACGTCCGCGGCGGCCGGGTCCGCGGTCAGCGCGGCTGGATCGTCGAAAAGTCCGCCGACCCCGGCGATTCCGGTGAGGAACAGCTGGTCGAGCAGTTCCTCACCCAGTTCTACGGCGAGCAGGCCGAATTGGGCGGTGCCGCAGACGAATCGGCGAACCCGGTGCCGCGCGAGGTGCTGGTGCCCTGCCTGCCGTCCAACGCCGACGAGCTGACGAGCTGGCTGTCCGGTTTGCGTGGATCCCGGGTGGCGCTGCGGGTGCCGCAGCGCGGCGACAAACGAGCGCTGGCCGAAACGGTGCAGCGCAACGCCAAAGATGCGCTGCAACAACACAAGCTGAGGCGGGCGGGCGATTTCACCGCCAGATCCGCTGCGCTGCAGAACATCCAGGAGGCCCTCGGCTTGTCCGACGCGCCGCTGCGCATCGAATGTGTGGACATCAGCCATGTGCAGGGCACCGACGTGGTGGGCTCGCTGGTGGTGTTCGAGGACGGTCTGCCGCGCAAATCGGACTACCGGCACTTCGGCATCCGGGAAGCCGCCGGGCAGGGGCGCTCCGACGACGTCGCCTCGATCGCCGAGGTGACCCGCCGGCGCTTCGCGCGGCACCTGAGTGAACAAAACGACCCGAATATGCTTTCGCCGGAAGGAAAGTCTCGCCGCTTCGCCTACCCGCCGAATCTGTATGTCGTCGACGGCGGTGCGCCACAGGTCAACGCGGCCAGCGCGGTGCTCGAGGAACTCGGCATCACCGACGTCGCGGTGATCGGCCTGGCCAAGCGGCTGGAAGAGGTGTGGGTGCCCTCGGAGCCCGACCCGGTCATCATGCCGCGCAACAGCGAGGGGCTGTATCTGCTGCAGCGCGTCCGGGACGAGGCGCACCGGTTCGCGATCACCTACCATCGCAGCAAGCGATCCAAGCGAATGACGGCGTCGGTGCTGGATTCGGTGCCAGGATTGGGAGAACATCGCCGTAAGGCGTTGGTAAGCCATTTCGGATCGATAGCCCGCCTCAAGGAGGCCACCGTCGACCAGATCACCGCCGTTCCCGGCATCGGTGTGGCAACCGCCACGGCCGTCCTGGAGGCGCTGCGACCCGATCAGTCCGAGGCGGCGCAATGACGGGCCCGGGCGAGTTCGCGGGCGGCCACTCGGTGGACGCCCCGCCCGGTATCGACGTCGTTCTGGTGACCGGATTGTCCGGGGCGGGTCGAGGTACCGCAGCCAAGGTGCTCGAAGACCTCGGCTGGTATGTGGCCGATAACCTGCCCCCGCAGCTGATCACCCGGATGGTCGATTTCGGTCTGGCCGCCGGCTCGCGGATCACGCAGCTGGCGGTGGTGATGGACGTGCGATCGCGTGGCTTCACCGGCGATCTGGACTCGGTGCGCACCGAGCTCGCCACCCGAAACATCGCCCCGCGCGTCGTGTTCATGGAAGCATCCGACGACATGTTGGTGCGCCGCTACGAACAGAATCGTCGCAGCCACCCGCTGCAGGGCGATCAGACCCTGGCCGAGGGGATCGCCGCCGAGCGCCGGATGCTGGCATCGGTTCGCGCCACCGCCGACCTGATCATCGACACCTCGACGCTGTCGGTACGCGGCTTGCGCGAGACCATCGAGCGGGCATTCGGCGGTGCCGCCAGCGCGACCACCAGCGTCACGGTCGAGTCCTTCGGCTTCAAGTACGGCCTGCCGATGGACGCCGACATGGTGATGGACGTGCGGTTCCTGCCCAACCCGCACTGGGTCGACGAATTGCGGCCACGCACCGGCCAGGACCCGGCGGTGCGCGATTACGTATTGAGCCAGCCCGGCGCGGCCGAGTTCCTCGACGCCTACCATCGATTGCTATCTCTGGTCGTCGACGGCTACCGCCGGGAGGGCAAGCGCTATATGACGGTCGCCATCGGCTGTACCGGCGGCAAGCATCGCAGCGTCGCGATCGCCGAGGCTTTGATGCAGTTGCTGAACGCCCAGAAGGGGGAGGCCCAACTGTCGGTGCGGGTGCTGCACCGGGATCTGGGCCGCGAATGACCGAGCCGATGAACCGGGGCATCGTCGCGATGGGCGGCGGACACGGCCTGTACGCCACGCTGTCGGCGGCCCGCCGGCTGACTCCCCATGTCACCGCGGTCGTCACCGTCGCCGACGATGGTGGTTCCTCCGGCCGGCTGCGCAGCGAACTGGACGTCGTACCCCCGGGCGATCTGCGAATGGCGTTGGCCGCCTTGGCATCTGACAGCCCCCACGGACGGCTGTGGGCGACGATTCTGCAGCACCGGTTCGGCGGCAGCGGCGCCCTGGCCGGGCATCCGATCGGCAACCTGTTGCTGGCCGGCCTGTCCGAGGTGCTGGCCGATCCGGTGGCCGCCCTCGACGAGCTGGGGCGCATCCTCGGCGTCAAGGGGCGGGTGTTGCCGATGTGCCCGATCGCGCTGCAGATCGAGGCCGACGTTTCGGGCCTGGAAAGCGACCCGCGGATGTTCCGGCTGATCCGCGGCCAGGTGGCGATCGCGACCACCCCGGGCAAAGTGCGCCGCGTGCGGCTGCTGCCCGACAACCCGCCGGCGACACGGCAGGCCGTCGACGCCATCATGGCCGCCGATCTGGTGGTGCTGGGCCCGGGCTCGTGGTTCACCAGCGTGATCCCGCACGTGCTGGTGCCCGAACTGGCGGCGGCGTTACGGGCGTCCACCGCGCGGCGGGCCCTGGTGCTCAATTTGGTGGCCGAGCCGGGGGAGACGGCCGGCTTCTCCGTCGAGCGTCATCTGCACGTGCTCGCCCAGCACGCACCGGAATTCAGCGTGCACGACATCATCATCGACGCCGAACGGGTGCCCAGTGAGCGCGAACGCGATCAACTGCGCCGCACCGCCACACTGCTTTCGGCCGAGGTCCACTTCGCCGACGTGGCCAGACCTGGTACACCTTTACATGATCCAGGCAAGCTCGCGGCGGCCCTGGACGGGGTCCGGGCGGCCCGTAAAGCGCCGGGAGCGTCTCCGGTCACGGCCACCGCGGATATTCGGGTGGACGGTGCAAGCCCACAAGCCGGGGGCGGGCCGGCCGGCAGTGGACCAAGGGGTGACGACGCGTGGCGATGACGACCGAAGTCAAGGACGAACTGAGCCGCCTCATCGTGAAATCGGTCAGCGCCCGCCGGGCGGAAGTCACCTCTCTGCTGAGGTTCGCCGGCGGGCTGCACATCGTCGGCGGTCGCGTCGTGGTCGAGGCCGAGGTAGACCTGGGCAACGTCGCGCGGCGGTTGCGCAAAGACATCTTCGAGCTCTACGGATACAACGCCGTCGTGCATGTGTTGTCGGCCAGCGGGATTCGCAAGAGCACCCGATACGTCTTGCGGGTGGCCAATGACGGTGAGGCACTCGCCCGCCAGACCGGCCTGCTCGACAATCGCGGCCGCCCGGTTCGCGGCCTGCCGGCGCAGGTGGTGGGCGGCAGCGTCGGCGATGCCGAAGCCGCATGGCGAGGAGCCTTCCTGGCGCATGGTTCCCTGACCGAGCCGGGACGTTCGTCGGCGCTGGAAGTCAGCTGCCCCGGCCCGGAGGCGGCGCTGGCACTGGTGGGCGCCGCGCGGCGGCTCGGTGTCAGCGCGAAGGCCCGCGAGGTGCGTGGCGCCGACCGGGTGGTGGTGCGCGACGGTGAGGCGATCGGGGCGCTGCTGACCCGGATGGGCGCCCAGGACACCCGGCTGGTGTGGGAGGAGCGCCGGATGCGGCGCGAGGTTCGGGCCACCGCCAACCGGCTAGCCAACTTCGACGACGCCAACCTGCGCCGATCGGCGCGGGCGGCCGTGGCGGCGGCGGCGCGGGTGGAGCGGGCGCTGGAGATCCTGGGCGACACCGTTCCGGACCATCTGGCCTCGGCCGGGAAGCTGCGCGTCGAGCACCGGCAGGCATCGCTGGAAGAGCTCGGCCGGCTCGCCGACCCGCCGATGACGAAAGATGCTGTGGCGGGCCGTATTCGGCGGCTGTTGTCGATGGCCGATCGCAAGGCGAAGGTCGAGGGTATTCCCGACACCGAGTCGGCCGTCACGCCGGATTTGCTTGAGGACGCCTGATCGCGTCATTGTTGGGCATTTGCTGGTGAGGACGGGCTTCGGGGGGCTACGGTCGGGTGATGAAACGGCTTTCGAGTGTCGATGCGGCTTTTTGGTCGGCAGAAACCGCCGGCTGGCACATGCACGTGGGGGCGTTGGCGATTTGCGACCCGAGGGAGTGCTCTGAGTACAGCTTTCAGCGCCTGCGTCAATTGCTGATCGAGCGCCTGCCCGAGGTGCCTCAATTGCGGTGGCGGGTCACCGGCGCGCCGCTGGGCCTGGACCGGCCCTGGTTCGTCGAAGACGAAGACCTGGACGTGGACTTCCACGTCCGCCGCATCGGCGTTCCCGCGCCGGGCGGTCGTCGCGAGGTCGAGGAGCTCGTGGGTCGGTTGATGTCCTACAAGCTGGACCGCTCCCGGCCGCTGTGGGAGATGTGGGTGATCGAGGGCGTCGAGGGCGGCCGGATCGCCACGCTGACCAAGATGCACCACGCGATCGTCGACGGGGTCTCGGGCGCCGGTCTGGGTGAGATTCTGTTGGACGTCACGCCGGAACCGCTTGCGCCGCAACAGGAAACGGTCGGTTCGCTGGTGGGTTTCAAACTGCCAGGATTGGAGCGGCGCGCCGTCGGAGCGCTCATCAACGTTGGCGTGAAGACGCCGTTCCGCATCGCGCGGCTGATGGAGCAGACCGTGCGCCAGCAGGTCGCGACCCTGGGTGTGCGCAGCAGGCCGCCGCGATATTTCGAGGCGCCCAAAACCCGCTTCAATGCACCGGTCTCGCCGCACCGGCGCATCACCGGCTGCCGCGTCGAGCTGGCCCGCGCCAAAGTCATCAAGGACGCCTACGGCGTCAAGCTCAACGACGTCGTTCTCGCACTGGTGGCAGGCGCCGTGCGCGACTACCTACAGAAGCGCGGTGAGCTGCCGGCCAAACCGCTCATCGCCCAGATCCCGGTCTCGACACGCACCGACGACGACAAGGACGACGTCGGCAACAAGGTCAGCTCGATGACCGTCTCGTTGGCCACCGATGTCGACGACCCGGGGGAGCGGCTGCGGGCCATCCACGAAAGCACCCAGAGCGCCAAGCTGATGGCCAAGGCGTTGTCGGCGCACCAGATCATGGGACTGACCGAGACCACCCCGCCCGGATTGTTGGGGCTGGCCGCCCGGGCCTACACGGCCAGCGGCCTGTCGCGAAACCTGGCTCCCATCAACCTGGTCGTCTCAAACGTCCCCGGCCCGCCGTTCCCGCTGTATATGGCCGGCGCCAAACTCGATTCGCTGGTGCCGCTCGGGCCGCCGGTGATGGACGTTGCGCTGAACATCACCTGCTTCTCCTACACCGACTACCTGGACTTCGGTTTCGTGACGACGCCCGAGGTGGCCAACGACATCGACGACATGGCCGATCGCATCGAGCCGGCGCTGACCGACCTCGAGAAGGCCGCCGCGCGGGAGAATGGCTAGGCGTCAATCGGGTTCGTCGTCGTCCTCGCCGCGGAGCAATCTTTCCGGGTGGTGGAAGATATTGGTGCGGGGGCGGCCTGTGTCCAGGCGCGGTGGCGGGATCCATTCGTTATGACCCCGGGCGTTCTTGCGGGTGGTCCAGCCGCCGGCGCGTAGCAGGCGGTGGTGGGGTCCGCAGGCGAAGGTGAGGTTGTTGACGTCGGTGGTGTGGCACTTGGCGTAGTCGGTGATGTGGTGAACTTCGCAGTAATAGCCGCGCACGGTGCAGCCCGGGGCGCTACAACCACGGTCCTTGGCGTACAAGACAATTCGCTGGCCGGGTGAGGCCAGGCGCTTGGTGTGATAGAGCGCCAGCGCCTTGCCTTTGTCGAAGATCGCCAGATAGTGATGGGCGTGGCGGGCCAGACGGATGACGTCGCTCATCGGCAGGATGGTGCCCGCGCCGGTCAGGCCGCGCCCGGCGGCGGATTCCAGCTCGGCCAGCGTGGTGGTGACCACGATGGATGCCGGTAACCCGTTGTGCCGACCCAGTTCTCCGGAGGCGAGCAGAGCCCGCAGGGCGGTGTTGAGTGCGTCGTGGTTTCGCTGGCCCGCTGACCGCGGATCGTGCTCGATGGCGTCCTGGGTGGGTGCGTCATCCACACAGGGCCTGTCGTCGAGGGGGTTGCACATGCCGGGGGCGGCGAGTTTGGCCAAGACGGCTTCCAGCGTGGCGCGCGCTTCGGGCGTGAGCCAGCCGCGCAGCGCCGACATGCCGTCGGCCTGTTGGTTACCCAGCGTCAGGCCGCGCTGACGCGCCCGGTCCTCGTCGGTGAAGGTGCCATCGGGATTGAGGCAGTCGGCGAGCGCGTTGGCCAGCCCGGCCAGTTGTTCGGGGCGAAACCGGCTGCCCTCCTTGGCCAACCGCGCCTCAGCCTGCTCGCGGGTTGTGAGGTCCACCCAGCCGGGGAGCTGGTGGTAGAACTTGCGGATCACCGCGACCTGACCGGCGCCCAGCGTGCCGTCGCGTTGGGCGGCCGCGGTGGCGGCCAGGGCGGGTGGGATCGGTTCGCCGGTCAGGCCGTGGCGCGGGCCTAGGTCGCGTGCCTCTTTGATGCGCCGGGAGGCTTCGGTGCGGCTGATCAGTGTGGCCTCGGCGATGGCTTGGACCACTGTGCCGCCGAGTTCGAGGGAGGGGGCTTGGCGGGCAAGGGAATTGATCAGTGGATGCTCGACGGCCGGGATGCGCCGGCGCTGCTTTTCGCAGCGCTGTAATACCGCCAGCTGTTGCTGCGGGTCGAGCGCGTCGAGGTTCAGCGCGCAGGCTCGATCCCAGGCGGCATCGAGCGCGTCGAATACCGCCTCGACATCCTGCTGGCCACTTGAACTCACACCGTCAAACTAACCGCACCCACCGACAAAATCGGCCGCTCTGTGGCCACCGAAACCAAAGTGACACAAGGGGTTACAGAAGCTAAGTAGGATCGGGTCGCCGCTAGTCGCGCTCGGGCGGATTCGTCGCGTACACCCACGACAGGAATCGAGCCACGGCCTCCGCGGACCGATGCGCCCGCGGGGAACTGAAGATGTCGAAAGCGTGTTGGGCGTGCGGTAATTCGGCGTATGCGACCGGGTTCTTGGACACCCCGCGCAGTTCCCTGACGAACTCTTCGGCCTCGCCGACCGGGATGAGCGAATCGTCGTGGCCGTGCAGGACGAAGAAGGGCGGCGCGTCGGCGCGCAGCCGCCGGATCGGCGAGGCGTCGACGTAGACGTCGCGGTGCGTGGCGAATTTCTTTTTGACAACGAACTTTTGGAGTAGGTCCACGAATTCGCGACGGCCTTCGCCCTCGGTGGAGAACCAGTCGTAGCGCCCGTACACCGGCACCGCGGCGACCACCGAGGTGTCGGCGTCCTCGAAACCGGGCTGGAATTTCGGGTCGTTGGGCGTCAGCGCCGCGAGCGAACACAAGTGGCCGCCTGCGGATCCGCCGGTGATCGCTACGAAATTCGGATCCCCGCCATAGCGGGAGATGTTCTCCTTGACCCAGGCCAGCGCGCGTTTGACGTCGACGATGTGGTCGGGCCAGGTGTGCCGCGGCGACACCCGGTAGCCGATCGACACGCACACCCAGCCGCGGGCGGCCAGGTGGCTCATCAGCGGATAGGCCTGGGGGCGGCGCATCCCGATCACCCAGGCGCCGCCTGGCACCTGCAGCAGCACCGGCGCCTTACCGTCGCGCGGCAGATCGTGGCGGCGCCAGATGTCGGCGAGATTCGCACGCCCGTGCGGACCGTAGGACACCACGTTGGTCTTCTCGACGTAGCGGCGGCGCGCGATGGTGTTTCCCAGCGGCAGGGTGCGCCGTCCGCTGCGCCTCGGTTCCGTCTGGGGCAGCTTGCTCAGCGCGTCTTCGTAGTCGTCGCCCAGTTGGTCGCGCAGCCCCGCCTCCAGCACCGGGCCGGGCGTGGTGATGCCGCGATACTTGATCACGGCCAAGATGGCCCAGGACGCCACCGTCACGGCCGCGGCGGCCTTGCCGCGCCGCCCCGCGAAGTCGCCGCGCCGCGCCCGCCGCAGCGCGTCGAGCAGCGAGGCGGAGAAGTACACGCCGGGCACCTCGGAGGCCGGCCAGCCGAACCAGAAGACCAGCACGGTGCTGTAGCCCTTGCGGGCCAGCGGGCGTAATCCGTTGGCGGCGTTGGCCAACTCGACCAAGGCCCGCGCGAGTGGCCGCGGTTTGCGAAGGGTCCGAGCCAGCCGCATCAGCCGTTGACCCGCGCTTGCAAATCGGCGCGCAGGATCTTGCCGGTGCTGCTGCGGGGCAGCTCGTCGAGCACGGTGATGTCGCGAGGGGTTTTGTAGTTGGCGAGGTTCTCCCGCACGTGCGATTTGAGCGCCTCGGGAGCGGCGGCCGCTTCGAGCGTGGCGCCGGGCTCCAGCACCACGAACGCCGCCAGCCGCTGCCCGTACTGTTCGTCGTCCACGCCGATCACCGATGCCTCCGCCACGTCGGGGTGTGCCGCCAGGGTCTTCTCCACCTCGATGGGGTACACGTTCTCGCCGCCGGACACGATCATCTCGTCGTCGCGGCCGACGACGAACAGGCGACCCGCCTCGTCCAGATAACCCACGTCGCCCGATGACATGAAGCCGGCGTGAAAGTCCTTGGTGCTACCCGAGGTATAACCGTCGAACTGGGTGTTGTTGCGCACGTAGATGCTGCCGACCTCCCCGGTGGGCAGCTCGTTGAAATCCGGGTCCAGGATCCGGATTTCGGTTCCCCCCGCGGGCCGGCCCGCGGTATCGGGTGCGGCCCGCAGGTCGGCCGGGGTGGCGGTGGCGATCATGCCCGCCTCGGTGGCGTTGTAGTTGTTGTAGATCACGTCGCCGAACGCGTCCATAAATGCGATGACCACGTCGGGTCGCATCCGCGATCCCGATGCCGCCGCGAATCTCAGGGACCGGCCGCTATAGCGGCGTAGCACCTCGGCGGGCAACTCCATGATGCGGTCGAACATCACCGGGACCACGGCAAGCCCGGTGGCCTGGTGGCGATCGATGAGATCCAGCGTGGCCTCGGGGTCGAACTTGCGCCGGGTGACCACGGTGCAGGCCATGGACGCGGCGAAGATCAGCTGGGAGAAACCCCAGGCGTGGAACATGGGCGCGACGATCACGATGTTCTCCTCGGCCCGCCACGGCGTGCGATCCAGAATCGCCTTGAGCGTGCCGATTCCGGCGTTGCCGCCGGTTTGGTTGGCGCCCTTGGGTGTTCCGGTGGTACCGGAGGTGAGCAGGATCATCCTGCCCTTGCGGCCGGAGCGCCGCGGCTGTTGCCCGGCGTGCTCGGCGATCATCGTCTCGACGGTGAGATCGTGGTGCCCGTCCGTCCACGCCACGATGCGGCTGGCGTCTGGCTTGTCGGCCAGCGCGCGGTCCACCGTCGGGGCGAACTCCTCGTCGTACACCACGGCGTCCACGCCCTCGCGGTTGACCACCTCGGCCAGCGCGGGCCCGGCGAACGAGGTGTTGAGCAGCACGACGTCGGAGCCGATCCGGTTGACGGCCACCACCGCCTCGACGAAGCCGCGGTGGTTGCGGCACATGATGCCCACGACCTTCGGCTGCCCGCCGGGCAGGTGCTGTAGCGCGGCGCCGAAGGCGTTGATCCGTTCGTCGAGCTCCCGCCAGGTCAGCGTGCCGAGTTCGTCGATCAGCCCGGCACGGTCGGGGCAGCGCTGCGCCGCACCGGCGAATCCGACCGTCATGCCCATGCCCTCGCGGCGCATGGCCGCGGCCATCTTGAGGTAGCGGTCGGGCCGCATCGGGGCGATCATGCGGGCGCGGCGCAGCGTGGCGATCAGCCCGAGGGTCTCACTCAACGGATTCGGCATCGCTCAGCCCAGGATCGGGAAGCGACGCTTGGCGGCCAGCTCGGTCAGGGCCTCCTGCATCACCGACCGCACGTACTCGTCGACTTCGTCGACGTCGGGGTCGTCGCCGAACTGCTTGGTGATGTCGATGGGCTTCAGTACCTGAGTCACGATCTTGGTGGGCAGCGGCAGGTTCGGCGGGATCACCGCGCTCAGGCCGAAGGGGAAGCCGAACGACAACGGCAGAATCGCGCTGCGCAGCAAGCGTTTGATGCCCAGCCGCTCGGCCAACCAGGTGCCCCGGGTCAGATAGAGCTGGGTCTCCTGCCCGCCGATCGACACCGCCGGCACGATCGGGACGCCGGCCTCGATCGCCGTGCGGATGTATCCCTTGCGGCCGTTGAAGTCGATGACGTTCTCCGACAGGGTCGGCCGGTAGGCGTCGTAGTCACCGCCGGGAAACACGATCACCACGCCCCCGGATCGCAATGCCTGCGCCGCGTTCTCCCGGTTGGCGCGGATGTATCCGGTGCGCCGGAAAAGGTCTCCGGTGGGCCCGGTCATGAGGATGTCGTGGCTCAGCGTGTAGACCGGGCGGTCGTAGCCGAGTTTGTCGTAGAAGTGGACGCTGAAGATCGGGACGTCCATGGGGAACATGCCGCCGGAATGGTTGCCGACCACCAGCGCCCCGCCGGGCGGGAACGTGTCCAGGCCGTGCACCTCGGACCGGAAGTAGGTCTTCAGGACCGGGCGCATGACCGCCATCAGTCGCTGGGTCAAGCCGGGGTCGAATTTACCGATGTCCCCGCCGTCGGGTTTGCCGTTGTCGGTCACGTTCCTCCCTTGACGCTCGCGCGGGGCCGCTTCGCCGAGCCGAATCGATGGTAGCGACCTCCACGCGGCCGCCGTCATGGTGTTTGCGACTTCGCAGATCCGGAGCCGTGGCGTCGGCCGGGCACGGCCGCTGTCGTTACGGCGCCCTGTGCGCATCGCCGACCAGGATCGGGACACCCTGGACGTCCTGATCGACAAGCTTCGCCGGCGATTCGTCCGCCCGACACCGGCCGAGGCGCGACCGGTGGTCCGCCGGGACACCCCGGGCATGCGCGGCCCGTCCGCCCGGTGGTGCCGATACATTCGATGGGCCAGCTGGTTTCTAGACAGGAACGAGGCCGCCCATGGGATTCATGTCACCGGAACTTCCGGACGTCGACCACACGACCTGGCCGACCTTGCCCCGGGCCACCCGACTGCAAGTGGTGACGCGGCATTGGGCGGAGCACGGCTTCGGGACACCGTACGCGGTGTATCTGCTGTACCTGCTCAAGATAGCCCTGTACATCGTCGTGCCGGCCGCGGTCATCTCGGTTACGCCCGGGCTCGGCGGCCTGGGCCACATCGGCGACTGGTGGACGCAGCCCATCGTCTACCAGAAGGTCGTCGTCTTCACGCTGCTGTTCGAGGTCGTGGGCCTCGGCTGCGGATCCGGGCCGCTGACCGGGCGGTTCATGCCACCGATCGGAGGCATCCTTTACTGGTTGCGGCCCAACACGATTCGCCTACCGGCCTGGCCCGGCAGGGTTCCGTTCACCCGTGGCGACAACCGCACCGTCGTCGACGTCGCGCTGTATGCGATCGTTCTGATCGGCGGGGTGTGGGCGCTGCTGGCGCCCGGTCACGGCGGGCCGGTGACCGCCGCCGGCGACGTCGGCCTGATCGACCCCGTCCGGGTCATCCCGACGATCGTCGCCCTGGCGCTGTTGGGACTGCGCGACAAAACGACCTTCTTGGCCGCCCGCGGCGAACATTATTGGCTGAAGCTGTTGGTCTTCTTTTTCCCGTTCACCGATCAGATCGCGGCCTTCAAGATCATCATGCTCTGCTTGTGGTGGGGCGCAGCGACTTCCAAGCTCAACCACCATTTCCCGTACGTGGTTGCGGTGATGACGAGCAACAACGCGCTGCTGCGGCCCAAGCTGTTCACCCCGATCAAGCACCTGCTCTACCGCGACCACGTCAACGACCTACGGCCCACCTGGTTGCCGAAGCTGATGGCTCATGTCGGCGGCACGACAGCGGAATTCATCGTTCCCACGGTTCTGGTGTTCGTCGCCGGCGATCAACCGTGGCGCTGGTTCCTGATCGGATTCATGGTGGTCTTCCACCTCAACATCATCTCCAACCTCCCGATGGGAGTGCCGTTGGAGTGGAACGTGTTCTTCATCTTCTCGCTGTTCTACCTGTTCGGGCACTACGGCGGGATTCGCGCCACCGATCTTTCCTCGCCGGTGCTGCTGGCGCTCGTGCTGGTCCTGGTGGCCATCGTGATCGCGGGAAACATGTTCCCCGAAAAGATTTCGTTCCTGCCGGCCATGCGCTACTACGCGGGCAACTGGGCCACCAGCCTGTGGTGCTTCCGGGCGGGTGCCGAGGAGAAGGTCGACGCCGACGTCGTCAAAAGCTCCGCGCTCGTGGTCAATCAGCTGGCCCGGCTCTACGGCCCGGAGACCGCCGAAGTCATGGCGGACAAGGTGGCGGCGTTCCGCGCGATGCATATTCACGGCCGGGCACTCAATGGCCTGTTGCCGCGGGCGATCGGCAACGAGGCCGACTACAAGGTGCGCGAGGGCGAGGTGGTGGCCGGGCCCCTGGTCGGGTGGAACTTCGGTGAAGGCCATTTGCACAACGAGCAGCTGCTCGAGGCGGTACAGCGGCGCTGCAACTTCGCCGACGGCGACCTTCGCGTGATCGTCCTCGAGGGTCAGCCGATCCATATCCAAAAGCAGTGGTACCGCATCCTCGACGCCAAGACCGGATTGATCGAGGCGGGCTACGTGACCATCGAGGACATGGCGTCGCGTCAGCCGTGGCCCGAGCCGGGTGACGAATTTCCGGTTCACCTCACCACGCAACCGATCCTTCACGGAGAGTCGTGACGACCGCGGTGGTCGTCGGTGCCGGACCCAACGGTCTGGCCGCGGCGATCCGGCTGGCCCGCGACGGCGTCGACGTCCACGTGCTGGAGGCGCGCGAGACCGTCGGCGGCGGAGCGCGATCCGGTGAGCTGACGGTGCCCGGCGTCATCCACGACCACTGCTCGGCGTTTCATCCGCTGGGCATCGGTTCGCCGTTCTGGAAGCAGCTGGACCTGCAGCGCTATGGGCTCGCCTGGAAGTGGCCGGAGATCGATTGCGCCCACCCACTCGACGACGGGACCGCCGGGGTGCTGTACCAGTCGCTCGACGCGACGACGGCAGGCATGGGACCCGACGCCGCCCGGTGGCGCCGTGCGGTCGGGGACCTTGCGGCCGGATTCGACGCCCTGGCCGAAGACCTGCTGCGCCCCGTGCTCAACCTTCCGCGTCACCCGGTTCGCCTCGCCGCCTTCGGGCCGCGCGCGGTGCTGCCGGCCACCGCGATGGCCCGGTGGTTTCGTACCGAACAGGTGCGCGCGCTGTTCGGCGGATCGGCCGCGCACGTCTATACGCGCCTGGACCGCCCCCTCACCGCGTCGCTCGGGCTGATGATTCTCGCCAGCGGCCACCGATACGGGTGGCCGGTCGCCGAGGGGGGATCGGGTTCGATCACCAAGGCGCTCACCGTCGCCCTCCAGGAGCACGGCGGCGCCGTGACCACCGGAGTGACGGTGACCCGCCGCAATGACATCCCCGACGCCGACATCGTCATGCTCGACCTGACTCCGGCCGCGGCGCTGAAAATCTATGGGGACGCCATGCCGGGGCGCGTAAAACGCTCTTATGAGCGCTACCGCCAGGGCTCCTCGGCGTTCAAGGTCGACTTCGCCGTCGAGGGCCACATCCCGTGGAAAAATCCCGACTGTGGTCGCGCCGGCACCGTCCATCTGGGCGGTACGTTCGCCGAGGTCGCAGACACCGAACGCCAACGCGCGCAAGGCAAGATGGTGCGGCGGCCCTTTGTGCTCGTCGGGCAGCAATACCTGGCCGACCCCTCCCGGTCGACGGGCGGTATCAACCCGATCTGGGCCTATGCGCACGTGCCGTTCGGCTACACCGGCGACGCCACCGCCGCCGTCGTCGACCAGATCGAGCGCTTCGCCCCGGGATTCCGCGACCGCGTCGTGGCAACCGTCAGCAAGGGCACCGCGGATCTAGAGGCCTACAACCCCAACTTCATCGGCGGCGACATCATCGGCGGCGCCAACGACGGGCTGCAGGTCATCCTGCGGCCGCGCATCTCCGTGAACCCGTATGCGACCGGTGTGCCGGGCGTCTACCTGTGTTCGCAATCCACGCCGCCGGGGGCGGGCATTCACGGCTTGTGCGGGTACTACGCCGCCGAGGCGGCGCTGAAGGCCCTGAGGCGGCCGCGTCTCACCCGGTGATGGGCTTCAAGTCGCCGTTCGGCTTCAGAAGGGCGAAATCATTTGCCAGGTCCCGCAATTCCGCGTCAAGAAGGCGGTGTCACTCGCCCGAATTGTGACTTCCTGCGGATTTCTGGTCTTGTTGCTATCGATAACGTCGCTCGTATCAGGGCTGCGCAGCCGCGCCCAATAACACTCGGTCCCACCAGCGTTGTGATACTTGCCCACCGGGATATCGACCCAGACAAGGTATGTGCCGTCATTGTCGATGACTGCCCAATTTGTGCCATTAGCGCCGATAACGGTCTTGGTGGCCGGCGATGTCGGCGGTGTGCGAACCACCGATTGAGTGATGGCGGGCTTCGCCGGGCTGCTGGTGATCGCGGTCGAGGCCGTGGTGTGCGTGGCATTTCCGCACCCCGCAAGCAGTATCGCGGAAGCGGTGAATGCGAGGCGCTTCATGCGTGGGAATTGTAAATGGCCCGAGCAGCTGTCGGCGGCTTTTGCCGCAAAGCGGAAGGCCGCTCAGACAATGCGCAGGACTAAGCTTTCGCGGCCATTTTCCGCACCGAACTGCTTGGGCGCAATCGCCGCTTAGGGTTGGACGCGCATCTCGTAAAAACGCAGTCGCGCAACAACGTCGGCCTGACCCAGCGCTGGAGCACGGCCGATACCGAGGGTGTGCGCGTGGATCTGCAAATTCGTGTTGTCCACCGACGCAGGGACATTGACGAGAAAAGGTTCGGCGGCGTTGGCGGCGATGAGGCGGTAGGCGACCCCATCGAGCACGACGGTGGGAACGGTCAGGGGAGCAACGGTTCCTTGGAAGAGCCGGTCGATGACTGTCGGCGCCAGATCGATCCCCACCAGCACAGCCATGTCCGGTCCGCTCGGCGCAGGAATAGTGACCGCCTCGTTCCCGCGGATGGACACCTGGGACACGGGAGCGGGTGGCGCACAGCGCGAGCCCGTGTGGGCGAAGAGTGCCCAGCGGTTCTCGTTGTCTTTCACCGTGTAGTCGCACAGCAACGCGCGTGAATATCGGGGAGACTGCTGCACCCCGAGACGGCCGTCAATGGTGCCGGTCGCGGGGGACGTCGGCGATCGCCAGGACAAGATGAACCGGGGTCCGGCGGCCATTGTTTGGCTGTTCAGGTCGTCGAGGCTGGGCATGTAGGCCTGGTGGGCCTGGAATATGGGTGCTGGGCGCCATGCCATGCCATAAGCCCACGCGGCCGAGGCCTCGTCAGGGTCAATGTGGACCGTTTCCGACCCGATGGTTTTGACGAACCGTTCCGGCACGGCATAGAGGGCCCGCTGGCGTGCTTTGGCCTGATCGATGCGCTTGCCGAACTTGCCAGGAGTGGCGAGCGTGAGCAGCCGGTCGACCGCTTGCCCGGGCGCTTGGACTGCGGCGACGATCCGGTCATGAGCGTGATCCCCTGTCGCGGACAGGACGGCGCGTTCTGCGCCGAGCGCTACGACGACTACCGCTACCGCGAGGACTACGAAGACGCGGCGAGCAATTTTGGAGAGTGGGGTGATCGCTATCCCGACGACGATGAGGCCAAGCAGGAGGAAAAGATGCGCTGGGCGCCCGACGGCGCTGCGGTCGGTGATCAACGTCACCAGCGTCACGAGCACCACGAAACTGCGGGAAATCCCGGCTTGCGCGCGGGCGTACATCACCCACAGCGCCGCTATCCACGCGAGGCTCATCACCACGGCGATGATGGTGAATGCGCTGAGAGGCAGCGCCATCCCGTCGCTGTAGCCCGACACTATGGCCGCCCCATACCTCAGCCAGGTCGGCAGGTCCTGCGGCCGTTGGCCGGCGAGCACCCACCAGACGAGGGTGGACATCGCGAACGCGGCCAGCGTTGCGCAGTGGCGGCCGATCTCCTTCCACCCGAGTAACAGCGAAGCGGCCAGCGCGATGGCCACGATGGCGATGCCGGTGTTGACCTTCACGAGCAGCTGAAGCCCTGCCACAGCGCCGAGCGCGCAGCAGGTGGTGAACACCGTCGAACGCGTAGGGCCATGCTGCAGCATTGGCACGGCCGCCCATACGAATGCCGCGAGAACGAGCAATTCTGGATACTTCAGTCCCGGATTCAGCCAGAACTCGATGTAGAGGACGGCGGTCACGCCGGTCGTGAAGAACGCGCCCAAGAGCGACGTCATCGGCGCGTGGCGCTGGCGGAGCGCTGCTGTGATGCCGAGGAACAGGGCGGCGAGCACGAGTGGCTGGTAGATGGAGGCGAGCAGCGACTGATCGAACGAGTAGTAGGCCGTGCTCTGCAGAAACCCAAGGGGTCCGTACGTGTACACGATTTGGGGGCCCCAAGCGAGATGGTGCATCCGGGCCAAGGCCAGGCCGGCTTCCCACGACTGATCTAGCCCGATGCCGGCGTCTACCGACGATTGGGGCCAGAGAATGAACGAGGCGATGGCCGCCGAAAGGACTCGCTGCCAGCGGGCAGCACCCCACGCCGGCGCCCTCATCAGGTCCTGACCGAACGTTCTCATCGGTACAAAAGCCGATGCCATTGCGGCAAATTATCAAAACCTCAGCCGCAAGTGTGGCATTGCTGCGGGGAAGTCGCCGATGGCCGGGGCCGGCAACTGGGGTTTTGCCGCTCGTCGACAGCGCGTCGCGGGTCGGGCGGCGCAGGGCGACGACCCAGGACTGTTACCGGCCCAAGGAGCGTTGTTGCTACTGATCTAGGCTGACCAGAGGCATTGCGCAGCGGACATGCTGAAGGCACAGCGAAGACGACTCAGGAAAGACAGGGAGAAATCAAGTGACGGTCCGAGTAGGTATCAACGGCTTCGGTCGAATCGGGCGGAACTTCTACCGGGCCTTATTGGCTCAACAGGAGCAAGGCACCGCTGACATCGAGGTGGTCGCGGTCAACGACCTCACCGACAACGCCAGCCTGGCGCACCTGCTGAAATTCGACTCCATCCTGGGCCGCCTGCCCCACGACGTCGGCCTCGAGGGTGACGACACCATCGTCGTCGGCAGCAAGAAGATCAAGGCGCTCGAGGTCAAGGAAGGCCCGGCGGCGCTGCCCTGGGGCGACCTGGGCGTCGACGTCGTCGTCGAGTCCACCGGCATCTTCACCAACGCCGCCAAGGCCAAGGGCCACCTGGACGCGGGCGCCAAGAAGGTGATCATCTCCGCGCCGGCCACCGATGAGGACATCACCATCGTGCTGGGCGTCAACGACGACAAGTACGACGGCAGCCAGAACATTATCTCCAACGCTTCGTGCACCACGAACTGCCTCGGCCCGATCGCCAAGGTCCTCAACGACGAGTTCGGCATCGTCAAGGGCCTGATGACCACCATCCACGCCTACACCCAGGACCAGAACCTGCAGGACGGCCCGCACAAGGACCTGCGCCGGGCGCGTGCCGCCGCGCTGAACATCGTGCCGACCTCCACCGGCGCCGCCAAGGCCATCGGCCTGGTGCTGCCGGAGCTGAAGGGCAAGCTGGACGGGTACGCGCTGCGGGTGCCGATCCCCACCGGCTCGGTCACCGACCTCACCGCCGAGCTGCGCAAGTCGGCCACCGCCGACGAGATCAACGCCGCGATGAAGGCCGCCGCCGAGGGGCCCATGAAGGGCATCCTGAAGTACTACGACGCGCCGATCGTGTCCAGCGACATCGTCACCGACCCGCACAGCTCGATCTTCGACTCCGGCCTGACCAAGGTGATCGACGACCAGGCCAAGGTGGTGTCCTGGTACGACAACGAATGGGGCTACTCCAACCGCCTCGTCGACCTGGTCGCCCTGGTCGGCAAGTCGCTGTAAACCGTGGCCGTCCACGATCTGAAAGACCTGCTCGCCGAAGGGGTTTCGGGGCGCGGCGTGCTGGTGCGCTCCGATCTGAACGTGCCGCTCGATGACGGCAAGATCACCGATGCCGGCCGCATCACCGCCTCGGTGCCGACACTGAGGGCGTTGGTCGACGCCGGCGCCAAGGTGGTGGTCACCGCGCATCTGGGGCGGCCCAAGGGTGCGGCCGACCTGAAGCTGTCACTGGCGCCTGTCGCCGCGGCGCTCGGTGAGCAGCTCGGCCGGCACGTGCAGCTGGCCGGCGATGTCGTGGGCACCGACGCGCTCGCGCGCGCCGAGGGGCTGACCGGCGGCGACATCCTGCTGCTGGAGAACATCCGCTTCGACGCCCGGGAAACCAGCAAGGACGACGGCGAACGGCTGGCACTGGCCCGACAGCTGGCCGAATTGGTCGGGCCGACAGGCGCTTTCGTCTCCGACGGCTTCGGCGTGGTGCACCGCAAGCAGGCCTCCGTGTACGACATAGCCACCCTGCTGCCGCACTACGCCGGCACGCTGGTGACCCAGGAGATCCAGGTGCTGGAGCAGTTGACGAGCTCGACGGAGCGGCCCTACGCCGTGGTGCTCGGCGGGTCCAAGGTCTCCGACAAGCTCGGCGTCATCGAGTCGCTGGCGACCAAGGCCGACAGCATCGTCATCGGCGGCGGTATGTGCTTCACTTTCCTTGCCGCGCAAGGGTTTTCGGTGGGCAAGTCGCTGCTGGAAGAAGACATGGTGGAGACCTGCCGGAACCTCCTCGACACCTACGTCGACGTGCTGCGCCTGCCCAGGGACATCGTGGTGGCGGAGAAGTTCGCGGCCGACTCACCGCCGCAAACCGTGTCGGCCGACGCCATCCCGGACGACATGATCGGCCTGGACATCGGGCCGGATTCGGTCAAACGGTTTACGGCGCTGTTGTGCAACGCCAGAACCCTGTTCTGGAACGGCCCGATGGGCGTGTTCGAGTTTCCCGCCTTCGCCGCCGGCACGAAGGGTGTCGCCGAGGCCATCGCGGAGGCGACCGGCAAGGGCGCGTTCAGCGTGGTCGGCGGTGGCGACTCCGCGGCCGCGGTGCGCGCCCTGCGCATCCCGGAGGGCGATTTCTCCCACATCTCCACCGGGGGCGGCGCGTCGCTGGAATACCTTGAGGGCAAGACGCTGCCGGGCATCGAGGTGCTGAGCCGGCCCCAGCCAAGCGAAGGAGACGCGTGAGCCGCAAGCCACTGATCGCCGGCAACTGGAAGATGAACCTCAACCACTTCGAGGCGATCGCGCTGGTGCAGAAGATCGCCTTCGCGCTGCCGGACAAGTATTACGACAAGGTCGACGTCACGGTCCTGCCGCCGTTCACGGATCTGCGCAGCGTGCAGACCCTGGTCGACGGCGACAAGCTGCGGTTGACCTACGGCGGGCAGGACCTGTCCCAGCACGACTCGGGCGCCTACACCGGCGACGTCAGCGGCGCCTTCCTGGCCAAGCTGGGTTGCACGTTCGTCGTCGTCGGGCACTCGGAGCGGCGGACCTACCACCACGAGGACGACGCGGTGGTGGCCGCCAAGGCCGCCGCGGCGCTCAAGCACGAATTGACCCCGATCGTGTGCATCGGCGAACACCTCGAGGTCCGCGAGGCGGGAGATCACGTCGGCCACTGCGAGGAGCAGCTGCGCGGCTCGCTGGCCGGGCTGTCCGCTGAGCAGATCGGCAAGGTCGTCATCGCCTACGAACCGGTGTGGGCCATCGGCACCGGGCGGGTGGCCAGCGCCGCCGACGCCCAGGAGGTGTGCGCGGCGATCCGCAAGCAGTTGGCGTCCCTCGCGTCGCCAGAGATCGCCGACGGCGTGCGGGTGCTTTACGGCGGATCCGTGAACGCCAAGAACATCGGCGAACTGATCGGCCGCGACGACATCGACGGCGGTCTGGTCGGGGGCGCGTCCCTGGACGGCGAGCAGTTCGCGACGCTGGCGGCGATCGCCGCCGGTGGGCCGCTGCCCTGAGAACGACTCCGCCCCGGTAGGCTGGCCGTCATGCAGTTGGCTTTGCAGATCACCCTGGTCGTCACCAGCATCCTGGTGGTGCTGTTGGTGCTGCTGCACCGCGCCAAGGGTGGCGGCCTGTCCACGCTGTTCGGTGGCGGCGTGCAGTCCAGCCTGTCCGGCTCCACGGTGGTGGAAAAGAACCTGGACCGGCTGACGTATTTCATCACCGCCATCTGGCTGGTGTGCATCGTCGGCATGGAGCTGATGATCAAGTACCGCTGACTGCGGCGATCCCGCGCGGTCACAGCGCGGCGGCGAGCCTCCACAGGGCTTCGCGGTCTGCCGAGGCGGACCGGTCCAGCGGGCTGAGCACGATATCGGTGGCTCCGGCGTCACGGTAGCCGCGCAACTGGCGCGCCACAGACTCCTCGGGCCCGACCGCGGCGAGGTCGACGACGCTGGTGAGACCTTCTCGGGCGATCACGTTGCGGTATGACGGGATGGCCTCGTAAAAGCTGAGCTGTTGGGCGGCGGTGGCGCGGGCGCCCTCGACGTCATCGGACAACAGCACGGGCACCGCGGCGATGACGCGCGGCGCCGGCCGGCCCGCCTCGGCCGCCGCCTTGGTGATTTCCGGGACAATGAATTCTCCCAGTGTGCGGGGCCCGGCCAGGTAGGGCAGCGTCCCGTCGGCCAACTCGCCGGTGACCCGCAACGCCTTGGGGCCCATCGCCGCCACATACACCGGGATCGGGCTGCCTCCGGGCACCTGCACCGGCCAGGTGGGGCTGGCGTGCAGTTCGCTGCCGTGAAAGTCCACGCCGCCGGTGTGGAACACCGAGGCCAGGATCGTCAGGTGCTCGCGCAGTCGGGTGATGGTGTTGGGGAAGTCGGTGCCGAAGGCCGAGCGCTCCACCTGGCGGGCGCCCAGTCCCAGCCCCAGGCTGAAGGTGCCGTGCGCGGCGGCCTGCGCCGTTTGCGCCAACGACGCGACGATCAGCGGGTGACGAGGGTTGATCGGCACCACCGAGGTGCCCACGCCCAGCCCCGGCACGGCGGCCCCGACGAGCGCGGCGAGCGCGATGGCGTCGTAATTCTGCTGCTGCGGCAGCCACACTTGCCCGACCCCGAGCTCGTGGGCTCGTTGGGCTTGGGCGATGACGTCGTCGACCAGGTTGGGGGCATCGGGACGGGCCATGAGAATGATTCCGGTGGACATGTCCGCAACCAACACGGTCGATCGGCCGGTCATTCCTGCCGAATCACCGTGATCTGAGCTGCTGGGCGCCATGGTGATTCGCGGCTGCGGGTGATCCCCGACGGGCGGACGCCGACGTCCGCATCGATACTTGGTCACATGGTTGACGCATCCGAGGGCACGCTGGAACCGATCGGCGCAGTGCAGCGCACCCCGGTGGGCCGTGAGGCGACGGAGCCCATGCGGGCCGACATCAGGTTGCTGGGCGCCATCCTGGGCGACACGGTCCGCGAGCAGAACGGGGACGAGGTGTTCGAGCTCGTCGAGCGGGCCCGGGTGGAATCGTTCCG
Source organism: Mycobacterium sp. NGS11 (assembly GCF_059813315.1). Lineage (NCBI taxonomy): Bacteria > Bacillati > Actinomycetota > Actinomycetes > Mycobacteriales > Mycobacteriaceae > Mycobacterium > Mycobacterium sp. NGS11. The sequence goes on from NZ_JCALEJ010000010.1 coordinate 36,558, forward strand.
GGTGCGCCGCTCCGAGATCGACCGCGCCGAGCTGGCGCGGATGTTCTTTCGCATCGACATCCACCAGGCGATCCCGGTCGTCCGGGCGTTCAGCCACTTTGCGTTGCTCGCCAATGTCGCCGAGGACATCCACCGCGAGCGCCGCCGGGCGATCCACGTCGCCGCCGGCGAAGCGCCGCAGGACAGCAGCCTGGCCGCCACCTACGCCAAACTCGACCGGGCGCAACTGGATTCGGCCACGGTCGCCGGTGCATTGAAGGGCGCGGTGGTGGCCCCGGTCATCACCGCGCACCCCACCGAGACCCGCCGGCGCACCGTCTTCGTCACCCAGCACCGGATCACCGAACTGATGCGGTTGCGGGCCGAGGGCCACACGGAGACCGACGAGGGCCGCAACATCGAACTCGAGCTGCGCCGCCAAGTCCTCACGCTGTGGCAGACCGCGCTGATCCGGTTGTCGCGGCTGCAGATCACCGACGAGATCGAGGTGGGGCTGCGCTATTACGCCGCCGCGTTCTTCCGCGTGGTCCCGCAGGTCAACGCGCAGGTGCGCGACGCGCTGCGGGCCCGCTGGCCCGGCGCCGACCTACTGAACCAGCCGATCGTGCAGCCCGGGTCCTGGATCGGCGGTGACCGCGACGGCAATCCGAACGTGACGGCCGACGTGGTGCGCCAGGCCACCGGCAACGCCGCGTTCACCGCGCTGGCGCACTACCTGGCCGAGCTGACCGCCCTGGAACAGGAGCTGTCGATGTCGGCGCGCCTGGTGGCGGTCACCCCCGCATTGAGCGAGCTGGCGCAGGGCTGCGAGGAGAAAGCCCGCGCCGATGAGCCCTACCGGCGCGCGGTGCGGGTGATCCGCGCCCGGCTCACCGCGACGGGCGCCGAGATCCTGGACCGGCGACCGCAGCACGGGCTGGACCTGGGGTTGCCGCCTTACGCCGCCCCGGGGGAGTTGCAGGCCGATCTGGACACCATCGATGCGTCGCTGCGCGCGCACGGGAGCGCCCTGCTGGCCGACGATCGCCTGACGCTGTTGCGAGAAGGCGTGCGGGTCTTCGGTTTTCATCTGTGCGGCCTGGACATGCGGCAAAACTCCGACGTGCACGAGGAGGTGGTCGCGGAGCTGCTGGCCTGGGCTGGCGTGCATGCCGACTACCGTTCGTTGTCCGAAGGCGACCGGGTCGAGCTGTTGGCCGCGGAGCTGGCCACCCGCCGTCCGCTGGTCGGCGACCGCGGGGTGGGGGTACCGCCCGCTTGCGGGGGACTGTCCGAGCTGGCCGACAAAGAGCTGGGCGTGGTCCGCGCGGCCGCCCACGCGATCGCGCGCTACGGGCCGCCCGCCGTGCCGAACTACGTGATCTCCATGTGCCGGTCGGTCTCCGACGTCCTGGAAGCCGCGATCCTGCTCAAGGAGGCCGGCCTGATCGACACCTCCGGGGACGCGCCGTACTGCCCGGTGGGCATCTCGCCGCTCTTCGAGACGATCGACGATCTGCGCAACGGCGCCACGATCCTGCACGAGATGCTCGAGCTCCCGATCTATCGCGCGCTGGTTGCCGCGCGCGACGACAGCCAGGAAGTGATGCTGGGCTATTCCGACTCCAACAAGGACGGCGGGTATCTGGCCTCCAGCTGGGCGGTGTACCGAGCCGAGCTGGCCCTGGTCGAGGTGGCGCGCAAGACCGGAATCCGGTTGCGCCTCTTTCACGGTCGCGGCGGCACCGTCGGCCGCGGTGGCGGGCCGAGCTACGAAGCCATCCTGGCCCAGCCCCCCGGGGCGGTGAACGGTTCGCTGCGGCTCACCGAACAGGGCGAGGTGATCGCCGCGAAATACGCCGAACCGCAAGCGGCGCAACGCAATCTGGAGACTTTGCTGGCCGCCACTCTGGAGTCCACGCTGCTGGACGTGGAGGGATTGGGAGATGCCGCCGAACCGGCGTATGCGGTGCTCGACGAGGTGGCCGGGCTCGCGCAGCGCGCCTATGCCGAATTGGTGCACGAGACACCGGGTTTCGTCGACTACTTCATGGCGTCCACGCCGGTCAGCGAGATCGGGTCGCTGAACATCGGCAGCCGGCCCACCTCGCGCAAACCCACCGAGTCCATCTCGGACCTGCGCGCGATCCCGTGGGTGCTCGCCTGGAGCCAGTCACGCGTCATGTTGCCCGGCTGGTACGGCACCGGGTCGGCGTTCGAGCAGTGGATCGCGGCGGGCCCGGAAGGCGAGAGCGAGCGGGTGGACATCCTGCACGACTTGTACCAGCGCTGGCCGTTTTTCCGCAGTGTGCTGTCGAACCTGGCCCAGGTGCTGGCCAAGAGCGACCTCGGGCTGGCGGCGCGCTACGCCGAACTGGTGGACGACGAGGAATTGCGGCACCGCGTCTTTGACAAGATCGCCGACGAGCACCGGCGAACCATCGCCATGCACAAGCTCATCACCCGCCAGGACAACCTGCTCGCCGACAACCCGGCGCTGGCACGTTCGGTGTTCAACCGCTTCCCGTACCTCGAGCCGCTCAATCACCTGCAGGTGGAGCTGCTTCGCCGCTACCGGTCCGGCGATGACGACGAGTTGGTGCAGCGCGGCATCTTGCTGACGATGAACGGGCTGGCCAGCGCGCTGCGAAACAGCGGCTGATTACCCGCGATTCGGTCATCGGGCCGGGCCGCTCACGAATACCCTGGATCGACGCGACGCCGACCAAGGAGACCAGTGAGCGGATCCGGACTACCCCTGTGGCTACTTCTGGTTTCGGTTGTCGCGGTCGCGATTGCCATCGCGGTTGGCACCGTCTGGCTGGGAAATCGCATCCTGCCGACGCGGCGGTACGGGCAGCAGCCGAATCCGCCGATCGCCTCGTTCCTCACCGTCGTCGGATTCATCTACGGTGCCCTGCTGGGCTTCACCGTGGTGGCCACCTGGGAACACTTCTCGTCGACGCAGGTCGTCGTTTCCGGCGAGGCGTCGGCGCTGACGACGATGTATCGGCAAACCGTCGCGATGCCCGAACCCGAGCGCACCGAAGTTCAGCAGCTGTTGCGCAAGTACGCCGGCGCGGTGGCCGGCCCGGAGTGGAACAAACAGCGCAACGACGGCGCGCGCGCCGCGATCACCCGGATGTATCGCACCGTCGGCCGCCAGCAGCCCAACGTCGCGGCCAAGCCGATCAATCAGCAATTTCTCAACCAGCTCAGCGAGCTGGCGTCCGACCGTAACGAGCGGATCGTGGGCACCAAGCCCCGGATACCCGCCCTGATGTGGGCGGGCCTCATCTTCGGAGCGGTTGTGCTGGTTGCGTTTACGGGTCTGCTGCGGATCGGCAGCACGGTCGGTCACGTGATCGTGTCGGGGACCGTTGCGGTTCTGCTGGGTCTGCTGCTGTGCGTCGTGTTCCAGCTCGACCACTCGTATGCGACCGATCAACGGATTACGTCCGGGCCGTTTCAGCACGCCTTGGACATCTTCGATTCGGTCGACAACGACAGCCGCTACTTCCCGCGCTGAGCGTCGACGTTGCGGGCCTTCGCGAGCTACCTCAGCCCTTCAGCAGCTCGCCGACGTGCGCGGTGACCGAATCGGTGAGGCCTTGCAGGTCATAGCCGCCTTCGAGCACCGCCACCAACCGGCCGTCGCACAGAGTTTCGGCTGATGCCATCAATTCCCTTGTGACCCAGGCGAAGTCGGCGGCCGTCATGGTCAGTGAGCCGAGCGGGTCACGTGCGTGGGCGTCAAAGCCGGCCGACACGATGATCAGCTCGGGCGAAAACGCCTGCAGCGCAGGCAGGATTCGATCCTGAAACGCCGCGCGCAGTTCGGCTCCGCCATCACCCGGCGCCAGCGGCGAATTGAAGATGTTGCCGACGCCGGTTTCCCGCACCGCACCCGTCCCGGGGAACAGCGGCATCTGATGCGTGGACGCATAGAGCACACTCGGGTCGGAGTAGAAGATCTGCTGCGTGCCGTTGCCGTGATGAACGTCGAAATCGACGATCGCGACCCGCGCCAGCCCATGCTTGAGCTGTGCATGACGCGCGCCGATGCTGATGTTGTTGAACAGGCAGAAGCCCATGGCGCGCTCGGTCTCGGCATGGTGGCCCGGCGGGCGGCTGGCGACGAACGCGTTCTGCGCGTCGCCGGCCAGCACCCTGTCCACGGCCTGCAGCGTGGCGCCCACGCCGCGCAGCGCCGTCTCCCACGACGAGGGCTCCATCATGGTGTCGCCGCCGTCGAGGTAGACGTACCCGTCGTCGGGTCGCGCGGCTTCCAGAGCGTCGACGTAGCGATTGGAGTGCACGTAGCGCGTCGTCGCGAGGTCGGCGGGCTCGGCCTCCTCGCGCACCAGGGCGTCGAACTGCGGCCGGCTCAGCGCAGCCTCCACCGCACGGTAGCGGTCCGGCCGTTCCGGGTGGCCGGGGGCGGTCCGATGGGCGGCGAAGGCGGAGTGGTGCAGCAGCAACGTGGCCATCGAAAATCCTTATTTGTTCGGCTACTGCACGCTCCGGTTGCGCAGCCTGTCCACGAAGCCGCGTACCGCGTGCTCGGTGATCGCCAGCGGAGAAATCATGGTCTCGCCCACCCGCACCATGTCGTCGACCCGCGCGACGATGGCCTCCACCGGTTCGACCAGCGCGATCAACCGCTTGGCCAGGTCGTCGAGGCTGGCCATCGTGCCGTCCAAGTGATCCAGGCCGGTTTCCAGCCGTTCCACGGTGGCGTTCAGGCTGGACAGGGAACTGCTGAGCTCCTTCATCGTGGTGCTCAAACCGTCGAGGACGTCCTCGACCTGCTCCACGGTCTTGTCGGCGTTCAGCGCGGCCTGGGTGAGCGTTTTGATCCGGCTTCGCTCTTGCCCCCCGCGCACGGTTCTGTCTGCCATGTGGGTCATTATGCGCCACGAGCGTCACGCCAGCGTGACCTCCAACGCCGAACGTCACGCCAGCGTGACGCGCGGCGCCGGCGTCTAGCGGGGCAGCTTGGCCGCGGCGGCCTCGTCGAGCAGCCACAGCGTGGTGTCCTGACCGACCGCGCCGGCCGCCGGCACCGACACTGGTGCGGCCCCGCCGATCGCGGCGGCCACCGCGTCGGCCTTGCCGCCGCCGGAGACCATCAGCCAGACTTCGCGGGAATGGGCAACGGCGGGCAGCGTCAAGGTGATTCGCTGCGGCGGCGGTTTGGGGGAGTCGTCGACCGAGACCACCATGCGGGTGGTTTCGAGCACGGCCGGGGTGTCCGGAAACAGCGAGTTGATGTGCCCCTCGGGGCCCATCCCCAGCAGGTGCACGTCGAAGTTCGGAACCGGCTCGCCGGGCGCGGCGTTGGCCGCCAGCAGCTGCTCGTAGGCCAGCGCCGCCGCGGCGAGGTCATTGCCGAATTCCCCATCGCTGGCCGGCATCGGATGCACCTGGCTGGACGGGATGTCGACGTGGGAGAGCAGCGCGGCCCGGGCCTGCTTGTCGTTGCGCTCGTCGTCGTCCTCGGGGACGTAGCGTTCGTCGCCCCAGAACAGGTGCACGGACGCCCAGTCGATCTCTCGTCCCACCAACGACTGCAGCAGTCCGATGCCGTTGCCGCCGCCGGTGAGCACGATGAGCGCTCGCCCCCGCGCCGCCACGGCGTTCGCGATGGTATCGGTCAGGCGCGCGGCGGCGGCGTCGACCATGGTCTGGCTGTCCGGGAAAATTTCGATGCTGGTGCTCACGCGTACTGCACTTTCTCAATGCCTTCGAGTGCTGATTGGTATATCTCGTCGGGATCCAGACGACGCAGGTCTTCGGCGAGGCACTCACCGGTTTCCCTGCGCGCCAGGGGGAGTAGGGCGTCGGGTCGGGCCGTCCGGCTCAACGTGGCCGTCCTTCCTTCCTGCGGCCGGCTCAAGACGATGGTCTCGCTCTTGCGCACCAGCTCGATCTTGAGCTCGCCGACTGCCCGGCGCACCGGGCCGTCGATCCGGCTGGCCAGCCACCCCGCCAGGACGTCCAGGGCGGGCTCGGTTGCCAGGCCCGACACCAGCGCCGACTCGATCGGTTCGTGCGGCGTCAGGTCCACGGCCGAGGTGAGCAGCGCGCGCCAGTAGGTGATGCGGGCCCAGGCGAGGTCGGTGTCGCCCGCGGTGTATCCGGGCAGCCGGCTCTTGATGGCCGCCAGCGGGTCGACGCCGTTGGTCGCGTCGGTGATGCGTCGAATGGCCAACCGCCCCAACGGATCTTGCGCGGGGACCGCCGGCGCGACGTCGGGCCACCAGACCACCACCGGGATGTCAGGCAGCAGGAAGGGGGTGACCACGCTGGCGGCGTGGCCGGACAGTGGCCCGGACAGCGAAAGCACCACGACTTCGCTGGCGCCGGTGTCGCCACCGGCGCGCAGCTGCGCGTCCAGGCGCGGTTTGTCCGCATACGGATTGCCCCTCATCGTCACGATGATCCGGCTGGGGTGCTCATGGCTGGCGTCGTTGGCGGCTGCCAGCGACGCCTCCAAGATCTCGTCGCTGTCCGGCGCGATGATCAAGGTCAGCACCCGGCCCATCGCGACGGCGCCGACCTTTTCACGCAATTCGTCGAGCTTCTTGTTGACCGCCGTGGTGGTGGTGTCTTCCATATCGATGATCAAATTGCGCCACTCTCCCCCGCACGCGGGAGGTGCCCCCACCTCATCGCTGCGTCCCCCTCGCCGCTGCGCGGCTGGGGGTGCCCCCACTGCATCGTCGTGACGCGGATCATCAGGGCCGCCGCCATTCGCGGCCGGTGCGGCGCAGCATCTCGAAGGCGGAGTCCGGGCCCCAGGTGCCCGACTCGTACGGTTCGGGTTTACCGCTGGCCGCCCAGTTGTTGAGGACGGGATCGAGTATCTCCCAAGCCAATTCGACCTCTTCGTTGACCGGAAACAGGGACGGCTCGCCCAGCAGCACGTCAAGGATCAGCTGTTCGTAGGCTTCCGGCGATTCCTCGGCGAACGCCGAGCCGTAGGAGAAGTCCATGTTGACGTCGCGGACTTCCATCGCGGTGCCCGGGACCTTGGACCCGAACCGCAGCGTGACACCCTCGTCGGGCTGCACCCGGATCACCATGGCGTTGGTGCCCAGCTCGTCGGTCATGGTCGCGTCGAACGGCAGATGCGGCGCACGCTTGAAGATCAGCGCGATTTCAGTGACCCTGCGGCCCAGGCGTTTTCCGGTGCGCAGGTAGAAGGGGACACCGGCCCAGCGGCGGGTGTCCACCTCGAGCGTGATGGCGGCGAACGTCTCGGTGGTCGAGTCTTTGGCGAATCCCTCCTCGTCGAGCAGCCCGACGACCTTCTCGCCGCCCTGCCAGCCCGCGGCGTACTGGCCGCGGCTGGTGGTCTCGTCGAGGGGCTCGGCGAGGTGGGTGGCCGAGAGCACCTTGATCTTCTCGGCTTGCAGCGCCGACGGGCTGAAGCTGACCGGCTCCTCCATCGCGGTGAGCGCCAGCAGCTGCATCAAATGGTTCTGGATCACGTCGCGCGCGGCGCCGATGCCGTCGTAGTAGCCGGCCCGGCCGCCCAGACCGATGTCCTCGGCCATGGTGATCTGCACGTGGTCGACGTAGTGCGCGTTCCAGATCGGGTCGAACAACTGATTGGCGAACCGCAGCGCCAAGATGTTGCGGACGGTCTCCTTACCCAGGTAGTGGTCGATCCGGAAAACCGACTCCTCGGGAAAGACCGCGTTGACGGACTTGTTCAGCGCCTGCGCGCTTTCCAGGTCGTGACCGAACGGTTTCTCGATGACCACCCGGCTCCACCGCTCACCCTGCGGGCGCGCCAAACCCGACTTGTGCAACTGCTCGCACACCACCGGGAAGGACTTGGGCGGAATGGCCAGATAGAAGGCATGGTTGCCGCCGGTGCCGCGCTCGGCGTCCAGCTTGTCCAAGGTCTCGGCCAGCCGGCCGAACGCCTCGTCGTCGTCGAAAGCGCCTGGCACGAAACGGAATCCCTCGGCCAGCCGATCCCAGTTCTCCTGCCGGAAGGGCGTGCGGCAGTGTTCCTTGACGGCCTCGTGCACCACCTTGCCGAAATCCTGGGTGCTCCAATCCCGGCGGGCGAAGCCCACCAGGGAGAAGCTGGGCGGCAGCAGGCCACGGTTGGCCAAGTCGTAAATCGCCGGCATGACCTTCTTGCGGGCCAGGTCGCCGGTGACCCCGAAGATCACCATCCCGCACGGCCCCGCGATGCGCGGTAGCCGCTTATCTCGCCTGTCCCGTAACGGGTTATGCCATTGTCGCGCGGTGCGGGCTGGGCTCATTTGGAGGTGGAATCCAGCTGCTTCTGCGTCTCGTCCAGCAGCTCGGTCCAGGAATCCACGAACTTCTCCACGCCCTCGTTCTCCAGCACCTTGAACACGTCGGTGAGGTCGATGCCGACCTCCGAAAGCTTGTCGAACACCTCCTGGGCGGCGTCGGCGGTGCCGGTGACCGTGTCACCCTTGATTTCGCCGTGCTCGGCGACCGCGTCAATCGTCTTCTCCGGCATGGTGTTCACCGTGTTCGGCGCCACCAGCTCGGTGACGTAGAGGGTGTCGGAGTAGTCGGGGTTCTTGACGCCCGTCGACGCCCACAGCGGACGCTGAACCCGGGCCCCGTCGCCCTTGAGCGCCTCGAAGCGATCACCGCCCTCGAACACCTCCTGGTAGGCCGCGTACGCCAGTCGGGCGTTGGCCACACCGGCCTGGCCCGCCAGCGCCTTCGCGTCCTCCGAGCCGATCTTCTCCAGTCGCTTGTCGACCTCGGTGTCCACCCTCGACACGAAGAACGAAGCGACGGAGTGGATCTTGGACAGGTCGTGGCCGGCCTCGCGGGCCTTCTCCAGGCCGGCCAGGTAGGCGTCCATCACCTGGCGGTGCCGCTCGACGGAGAAGATGAGCGTCACGTTAACCGAAATCCCCTCGGCCAGAACGGCGGTGATGGCCGGGATGCCGGCCTTGGTGGCCGGGATCTTGATGAACAGGTTCGGGCGGTCGACGATCTTCCACAGCTCGACGGCCTGAGCCACGGTCTTCTCCGTCTCGGCCGCCAGGCGCGGGTCGACCTCGATGGACACCCGGCCGTCCACGCCGTCGGACGCCTCCCACTCACGCTTCAAGACATCGCAGGCGTTGCGGACGTCGTCGGTGGTGACCGTGCGGATGGTGGCGTCGACGTCGGCGCCGCGCTCGGCGAGCTCGGCGATCTGGCCGTCGTAGGAATCGCCCTCCGCCAACGCTTTCTGGAAGATCGACGGGTTGGTGGTCACGCCGACAACGCTTTTGGTGTCGATCAGCTCTTGCAGGTTGCCCGACTGCAGCCGCTGCCGCGACAGGTCGTCAAGCCAGACGGATACGCCCGCGGCGGACAGCGCCGCCAGATTCGGGTTCTGAGCGGTCATGTGAATTACCCTTTCCTCAGTTGTCCACTACTTCTTCCGCGGCAGCCGCGACGGCTTCGGCCGTGAAGCCGAACTCACGGAATAAGGTTTCGTAGTCGGCGGATTCGCCGTAGTGCTCGATCGAGACGATCTTGCCGGTGTCGCCGACCAGCTTGTGCCAGCTCTGCGCGACGCCGGCCTCGACGGCCACCCTGGCCGACACGGTCGGCGGCAGCACGCTGTCGCGGTAGTCGGCGGGCTGAGACTCGAACCATTCGACGCACGGCATGGAGACCACCCGCGCCACGATGTCCTTGTCCGCCAACAACTTCTGCGCCTCGACCGCGAGCTGGACCTCCGAGCCGGTCGCGATCAGCACCACGTCGGGGTCTTGGCCGGCGTCCTCGCCGTCCGAACCCAGGATGTAGCCGCCCCGGGCGACGCCGTCGGCGCTGGTGCCCTGCAGGATCGGCACATTTTGGCGGGTCAGCATCAGTCCGACGGGGCCGCTGCCGTTGCCGCGGGCCAGGACAGTCCGCCAGGCGTAGGCCGTCTCGTTCGCGTCCGCCGGGCGCACCACCGACAGGTTCGGGATGGCCCGCAGCGCCGCGAGGTGCTCGATCGGCTGATGGGTCGGGCCGTCCTCACCGAGCCCGATGGAGTCGTGGGTCCACACGTAGATGGTGTCGATGTCCATCAGCGAGGCCAGCCGCACCGCGGGCCGCATGTAGTCGGAGAACTGCAGGAAAGTGCCACCGTACGCCCGGGTCGGGCCGTGCAGCACGATGCCGGACAGGATGGCACCCATCGCGTGTTCGCGAACCCCGAAGTGCAGCGTGCGACCGTACCAGTGCGCCGTGTAGTCCTTGGTCGAAATGGACGGCGGGCCAAAGGAATCGGCGCCCTTGATGGTGGTGTTGTTGCTGCCCGCCAGGTCGGCCGAACCGCCCCACAGCTCCGGCAGTTTCGGTCCCACCGCGTTGAGCACCTCGTTGGAGGCCTTGCGGGTGGCGATCGGGTCGGAGCCGGGCTCCCAGTTCGGCAGGTCGGCGTCCCAGCCGTCCGGCAGTTCCTCGGCCGTCAGCCGGTCCAGCAGTGCCTTACGTTCGGGTTGGCCCTCCGCCCAGGCGTCGAAATCCGCCTGCCACTTCTCGTGCGCTTCCTTGCCCCGATCCACCAGCTTGCGGGTGTGGGCGATCACCTCGTCGCGCACCTCGAACTTCTTGTCCGGGTCGAAGCCGAGGATCTTTTTGACGGCGGCCACTTCCTCGTCGCCCAGGGCGGCGCCGTGCGCCTTGCCGGTGTTCATCAACTTGGGCGCGGGATAGCCGATGATGGTTCGCAGCGAGATGAACGATGGCCGGTCGGTGGCCGCCTTGGCGTTGGCGATGGCCTCCTCGATCGCGACGACGTTCTCGCCGCCCTCGATCTCCTGCACGTGCCAGCCGTAGGCCCGGTACCGGGCGGCGGTGTCCTCACACAGCGCGATGTTGGTGTCGTCCTCGATCGAAATCTCGTTGTGGTCGTAGAAGACGATGAGGTTGCCCAGTTGCTGCACGGCCGCCAGCGACGAGGCTTCCGAGGTGACGCCCTCCTCGATGTCGCCGTCGGAGGCGATCACGTAGATGAAATGGTCGAACGGGCTGGTGCCCGGGGCGGCGTCGGGATCGAACAGGCCGCGCTCGTAGCGGGCGGCCATCGCCATGCCGACCGCCGAGGCGAGACCCTGCCCGAGCGGGCCGGTGGTGATCTCAACTCCCTTGGTGTGCCGGAACTCCGGGTGCCCGGGCGTCTTGGATCCCCAGGTGCGCAGCGACTCGATGTCGGACAGCTCCAGCCCGAAACCACCCAGGTACAGCTGCAGATACAGCGTCAGGCTGCTATGCCCGCAGGACAGGACGAACCGGTCGCGGCCCAGCCAGTAGGTGTCGCTGGGGTCGTGGCGCATCGCCCGCTGGAACAAGGTGTAGGCCAGGGGCGCCAGGCTCATCGCGGTCCCGGGATGGCCGTTGCCGACCTTTTGGACCGCATCGGCGGCCAGCACCCGAATGGTGTCGACGGCGGCCGAGTCGAGCTCGGTCCAGTCGTCGGGCAGGTGCGGTTGGGTCAGCGTGGAGATCTCTTCGAGTGTCGTCACAGACTCTGTCCTTGGGTCATCGAGCTGATCAAATTCCACCCTAGTGCGGGAGGGCCGGCTCTTGCAGCGCAGGAATCGGGTACCCACGGCCGGCAGATGTGAAAATTACGCGGCCGTGGAAAGCGTTTAACATTCAGTTCGGAAATCTGGGAAAAATCTGCGGAATGGACCCGCGGGCGGGCCATCGCCACAACGCGGTCTACCATCGTGTGTAGTAGATGCTGCGCGCCGCTGCGACCCCGAGGAGTTATTGCGTGAGCGTTCGCGGGCGCGTCGCGCCGAGCCGATTGCCAAGCCGGATCCAAGGCACGGTGCTGGCCTATCTGGCGCTGACCAAGCCGCGGGTCATCGAATTGCTGCTCGTCACCGCGATCCCGGCGATGCTGTTGGCCCAGCGCGGCACCGTGAACCCGCTGCTGATCGTCAACACCCTGATCGGTGGCATGCTGGCCGCCGGGGGCGCGAACACCCTTAACTGCGTGGCCGACGCGGACATCGACAAGGTGATGAAGCGTACGGCCCGCCGGCCGCTGGCCCGTGCCGCGGTGCCCACCCGCAACGCCCTGGTGCTCGGCCTGGTACTAACGGTGGCCTCGTTCTTTTGGCTGTGGTGGACGACGAACCTGCTGTCCGGGCTGCTGGCCCTGGCGACGATCGCGTTCTATGTGTTCGTCTACACGCTGCTGCTCAAGCGCCGCACATCGCAGAACGTGGTGTGGGGCGGCGCGGCCGGCTGCATGCCGGTGATGATCGGCTGGTCGGCCGTCACCGGCACCATTGGATGGCCCGCGCTGGTGATGTTCGCGATCATCTTCTTCTGGACGCCGCCACACACCTGGGCGCTGGCGATGCGCTACAAAGACGATTACAAAGCGGCGGGTGTGCCGATGCTGCCGGCCGTGGCGACCGAGCGCCAGGTGACCAAGCAGATCCTCATCTATACCTGGCTCACGGTGCTGGCCACGCTGGCGCTGGCGCTGGCGACGGGCTGGCTGTATGCGGCGGTCGCCGTGGTGGCCGGGGTGTGGTTCCTGGCGATGGCCCACCAGCTGTACGCCGGGGTCCGCGCCGGCGAGCCGGTCAAGCCGTTGCGGTTGTTCCTGCAATCGAACAACTACCTGGCCGTGGTGTTCTGCGCGCTGGCCGTCGACTCGGCCATCGGGCTGCCGCACCTGTTCTGAGCCGGTCGCCGACTCGCCTCAACCGCGGCGGCGCCGAAAGTGTCGCCCTGCGACTTCGAGAAGTGTTTCGGATATGGGATCGGTAGCCGGCCCACGGGATCACACTTCAGGCATGGCAAATCACCGCATCGTCAGGACGTTGATCGCCGGGGCGCTGCTCTCGGCCGGACTGTCCTGCTGCGACGTGGGCATCACCACGGGTATCGCCGAGGCTCACCCCGGGCCGATGCCGCTGGACGCCTGGCCCGGCTGTCCCAACGATCACCCGCAGGGGCCGTGCCGTTGGTGCCCCGGTCAACCGTTGCCGCCGACCGGCAACCACGTCACCAACCCCGTCGTCTGGGACAACAACATCTGCCACACCTACTACTACGTCTGGTTCGGGCAGGGCAATGTCGCGCAGAACATCTGGGACGGCGACAACCCGCCGGCGCCGCCGCCACCACCGCCGCCGGGCCTCATCAACAGGGACAATTGCCAGCAGATTCTCGGAATATTCTGCCCGCACGCATAGCAAGCTCGAATTACCTAGGGCAGCAGCACGATCGAGCCCGCGGTCTTGCGGCCCTGCAGATCCTGGTGGGCGCGCGCCGCCTCGGCCAGCGGGTAGCGCCCCCCGACCTCGACGGTGATGTCGCCGCCGGCGATCGCGGCGAACAGTTCCTCTGCCCGCCAACTGAACTCCTGGCCGGTGCGCACGAAATGCGCCAGCGACGGCCGGGTCAAGAACACCGAGCCCGCCGCGTTGAGGCGTTGCGGGTCGAACGGGGGAACGGGTCCGCTGGCCGCTCCGAACAGCGCCAGGGTGCCCCGGATGGCGAGGCTGGCCAGGCTGGCGTCGAAGGTGCTGGCCCCCACGCCGTCGTACACCGCGGCCACTCCGGCGCCGTCGGTCAGCGAGCGGATCCGGTCGCCGAACGCCGCGGGATCGTCGGGGTAGGGGAGCACCTCGTCGGCACCGGCCCGGCGGGACAGCCGCTCCTTCTCCGGGGTCGAGACCGTGGTGATCACCCGCACACCGAGCAGGTGAGCCCACTGCGTCAGGATCAGGCCGACGCCGCCCGCTCCGGCGTGCACCAGCACCGTGTCGCCCGCCTGCACCGGATACACCGACCTCAGTAGATAATGCGCGGTCAGCCCCTTCAGCAGGGCCGAGGCCGCCACCTCGGCGGTCACGCCGTCCGGCAGCCCGGCGGTCAAATGTGCTGGGGCCGTTGCGTATTCGGCGTACCCTCCGGACGCCGCCGCACTGACCACGCGGTCGCCGACGTCGAACCCGTCGACGCCGTCGCCCAGGGCTTCGACGGTGCCCGCCAATTCCGAGCCGAGGATGAACGGCAGCTCCCGCGGGTACTGCCCGGAGCGGAAATAGGTGTCGATGTAGTTGACGCCGATGGCCTCCGCCTTGATCAGCACCTCACCCGGTGCCGGCGTGGGCGTGGGCGCATCGACGTAGCTCAGCACCTCGGGGCCGCCGGTCTCGCTGACTTCGATTGCGTGCATCTGCTTATCATGCCCGGGCATGAAACTCGCTCGCCCGGACGTCTTCCATCCCCGCATCGTGCTGGCGGGGCCGGGCGACGACGCGGACAGGACGGCCGACGACGCCGGTCTGGTAACCGCGCTACGGCGGCGTGGGCTGCACGCGCGCCGGCTGCCCTGGGACGATCCGGAAACCGCCAGCGCAGATCTGGTGGTACTGCGAGCGGCCCCGGGCAGCCCGGATCGCCGCGACGAATTCCTGTCCTGGGCGCGGCGCGTGCGCCACCTGCTCAACCCGGCCCGCGCGGTGGCTTGGAACCTCGATGAGCGGTATTTGCGCGACCTCGAGGACGACGGGGTGCCGACGACCGGGCCGGACGCGGCCCCCGAGGCGGCGCTGATCTTTCTGGGGGGCGAGCAGTCGCACGCCTGGCCGGTCGAGCCGGACTTCGAGTCGTGGGACGTCGGCTACGCCGCGCTGGCCGCGGCCGTCGGGCGCGCCGGCATCACGGCGCGCGAGCTGCTCTACGCGCGTGCCGACGTGGCCGGTGAACGGCTCGTCGGGCTCGACCTCGTCGCGCCTTCGTTGGGCTGGCGCCGGCTGGACACCGCGGCCCGCGAACTCGCCCAGCGCCGATTCGCGCTGGCGTTGGAGTCAGCTTGCGAGCGGCTCGGGCTGGGCCCGCTCTCGCATCGAAGCCCATAGCGCCGCGGTGGCCGCCGTGCAGGCCGCAGCGCCGGCCACGTGCAGGGCGACGAGCACGGCCGGAACTCCGGTGTAGTACTGCGCGGTGCCGACCGCGGCTTGGGCGAACACCAATGCCACCAGCACCCCGAGGCGCAGCAGCACGGGACGGGCGGCACGCACCGCCAGCAGCCCGAAGCCGAGTCCGACCAGTAGCGACAGGTAGGCGATCAGCAGCGACGAGTGCAGGTGCACCAGGGTGTCGACCTCGACTTTCAGCCGTGGGACCGTGCGGGTGGGGCTGCGATCGCCCGCGTGCGGGCCCGCGGCCGTCACCAGCGTGCCGGTGACCAGCACGGCGGCCAGGTTCAGGCCGGACAGCGCGGTCAGCCCGCGCAGCGGCCTGACCACTCGCTCGCGCAGCTCTCCGTCGTCCGGTTCGCCGACTTTCACGTACAGCAGCACGGCCAGCCACACCATCGTCATCGACGTCAGCAGGTGGATCGCTACCGTCCACCACAGCAGCCCGGTGCGCACGGTGATACCGCCGATGACCGCCTGCACGACCGTGGACACCGGCATCAGCCAGGCATAGACCAGCACCTCGCGCCGCCGCCGCGCGCGGGTCACGGCCAGCACGGCCAGCGCCGCCGTGATCACCACGGCGAAGGTGACCATCCGATTGCCGAATTCGACGGCCTGATGGATGCGCGGCACCTCGGCGTGTGCCACCGGCACGAAGCTGCCCGGAAAGCACTGCGGCCACGTGGGGCAGCCCAGGCCGGAGGCGGTGACGCGGACGATCGCGCCGGTGATCGCGATGCCGCCCTGGGTGAGGATGACCAGCGCGGCGATCAGGCGCTGCACGCCCGGGCTGGGGTTGGGGAGCAGGTCCACCAAGCGCAACAGCATCCGTCCAAGCATTGCCCGATGGTATGCGAACAAGAACTACAGTCCGTAGTAAGCCCGGCCGCTCGCGAGACTTAAACCACGCATCCGGGTCTCGGCGTGTCGTGTGCGTGGTTTAAGTGTCGTGTCACCGCGGCGGCCCTCCACGGCAACCCCGGACGTCAGGTGAAGCGGAACCAGCGCAGCGCGCTCAGCGCGCCCACCGCTCCCCACGCCACCAGGACGATCACTCCGAACCAGTCCACCGACATGGTCATCGCCTGGGAGAGCGCCTCGGTCAGCGCGCCGGACGGAGTCAGCCGGGCGGCCAGCTTGACTGCCGTGGGCGTTATCCCGGTTTCCAGGGTCAGCGCGCCGAGGCCCGCGAAGACGAACCACATCAGGTTGGCGACCGCGAGCACGATCTCGGCGCGCAGCGTCCCCCCGAGCAGCAAACCCAGCGCCGCGAAGACCGCGGTGCCCAGCGCGATGACCGCCGCGCCCAACGCCAGGGCCGCCGGCGCGGGTCGCCAGCCCAGCGCAAAACCGATGGCGCCCAACAGGATTGCCTGCAGGAACACCACGGTGACCACTGCGAGAGACTTGCCCGCGATGATGCCCCACACCGGAAGTGGCGTGGCGCCAAGCCGTTTCAAAGCGCCGTAGCGACGATCGAACGCGACCGCGATCGCCTGACCGGTGAACGCCGTCGAGATCACCGCCAGCGCCATGATGACCGGGGTGAAGGTCGCCGCGCGGTGCTGGCCGAACGAGCCCAGCGGCAGCAGCGTGAGCCCGACCAGCAGCGTGATCGGGATGAACATGGTCAGCAGCAGCTGCTCGCCGTTGCGCAGCAGCAGCTTGAGTTCCAGATTGAATTGCGCCGCAAGCATTTTCGGCACCGCGTTGGGCCGCGGGTCGGGGGCGAAGGTGCCCACGGCGAACACGCTCGATCCAGTCTCGTTGTCCGTCAAGGCCGTAACTTCCTGCCGGTGAGGTCGAGGAAGACATCCTCGAGGCTGCGTTGCTCGACGCGCATGTCGGTGGCCAGAACGTCGATCCGCGCGCACCACGCGGTGACGGTCGCCAGCACTTGGGGGTCGACGTGCCCCTCGACCAGGTACTCGCCCGGCGTCACCTCGGTTGCCTTGTAGTCCTCCGGCAGCGCGGACGACAGCAACGACAGATCGAGGCGCGGCGGCGCGCTGAATCGCAACTGGTCCTTGGCCCCGCTGCGCATCAGCTCCGCGGGCGTACCGGAGGCCACCGTGGCGCCGTGATCGATGATCACCAGCCGGTCGGCGAGCTCCTCGGCCTCCTTGAGCTGGTGTGTGGTCAGCACCACCGTCACGCCGTCGCGGCGCAGGGCGTCGATCAGCTCCCAGACCAGCAACCGAGCGTGCGCGTCCATGCCCGCGGTGGGCTCGTCGAGAAACACCAGTTCGGGGCGGCCGACCAGGGCGCACGCCAGCGCCAGCCGCTGCTGCTGGCCGCCGGAGAGCCGCCGGTAGGTGGTGCGGGCGGCGTCGGTGAGCCCCAGCGTGTCCAGGAGCCACGCCGGGTCCAGCGGGTCGGCGGCGTAGGCCGCCACCAGGTTCAGCATCTCGCCCGCGCGGGCCGCGGGGTAGCCGCCGCCGCCCTGCAGCATGACCCCGATGCGGGCCCGCAGCCGCGCGTTGTCGGCGATCGGGTCCAGGCCGAGCACCTCGATGGTGCCGGCGTCCGGGCGCACGAATCCCTCGCACATCTCGACCGTCGTGGTCTTCCCGGCGCCGTTGGGGCCGAGCAGGGCCAGCACCTCGGCGGCGTGCACCTCGAGATCGAGGTTGCAGACGGCCTCGACAGCCGTCGCGCCGGATCCGTATGTCTTGGTGACCCCGCGCAGCCGCACCACGACGTCAGGGGATTCGCGCGATTCTGGAAGGGCCGAGCTCACGAGCGCCGCTCCTCCTCATCGCTTCGCTCTGCATCGTCGTCGGCGCGGCTCACGTGGAATCAGCGTAGGCGTCGTGCGCCGGCGCCGGCTGAGGGGGCGACGGTGTGGGCGGCGTCGCCGCCGTGTCGATGCCGGGTTGGCCGCCGGCCCCGGCGCCCTGGGCCGGTGGGCGGCGCCACGGCAGGCGGGTGTAGGTCAACCCGATGAGCGCGACGACGATCACCGTGCTGGCCAGGGTGGCGTCGATGATCTGAAACAGCGCGAACCGGTCGCCGTTGGCGGTCGGGCCGAAGATCCCGACGACGAGGCTGATGACGATGGCCGCCACCCGGAAGCCGGTGCGCGTCGCCCAGGCGGCCAGCGGGATGATCGCCCACAGCAGGTACCAGGGCTGCACGACGGGGAACAACAGCACCGTGATGCCCAGTGCGACGCCCAGCCCGCCGATCGGGTGCAGCCGGCCGCGGAAGACGGCCAGCAGCAACCAGGCCACCATCACGGTGATGATCAGCACGCCGATCGCACGGGTCAGGCCCAGCACCGCCGTCGTGTGATCACCCAGGCCCAGCAGGATGCCCACCTGGCCGGTGCCGAGCGCCAGCAGCGTCGGCGGTGACATCCAGCTGCGCACCACGTTGGCCGTGCCCAGCGTGTAGATCCAGCCGAATCCGAGGCCGCTGGCCCAGCCCACCAGTGCCATCACCGCCAGCGACAGCGCCGCCATGCCGCCGCCTGTCAGCAGCAGCGCGCGCACGGTTCCGCCGCAGCGGTAGGCCAGCGCCATCGTGACGAAGCCCAGCGCCAGCAGCGACGGCAGCTTCACCTGCGACGACAACACGATCAGCACGGCGCCGGCGACCAGCATCCCCAGCGGCTCCCAGTCCGGGCCCGGCCGCGACCACGACACGGGCAGCAACCGCGGGGCATCGACGCCGCGCAACGCGAATTCGGCCCCGGCCAGCATCAGGCCCAGCATCAGCGCCTCGTTGTGCACGCCGGCCACCAGATGCATGATCAGCAGCGGATTGGCCGCCCCCAGCCACAGCGCGCTGACCTCCGCGACGCCGCAGCGCCGGGCCAGCCGTGGCGTCGCCCAGACGATCAGCCCCACCCCCAGCAGCTCGACCAGCCGGTGACACAGCACGGCGGCGACGATGTTCTCCCCGGTGATCGCCGAGATGCCGCGCCCGATCCACAAGAACAGCGGGCCGTACGGTGCTGGCGTCTCGCGCCACAGCGTCGGCACCGAGAGCGTGAAGATGTGGGACAGGCCGAGCCCCGAGGCCGGGCCCACCCGGTACGGGTCCAGGCCTTCCAAGGAGATCTGGCTCTGCGCCAGATAGGAGTAGACGTCCTTGCTGTACATCGGTGGGGCGATCAACAGCGGCAGCACCCACAGCAGCAGGGTGCGGTCCAGGTCGCCGCGCGACATCCGCCGGTTCCCCAGCGCGAACCGGCCGAGCATCAACCAGGCCAGGGCCATCATCACCGCGCCGGTGGTCGTCATGGTCAACGACACGGTCTGGATCCGCGACGGCAGGTTGAGCAGCCGGACGCCGAACGTGGGGTCCTGGACGACGGGCCGGGCGCCGGCGCCGAGCGCGCCGATCGCCATCACCACCGTGCCGGTCGCGCCGAAGAGCCGGGTGCGGCGCAGCGCGGTGAGCTCGGTATTGTTCAGCGGCGAGCCCACTGCTTGCTCGTCGCCGTGCAGACTCGCGATCGATGAGCTCAGCGTGTGGTGGCGGGCTGCCATCAGAGCAGCGTAACCGCCGGATGCAACGGGTCATTGCGTCGCCGTTAGTGTGACCATCGCAACGCCAGGACAGGGGACCCTTGCTAGACCGATCCCCGGAATTGCGTCACACTGGTGTTGTGAAAATCCGAACGAGCCTCGATGGGGCCACCGGGCGGGGCGACGTCGCTCCCGGCCTGGCGGACGTCGGCGCGCCGGTGCCGGATGGTCACACCCGCCGCGCGATCGTGCGCCTGCTGCTTGAGTCCGGATCGATCACCGCGGGCGAGATCGGTGACCGGCTGGGTCTGGCGGCCGCCGGCGTGCGACGCCACCTCGACGCCCTGATCGAGGCCGGCGATGCCGAGTCCACGGCGGCCGCGGCGTGGCAGCAGGTGGGACGGGGGCGTCCCGCCAAGCGCTACCGGTTGACCCCGGCCGGGCGGGCCAAGCTCGACCACGCCTACGACGACCTGGCGGCGGCGGCCATGCGGCAGCTCCGCGAGATCGGCGGTGAAGAGGCGGTGCAGGCGTTCGCCCGGCAGCGCATCGACACCATCCTGGCCGACGTTGCCGCAGCCGACAGCGCGGCGGACACCGACGTCGAGGCGGCGGCCGACCGAATCGCCACGGCCCTGACCAAGGCCGGCTACGTCACCACCACCACGCAAGTCGGCGGGCCGATCCACGGCGTGCAGATCTGCCAGCATCACTGCCCGGTGTCGCACGTGGCCGAGGAATTCCCCGAGCTGTGCGAGGCCGAGCAGCAGGCCATGGCCGAGGTTCTTGGGACCCACGTCCAGCGGTTGGCGACCATCGTCAACGGCGACTGCGCCTGCACCACGCACGTACCCCTGACTCAGGCGCCCAGCCCGCGCCGCGCCGGCGACGATGCAGAGCGTAGCGATGAGGAGGAGCGGCGCCATATGACCGACACCACGAGCATCAAAGGAGCGTCTCGATGACACTCACACCCGAGGCCAGCAAGACGGCTACCGCGCCGCTGACCCAGGAGGAGGCGATCGCCTCCCTGGGGCGGTACGGCTACGGCTGGTCGGACTCCGACGTCGCCGGTGCCAGCGCCCAGCGCGGCCTGTCCGAGGCGGTCGTCCGCGACATCTCGGCGAAGAAGAACGAGCCCGAGTGGATGCTGCAGACGCGGCTGAAGGCGCTGCGCATCTTCGACCGCAAGCCGATGCCGAACTGGGGCTCGAACCTGGGCGGCATCGACTTCGACAACATCAAGTACTTCGTGCGCTCCACCGAAAAGCAGGCCGCCAGTTGGGAAGACCTGCCGGAGGACATCCGCAACACCTATGACCGGCTGGGCATCCCGGAGGCCGAGAAGCAGCGCCTGGTGGCCGGCGTCGCGGCCCAGTATGAGTCCGAGGTGGTCTACCACCAGATCCGCGAGGACCTCGAAGCGCAGGGCGTCATCTTCCTCGACACCGACACCGGTCTGCGCGAACACCCCGAGATCTTCCAGGAGTACTTCGGCACCGTGATCCCGGCCGGGGACAACAAGTTCTCGGCGCTGAACACCGCGGTGTGGAGCGGCGGCTCGTTCATCTACGTCCCCAAGGGCGTGCACGTCGACATCCCGCTGCAGGCCTACTTCCGGATCAACACCGAGAACATGGGCCAGTTCGAGCGGACGCTGATCATCGCCGACGAGGGCTCCTACGTGCACTACGTCGAAGGCTGCACCGCGCCGATCTACAAGTCGGATTCGCTGCACTCGGCGGTGGTCGAGATCATCGTGAAACCCAATGCGCGCGTTCGCTACACGACGATCCAGAACTGGTCGGGCAACGTCTACAACCTGGTCACCAAGCGGGCCCGCGCCGAGGCCGGCGCCACCATGGAGTGGATCGACGGCAACATCGGGTCGAAGGTCACCATGAAGTATCCCGCGGTCTGGATGACCGGCGAGCACGCCAAGGGCGAGGTGCTCTCGGTCGCCTTCGCCGGCGAAGACCAGCACCAGGACACCGGCGCGAAGATGCTGCACCTGGCGCCGAACACGTCGAGCAACATCGTGTCCAAGTCCGTGGCGCGCGGCGGCGGCCGCACCTCCTACCGCGGCCTGGTGCAGGTGAACAAGGGCGCGCACGGATCGCGCTCCAGCGTGAAATGCGATGCGCTGCTGGTGGATACGATCAGCCGCAGCGACACCTACCCCTACGTCGACATCCGCGAGGACGACGTCACCATGGGCCACGAGGCCACCGTGTCCAAGGTCAGCGAAAACCAGCTGTTCTACCTGATGAGCCGCGGCCTGACCGAGGACGAGGCGATGGCCATGGTGGTGCGCGGCTTCGTCGAGCCGATCGCCAAAGAGCTGCCGATGGAATACGCGCTCGAGCTCAACCGGCTGATCGAGTTGCAGATGGAAGGTGCGGTCGGCTAGTGACGAATCTGACCGAGGCGGTTGAGGGTTCGGCCCTCGCCGCTGCCAACAAGGGCGAGCTGTTCGCCTCCTTCGACGTCGACGCGTTCGAGGTCCCGCACGGCCGCGACGAAATCTGGCGGTTCACCCCGCTGCGCCGGCTGCGTGGCCTGCACGACGGCTCGGCGCGCGCCACCGGCAAGGCCGGGATCAGCGTCACCGAGCGGCCCGGCCTGCGGGTCGAGACCGTCTCCCGCGGCGACGAGCGACTCGGCCAGGGCGGGGTCCCCACCGACCGGGTTGCGGCGCAAGCGTTTTCGTCGTTCAACTCCGCGACCCTGGTCACCGTCGAGCGCGACACCCGCGTCGCCGAGCCGGTCGGCATCACGGTCACCGGCCCCGGCCAGGGCGCGGTGGCCTACGGGCACCTGCAGATCCGGGTTGCGGAGCTAGCCGAGGCGGTCGTCGTCATCGACCAGCGGGGCAGCGGAACCTACGCCGACAACGTCGAATTCGTCGTCGACGACGCCGCGCGGCTCACCGTGGTGTGGCTCGCGGACTGGGCCGACGACGCGGTGCACGTCAGCATGCACCACGCCAAGCTGGGCAAGGACGCGGTGCTGCGCCACGTCGCCGTCACGCTCGGCGGCGAGGTGGTGCGGCTGACGGCCAACGTGCGCTACACCGCTCCGGGCGGGGACGCCGAGCTGCTCGGCCTGTACTTCGCCGACGACGGCCAGCACCTGGAATCGCGGCTGCTGGTGGACCACGCCCAGCCCGACTGCAAGTCGAACGTGCTGTACAAGGGTGCGCTGCAAGGCGATCCGAGCTCCGCACTGCCCGACGCGCACACCGTCTGGATCGGCGACGTGCTGATCCGCGCCGAAGCCACCGGCACCGACACCTTCGAGGTGAACCGCAACCTGGTGCTCACCGACGGGGCACGCGCCGACTCGGTGCCCAACCTGGAGATCGAGACCGGCGAGATCGTCGGAGCCGGACACGCCAGTGCCACCGGCCGTTTCGACGACGAGCAACTGTTCTACCTACGCTCCCGTGGCATCCCCGAGGAGCAGGCGCGCCGCTTGGTGATCCGCGGCTTCTTCGCCGAAATCATCTCCAAGATCGCGGTGCCCGAGATCCGGGAACGCCTGACCGACGCCATCGAACACGAACTGGCCTTAACCGAAAAGACGGAAACAACAGCCTCATGACCACTCTGGAAATCAAGGACCTACACGTCAGCGTCGTCAACCCGAACGCCGCCGAATCCGAGCGCGAGATCGGAATCCTCAACGGCGTCGACCTGACGGTGAAATCCGGTGAGACACATGCCTTGATGGGTCCCAACGGTTCGGGCAAGTCGACGCTGTCCTACGCCATCGCCGGTCACCCCAAGTACACGGTGACCTCGGGCTCCATCACGCTGGACGGCGAGGACGTGCTGGCGATGAGCATCGACGAGCGCGCCCGGGCCGGAATATTTTTGGCCATGCAGTATCCCGTCGAGGTGCCCGGCGTGTCAGTGTCGAACTTCCTGCGCTCGGCGGCGACCGCCGTGCGCGGTGAGGCCCCGAAGCTGCGGCACTGGGTCAAAGAGGTCAAGGCGGCGATGGGTTCGCTCGAGATCGACCCTGCCTTCGCCGAGCGCAGCGTCAACGAGGGTTTCTCCGGCGGCGAGAAGAAGCGCCACGAGATCCTGCAGCTGGAGCTCCTCAAGCCCAAGATCGCCATCCTCGACGAGACCGACTCCGGGCTCGACGTCGACGCCCTGCGGGTGGTCAGCGAAGGAGTCAACCGCTATGCGGAGACAGAGCACGGCGGCGTCCTGCTGATCACGCACTACACTCGCATCCTGCGCTACATCCGCCCCGAATACGTGCACGTGTTCGTCGGCGGGCGCATCGCCGAATCCGGCGGTCCCGAGCTGGCCGACGAGCTCGAGCAGAACGGCTACGTGCGCTTCGCTCAAGCGGCGGCAACCGGGGCCTAGAAATGGCGGCCTCCGTGAATCCACTGGACGTCGCGGCCATCCGCGCCGATTTCCCCATCCTCAAGCGCGTCATGCGCAGCGGAAATCCGTTGGCGTACCTGGATTCCGGTGCGACGTCGCAGCGGCCGCTGCAGGTGCTCGACGCCGAGCGGGAGTTCCTGTTGACCTCCAACGGTGCGGTCCACCGCGGTGCGCACCAGCTGATGGAGGAGGCCACCGACGCCTACGAGCAGGGGCGCGCGGACGTCGCGGCGTTCGTCGGCGCCGAGTGCGACGAGCTGGTGTTCACCAAGAATGCCACCGAGGCGCTGAACCTGGTGTCGTATGTGCTGGGGGACAAGCGTTTCGAGCGTCCCGTCGGGCCCGGCGATGTCATCGTCACCACCGAGCTCGAGCACCACGCCAACCTGGTTCCCTGGCAGGAACTCGCCCGGCGCACCGGGGCGACTCTGCGCTGGTATGGCGTCACCGACGACGGGCGCATCGACCTCGACTCGCTGGAGCTCGACGAACGCGTCAAAGTCGTCGCCTTCACCCACCACTCGAACGTGACCGGTGCGGTGGCGCCGGTGGCCGAGCTGGTCAGCCGGGCCCGGGCCGTGGGCGCCCTGACCGTGCTGGACGCCTGTCAGTCGGTGCCGCACCAGCCCGTCGACTTCCACGCGCTCGACGTGGACTTCGCCGCCTTCTCGGGACATAAGATGCTGGGCCCCAATGGCATTGGCGTTTTGTATGGACGGCGCGAAGTGCTGTCGGCTCTGCCGCCGTTCTTGACCGGCGGCTCGATGATCGAAGCCGTGACCATGGAATCGTCGACCTATGCGGCCGTGCCGCAGCGATTCGAGGCCGGCACTCCGATGACGTCGCAGGTGGTCGGATTGGGCGCGGCCACCCGCTATCTCAGCGCCCTCGGCATGGAGGGCGTGCAGGCCCACGAACACCAGCTGGTCGCCGCGGCCATCGAGGGCCTGTCCGGGATCGACGCCGTGCGCATCGTCGGGCCGGTGACCATGGAGAACCGCGCCTCGCCGGTGTCTTTCGTCGTCGACGGCGTGCACGCGCACGACGTCGGGCAGGTGCTCGACGACGAGGGCGTGGCGGTGCGGGTGGGTCACCACTGCGCCATGCCGCTGCATCGCCGGTTCGGTGTGGCGGCCACTGCGCGGGCTTCGTTCGGTGTGTACAACACCACCGAAGAGGTCGAGCGTTTGGTGGCCGGCGTGCGCCGCGCCCTGGATTTTTTCGGGAGAGGCTGACATTGCGTCTCGAGCAGATGTATCAGGACGTGATCCTGGACCACTACAAGCGCCCGCAGCACCGCGGGCTGCGCGAGCCGTTCGGCGCCGAGGTCTACCACGTCAATCCGGTCTGCGGTGACGAGGTCACGCTGCGGGTCGCGCTGTCCGGGGACGGCGAAACCGTAGCCGACGTGTCCTATGACGGGCAGGGCTGCTCGATCAGCCAGGCGGCGACCTCGGTGCTCACCCAGCAGGTCATCGGCCAAAGTGTCGGCGAGGCGCTCAAGACCGTTGCCGCGTTCACCGAGATGGTGTCCTCGCGCGGCACCATCGAGGGCGACGAGGACGTGCTGGGCGACGGGATCGCGTTCGCCGGGGTGGCGAAATATCCCGCCCGGGTGAAATGCGCCCTCCTGGGCTGGATGGCGTTCAAAGATGCTTTGGCCAAAGCCTATTCGGGCCAAGTCGCAGACTTTCAGGAGGTTACAGATGAGCGACACCACCGCGCAGGGTGAGGAATTCCTTGCCGACCTCGAGGAGGCGATGCGTGACGTCGTCGACCCCGAACTCGGCATCAACGTCGTCGATCTGGGACTCGTCTACGGGCTGAACGTCGAAGACGGCGACGACGGAACCGTCGCCCTCATCGACATGACGCTGACGTCGGCGGCGTGCCCGCTGACCGATGTCATCGAAGACCAGTCACGCAGTGCGCTGGTGGGGGCCGGATTGGTCGACGACTTGCGGATCAACTGGGTGTGGAACCCGCCGTGGGGTCCGGACAAGATCACCGAGGACGGCCGCGAGCAGCTGCGCGCCCTCGGCTTCACCGTCTGAGCCAGGCTTTCGCGCTAGTCGCGCGCCGCGGCGCCCCTTGGCCTAGAGGTGTATGTGCGGAAGATGAGGCAGGTGCAGGTGCGGGTGTGGGCGCCCCATCGGCGGGCAGGCCTCCACACTGATCATCGCGGCGTGCAGAACGCCGCCATCCTGAGTCCCCTGAGCCCCAATGCATTTGCCGTTCGTGATCGCCTGGGTGTCCGACGGGGTCTGCCGCCGGTATGAGGTGGAGTCGGTGACGGTCACGTTGGTCGAGGTTCCCGGACCGCCGGCGCCCAGGCCGTTGACGGCGACCGTGTTGCCCGACACCGAGGACACGGTGCCGTAGAAGCCGGCCGGCGGCGGGCACTTGCCGTCCGTGGCGGCGGTGACGGTCACCGTCTGCGCGGTGATGGACCCGGGGGGCGGTGCGCTCTGCGGGGTGGCTTTGACATTCACGCAGCTGCCCGGCGTCACATCCGCCAGCTTCGCCGGGGTGACGTCCATGACGATCGTCTGCGGCGTGTAGTCCACCGTCGCGGAGCCGGTCCGCGTGCGAAGCGCGACCGTTTGACCGGAATTCGATTGCACCATGCCCTCGACATAGTCCTTGCCGACCGGAGGCGGTGGTGGTGGGGGCGCCGGCGGCGGTGCGGCGCTGGGAGCCGCGCTCGGTGGGACCGCGGTGACGACGGGCGGCGCGCCGGTCTTCGACGTGTCGTGCGAGGAGCCACACATGGCCACGCACACCGCGATGAAGGCAATGACGACGCCGAGCGCGATCTGCGTCCGCCGGGTCTTCAATAAGGCAGGCACAGATCTCATCTCCGATCACGCGTTTCGCCGCCCTGCGCAATCACCCCGCCCGGGCGCGGTTTTCACGCCGCGTCCGGGCGGGAGTGACGGCAATCTCAGTCAGCCGGATTCAGCCACCATGGCCGGGCTGCTTGGGCTTGCCGCACTTGCCGTCGACGGCCTGTCGCAGCTTGATGCTCGTCGCCTGCAGCGCGCCGCCGTTCTCTTGAGTTCCGCGCGCGGACAGGCATTTGCCCGGTGTGATCGCGTCGGTCTTGGCGGAGGACTGCTTGGTGTATTTGGTCTTGTCATCGACCGTCACGGTCGTCTGCGTGGTGTTGCCGCTGGGATCGGTGTTGGTCAGATTGATGGTGTTACCGGACACCGACGCCACCGAGCCGCGGACCCAGGCCGGTTTCGTCGGCGCGTTCGACGGCGGGAGGGACGGCGGCGTGGTGGTCGAACCGCCGGGCGCGGACTGCGGGGGCTTCGGGCAGGCGCCGTTGACGGACTCGCTGATCTTCACCGACGCGGCGGTGACCGCCTGGCCGGGTGCCGACCCCTCGGTCGGCTTCACGCTGATGCAGCTGCCCGGGGTGACGTCCGGCAGGCCGGCCGGAACGGCCTCGGTGATCTTGGTGGTCGAGGTGAAGTTGACCGACGCGGTTGAGTTGTCTTCCTTGGTGACCTGAATCGAGTTGCCCGCCACCGAGGCAATGAGCCCGATGACGCGCGCTTCTGCGTTAGGGGTGGACGAGGTGGTGGTCGACGTGACGGTGGATGTCGACGTCGACGTCGATGTGGAGGTGGACGTGGAATTGTTCGAAGAGCCGCAGGCGGACAGGGACAATGCGGTGGCTCCCGCGACGGCGACTACCGCGAAGCGAGTGAGCCGGGGCGCTTGACAGCTGGCAGACATCAACGTTTCTCCATTCGTCGGTTGACCAACGTTATGGTTTACCCGTTTAACCTGTGCCTAAGCTGTGCGCTGTCAGAACGCTTCTTCGGCCACGGTCATGATTTCGTCGTCGATGGCCTCGATGACCCCGCGCAGCGAGGTCAGCCGCGGCAGCATGTTCTTGGCGAAGAACTTCGCGGTCGCGATCTTGCCCCGGTAGAACGCTTCGTCATGCTCGGCGCCGTCAGCCAGCGCGCGGGTGGCGACGTCGGCCTGCACCAGCAGTCGCCAGCCGATCAGCAGATCGCCGACCGCGAGCAGATAGCGCACCGACCCCAGGCCCACCTTGTAAATCTCGCCCGGCTGCTGCGCCGCGGACATCAGGTAACCGGTCAACGCGCCCGTCATCGCCGTCACGTCATCGAACGCGGTCTGCACCAGCGCCGCGATCGGCTTGAGCGCCTCGTCACAGCTGTCGGTCGTCGCGGTGATCTGAGTCGTCAGGAACTGCAGGGCCTCCCCCCGGTCGCGCACGATCTTTCGGAAGAAGAAGTCGAGCGCCTGGATGGCGGTGGTGCCCTCGTAGAGCGAATCGATCTTGGAGTCACGGATGTACTGCTCGAGCGGATAGTCGGCCAAAAAGCCCGAACCGCCCAGCGTCTGCAGGGACTCGGTCAGCACCTCGTAGGCCCGCTCCGAGCTCACCCCCTTGACGATCGGCAGCAGCAGGTCGTCGATCCGATGCGCCATTCCGGGATCGGCACCCGAAACCCGTTGTGCCACAACGTCGTCCTGATGGGCTGCGGCATACATGTAGAGCGCCCGCAAGCCCTCGGCGTAGGACTTCTGGGTCATCAGGCTGCGACGCACGTCGGGATGGTGAATGATGGTGACCCGCGGCGCGGTCTTGTCGGACATCTGCGTCAGGTCCGCGCCCTGCACGCGTTCCTTGGCGAAGGCCAGCGCGTTGAGGTAACCCGTGGACAGGGTGCCGGTGGCCTTGACGCCAATCGTCATGCGCGCGTGCTCGATTACGGTGAACATCTGCGCGATGCCCCGGTGTACGTCACCGACCAGGTAACCGACAGCGGGCACATCCGTTGCGCCGAAGGTCAATTCGCACGTGGGGGAGGACTTGATGCCCATCTTGTGTTCCACCCCGGTGACGTAAACCCCGTTGCGGGGGCCCATTTCGAAGGTCTGGGGATCGAACAGGAAGTTGGGCACGTAGAACAGGCTCAGCCCCTTGGTGCCCGGCCCGGCGCCCTCGGGGCGGGCCAGCACCAGATGGAAGACGTTCTCGGCGGTGTCACCGACATCGCCCCCGGAAATGAAGCGCTTGACGCCCTCGATGTGCCATGTGCCATCGGGTTGTTCGACGGCCTTGGCGCGGCCCGCACCGACGTCGGAGCCCGCGTCGGGTTCGGTGAGCACCATGGTGGCCGCCCAGCCGTGCTCCACGCCATGAGCGGCCCATTGCCGCTGCTGCTCGGTGCCCTCGACGTACAACGCCTGAGCCATGAACGGGCCGAGATTGAAGAAATTCGCCGACGGGTTGGCACAGATGAGCATCTCGTTGACCGCCCACGCCAGCGGCGGCGGGGCGGCCATGCCGCCGATGTCTTCGGCCAGACCCAGCCGCCACCAGCCGGCCTCCTTGAGCGCCGCCACCGTCTTGACCAGCTCGTCAGGCACGGTGATCTTGTGCTCGGCCGGGTCGAACACCGGCGGATTGCGGTCGGCGAAGGCGAAGGTTTCGGCCACCGGACCTTCGGCGAGGCGCGCGGCTTCGGCCAAGATGGTGCGAACTGTGTCCGCATCGAGGTCGCTGTAGCCCCCGCTGCCCAGGACGGCGCCGACATCGAGAACCTCGAAAAGGTTGAACTCGATATCACGAACGTTAGCGATGTAGTGGCTCAAGGCGATTCCCTCACTGGTCCTCGAGACGGCGGATCGTCAGGCTCAGTCTGTCCGACGCGGGAAAACGTACGCAACCGTAACCAGCGGCGACCGGGTAGTGCGCCATGCGGCGGTAGCTGCGCGCACGCCGACAGCCGCATTCCGAACTCTGAAGGGCAGCGGGGAACACCGCGTCGCCGCCGGGCGTTCGAGCAAATGTGACAACACTTGATCTCACCGCTGAGAAGTTCAACGAAACCATCGAGGGCAACGACATCGTGCTCGTCGACTTCTGGGCCTCCTGGTGCGGTCCGTGCCGCCAGTTCGGCCCCACCTTTGCGGCGTCGTCGGAGAAACACCCCGACATCGTGCACGCCAAAGTCGACACGGAGGCCGAGCAGCAGCTGGCCGCGGCCGCCCAGATCCGGTCGATCCCCACGCTGATGGCATTCAAGAAGGGCAAACTGCTGTTCAACCAGCCCGGTGCACTGCCGCCGGCCGCCCTGGAGGATCTGGTCCAGCAAGTCCGCGCGTTCGACGTCTCGGAAGTCTAGGGCCGCCGGAACCGGCGGGGCCCGGTGGGCCACACCGCGCTGGGGGCGAGACGGCATTTAGCTACGCGCTAGGTTGCATGGGTGAGTTTGGTACTGGTAGACCACCCGCGACCCGGTGTCGCGCTGATAACCCTGAATCGGCCTGAGCGGATGAACTCGATGGCGTTCGACGTCATGGTTCCGCTCAAAGAGGCCCTGGAAAAGGTCACCTACGACAACTCGGTGCGGGTGGTCGTGCTGACCGGGGCGGGCCGCGGCTTTTCGTCCGGCGCCGATCACAAGTCCGCGGGCTCGGTGCCCCACGTCGAGGAGCTGACCCGCCCCACCTATGCGCTGCGCTCCATGGAGATCCTCGACGAGGTCATCCTGGCGCTGCGCCGGTTGCACCAACCGGTGATCGCCGCGGTCAACGGCCCCGCCATCGGCGGCGGCTTGTGCCTGGCCCTGGCCGCCGACATCCGGGTGGCCTCGACCAACGCCTACTTTCGCGCCGCCGGCATCAACAACGGGCTGACCGCCAGCGAACTGGGTCTTTCCTACCTGTTGCCGCGGGCCATCGGCTCGTCACGCGCGTTCGAGATCATGCTGACCGGCCGCGACGTCACGGCGGAGGAGGCCGAGCGCATCGGGCTGGTGTCCTGCCAGGTGCCCGACGAGCAGCTGCTGGACACGTGCTACGCGATCGCCACGCGGATATCGGCCTTCTCGCGGCCGGGCGTCGAGTTGACCAAGCGCACGCTGTGGAGTGGGCTGGATGCCGGTAGCCTGGAAGGGCACATGCAAGCCGAAGGCTTGGGACAGCTTTTCGTCCGCCTGCTCACCGCCAACTTCGAAGAAGCGGTTGCCGCGCGCGCAGAACGACGACCACCGGTGTTCACCGACGACAAATAGGCGTCTTTTCCAAGGAGAGCGATCGTGATCACGGCCACGGACCTCGAGGTCCGCGCTGGTGCGCGCATCCTGCTCTCGCCCGACGGTCCCGACCTGCGCGTGCAGCCCGGCGACCGCATCGGGCTGGTGGGCCGCAACGGCGCCGGTAAGACGACCACCCTGCGCATCCTGGCGGGGGAGACCGAACCCTATGCCGGGGCGATCAACCGCGTCGGCGAAATCGGTTATCTACCACAGGATCCCAAAGAGGGTGATCTCGATGTGCTGGCCCGCGACCGGGTTCTGTCGGCCCGCGGGCTTGACGTGTTGCTGACCGACCTGGAAAAGCAGCAGGCGTTGATGGCCGAGGTCGCCGACGACGACGCCCGCGACCGCGCGATCCGCCGGTACGGGCAGCTGGAGGAGCGTTTCGTCGCCCTGGGCGGCTACGGCGCGGAAAGCGAAGCGAGCCGCATCTGCGCGAGTCTCGGCCTGCCGGAACGGGTGCTGACCCAGCAGCTGCGCACCTTGTCCGGCGGGCAGCGGCGGCGGGTGGAACTGGCCCGCATCCTGTTCGCCGCGTCGGAAGGCGGGGCGGGAACGTCGGGTTCGTCGACCACGCTGCTGCTCGACGAGCCGACCAACCACCTGGACGCCGACTCCATCGGCTGGCTGCGGGATTTCCTGCGCGCGCACACCGGCGGGCTGGTGATCATCAGCCACAACGTGGAACTGCTCGCCGACGTCGTCAACCGGGTGTGGTTTCTGGACGCGGTGCGCGGCGAGGTCGACGTCTACAACATGACGTGGCAAAAGTATCTCGACGCGCGGGCCACCGACGAGCAGCGCCGGCGCCGGGAGCGTGCGAACGCCGAACGCAAGGCCACCGCGCTGCGCTCACAGGCCGCCAAGCTCGGCGCGAAAGCCACCAAAGCCGTTGCCGCGCAGAACATGTTGCGTCGTGCCGACCGGATGATGGCCGCGCTCGACGACGAGCGGGTGGCCGACAAGGTGGCCCGCATCAAGTTCCCCAACCCGGCCGCCTGCGGGCGCACGCCGCTGGTGGCTACCGGGCTGAGCAAGTCCTACGGGTCGCTGGAGGTCTTCACCGGCGTCGACCTGGCGATCGACCGGGGGTCGCGGGTGGTGGTGCTCGGCCTCAACGGCGCAGGCAAGACCACGCTGCTGAGGATCCTGGCCGGCACCGAGGCCCCCGACACCGGGGGGCTCGAGCCCGGGCACGGGCTGCGGATCGGGTACTTCGCCCAAGAACACGACACGCTCGACAACGATGCGACCGTGTGGGAGAACATCCGCCACGCCGCACCGGATTCGGGTGAGCAGGATCTGCGTGGCCTGCTGGGCGCGTTCATGTTCAGCGGCGCCCAACTCGACCAGCCGGCGGGCACCCTGTCCGGCGGTGAGAAGACGCGCCTTGCGCTGGCCGGTTTGGTGGCCTCGACCGCCAACGTGCTGTTGCTCGACGAGCCGACGAACAACCTCGACCCGGCCTCGCGCGAGCAGGTGCTCGACGCGCTGCGCAGTTACCGGGGCGCGGTGGTCTTGGTGACGCACGACCCCGGTGCCGCCGAGGCCCTCGACCCGCAGCGCGTCGTGCTGTTGCCCGACGGCACCGAGGACTTCTGGTCCGACGAGTACCGGGACCTCATCGAGCTGGCCTGAGTTCGGTTGCGATGTGGCTGAATCGGCCCGCGGCTTTCACTCGGGGTGCCTGCGACGCTACGGCCGTTTCTCAAGAATCGTTGCGCCGCACCGAATTTTCCACCAGGTCGAGGACCGCGGATAAGCGCTGCGGGTCCTCGCCGGCCGCCGACCTTGCCACCAGGCCGTCGAGGACCAATTCCAGGTAGCACTGCAGCACGTCGCCGGGCACGTCGTCGCGGATTCGGTGTGCTTCGGTCTGCCGGCGCAGCCGATCGGTGGTCGCCGCGGCAAGCTCGGCGGAACGCTCGGCCCAGCCCTGGCTGAACGCGGGATCGTTGCGCAGCTTGCGGGCGATCTCCAATCTGGTTGCCAGCCAGTCGAATTGGTCCGGCGCGGCCAGCATGTCGCGCATCACCTGGATGAGTCCCGCGCGGGAAGCCACGTCGGCCATCCGCTCGGCGTCTTCGTGGGCGAGGGCGAAGAACAGCGCGTCCTTGTCCCGGAAGTGGTGGAAGATCGCGCCGCGCGACATCCCGATCGCCTTCTCCAGCCGGCGGACCGTGGCTTTGTCGTAACCGTATTCGGCGAAGCAACGGCGGGCGCCGTCGAGGATCTGGCGGCGGCGAGCCGCCAGATGGTCCTCGCTGACCTTAGGCACGGGTGGCCGAAACCGGGTCGGGGTTAACCGGACTTGAGCATGTTGCGCAGCACGTACTGCAGGATGCCGCCGTTGCGGTAGTAGTCGGCCTCACCGGGGGTGTCGATGCGCACCACCGCGTCGAACTCGACGGCGTCCCCGCCGGATCCCTTGCTGGCCTTGACATGCACTGTCTTCGGCGTCTTGCCGTTGTTCAGCTCTTCGATCCCGGTGATGTCGAACACCTCGGTGCCGTCCAGGCCCAGATCCTTGGCCGACTTCCCGTCGGGGAACTGCAACGGGATCACGCCCATGCCGATCAGGTTGGAGCGGTGAATGCGCTCGAACGACTCGGCGATCACCGCGCGAACGCCCAGCAGCCGCGTTCCCTTGGCGGCCCAGTCCCGTGACGAGCCCGAGCCATACTCCTTACCGCCCAGCACCACCAGCGGAATGTCTTGCGCCGCATAGTTTTGCGCCGCATCGTAGATGAACGCCTGGGGCCCGTCGTCCTGGGTGAAGTCGCGCGTGTAACCGCCCGACACGTCATCGAGCAGCAGGTTGCGCAATCTGATGTTGGCGAACGTACCGCGGATCATCACCTCGTGGTTGCCGCGCCGCGAGCCAAACGAGTTGTAGTCCTTGCGCTCCACGCCGTGTTCGTCGAGGTACTGCGCGGCCGGGGTGCCCGGCTTGATGCTGCTGGCCGGGGAGATGTGGTCGGTGGTCACCGAATCGCCCAGCAGCGCCAGCACCCGGGCGCCGGTGATGTCGGCGACCGGCTCGGGCTCGGCCGGCATGCCCTCGAAATACGGGGGCTTACGGACGTATGTCGAATCGGCGTTCCACTCAAAGGTGTTGCCGCTTGGGGTGGGCAGGTTGCGCCACCGCTCGTCACCCTTGAACACGTCGCCGTAGTTCTTGGTGAACATCTCGGAGTTGATCGCCGAGGCGATGGTGTCGGAGACGTCCTTCTGCGACGGCCAGATGTCTTTCAGGAAGACGTCGTTGCCCTCCTTGTCCTTGCCGAGCGGCTGTGACTCGAAGTCGAAGTCCATGGTTCCGGCCAGCGCGTAGGCCACCACCAGCGGAGGCGACGCCAGGTAGTTCATCTTGACGTCGGGGTTGATGCGGCCCTCGAAGTTGCGGTTACCGGAGAGCACGGCGGTCACCGAAAGGTCGTTGTCGTTGATGGCCTTCGAGATTTCGTCGGGCAGCGGCCCGGAGTTGCCGATGCAGGTGGTGCAGCCGTAGCCGACCAGGTAGAAGCCGAGCTTCTCCAAATACGGCCACAGGCCGGCTTTGTCGTAGTAGTCGTTGACCACCTGTGAGCCCGGCGCCATGGTGGTCTTCACCCACGGCTTGGACGTCAGTCCCTTCTCGACGGCGTTGCGGGCCAGCAGCGCGGCGCCCAGCATCACCTCGGGGTTGGAGGTGTTGGTGCACGAGGTGACCGCGGCGATCACCACCGCGCCGTGGTCGAGCACGAATTCGCCTCGCTCGTCCGACTTCACGGTGACCGGGTTGCTCGGGCGGCCCTTGGCGTGGGCGGCCGCCGAGTGCACCTCGGGAACGTCGTCGGCATGTCCGTTCGACACCGCGCCGGGATCGCTGGCCGGGAACGTCTCCTCGACCGACTCGTCGAGCTTCGAGTAGCCCTGTTGGCCGTCGCCGTCGACGTAGCTCAGGATTTGCTCGCGGAAGGTGGACTTGGCGGCCGACAAGGCGATGCGGTCCTGCGGGCGCTTGGGACCGGCGATCGAGGGCACCACTGTGGAGAGGTCGAGCTCGAGGTACTCCGAGAACGCGGGTTCGTGGTCCGGGTCATGCCACAGCCCCTGCTCTTTGGCGTAGGCCTCCACGAGCGCCAGTTGCGCCTCCGTGCGACCGGTGAACTTCAGGTAGGAGATGGTCTCCTCGTCGATCGGGAAAATCGCTGCGGTGGAACCGAATTCGGGGCTCATGTTGCCCAGCGTGGCGCGGTTGGCCAGCGGCACTTCCGACACGCCCTTGCCGTAGAACTCGACGAACTTGCCGACCACGCCGTGCTTGCGCAGCATCTCGGTGACGGTCAGCACGACGTCGGTGGCCGTGACGCCCGCCTGGATCTCACCGGTCAGCTTGAAGCCGACGACCCGCGGAATCAGCATCGACACCGGCTGGCCCAGCATCGCGGCCTCGGCCTCGATGCCGCCGACGCCCCAGCCCAGCACGCCAAGGCCGTTGACCATTGTGGTGTGGCTGTCGGTCCCCACGCAGGTGTCGGGATAGGCGAGGCCGTCGCGGGTCATCACCACGCTGGCCAGATACTCGATGTTGACCTGATGCACAATGCCGGTGCCCGGGGGCACCACCTTGAAGTCCTGGAAAGCTCCCTGCCCCCAGCGCAGGAACTGATAGCGCTCGCCGTTGCGCTGGTACTCGATCTCGACGTTGCGCTCGAACGCGTCCGCGGTGCCGAACAGGTCGGCGATCACCGAGTGGTCGATCACGAGGTCGGCGGGGGCGAGCGGGTTGACCTTGTCCGCCTTGCCGCCGAGGTCGCCGATGGCCTCGCGCATGGTGGCCAGGTCCACGATGCACGGCACACCGGTGAAGTCCTGCATCACCACGCGGGCCGGCGTGTACTGGATCTCAATGCTGGGCTCCGCCTTGGGATCCCAGTTCGCGATGGCCTCGATGTGATCCTTGGTGATGTTGCTGCCGTCTTCATTGCGCAACAGGTTCTCGGCCAGCACCTTGAGGCTGTAGGGCAGTTTCTCGGTATTGGGAACGGCGTCGAGACGATAGATCTGATAGCTCTGGTCGCCGACCTCGAGGGTGTCGCGGGCTTCGAACGAATTCACGGAATCAGTCACTTGAAACTCCCAGAGTCTTTAGTTCTCCCGCCGCGACGGGCTGGCGCCGGCGGGTCGTCCAAACTATCGTGCCGACTTTAACAGTACGCTTGTCCTGCATTGCGACGGCACTCGTGGTCCAGTCTTGTCGCCGTGGCCGCCGGTTGAAAACCCCCGCGAGCGCTCCAATCCCTGGCCGAGCGTCACGCTAAAGTGACCGCCGTGGCCGAGAGTCACGCCAGCGTGACGGGCACATGAGGAGGGACGCGATGACCGGCCAGGCTTTGCCGCTCTACATTCCGGTGGACGTCGACATGACCATGGTGAAGGCCCAGGTCGCCGCGACCGGAGTCAGCGCGCCGCCGGCGGCAATGCCGGGGCTGCTCGATGTGGTCAACCACGCGCATGCCGAGGGCATCAACCTTAAAATCGTGCTGCTCGACCACAACCCCCCGAACGACACCCCGCTGCGCGACATCTCGACGGTGGTCGGCGCGGACTATCACGACGCGACGGTGCTGACGCTCAGCCCGAGCTACGTCGGCAGCTACAGCACGCAGTTCCCCCGCGTCACGCTCGAGGCCGGTGAGGACAACGCCAAGACGGGCAACCCCGTGGTCTCCGCGCAACATTTCCTGCACGAGCTGGACACGCCCGAATTTCCCTGGACCGGCCTGACGATTTTCCTGTTGATCGCCGTCTTCGCCGCGGCCGTCGGCACCCGCTTGTTGCAGTTGCGCAGCAGGCGCGCAGCAACATCCGACGACACCGCGACAACCACCGCCACCGACGCCAATACTGCGGTCTAGCCACAGGTATTCGCTTTTTCAGGTTGTTTCGGCCAACCGTCGCGACGTGCTGCGGCAAACCGGTTAGGTCACCGTTCGGTCACATTAAACGCACGTAGAGAGTGCGATTTCGGTGGGGCGTTTGCATGCCCACCCGTGTGACGTACGGTGCAAATGATGCTGGTGTTGTCTTTGGCGCCTTTCGGGGATCCTGTGGCTGGCGCCACCCGTCGCGTTGAGCTGTAGGAGACCTGAGTCGAATGAGACGCACACGCTGGGGGTCTTCTGCGCGACCGGCCGCGAGGCTGGTGCGGCCCGTCGTCCCCTCCGTGTTGAGCCTGGCCCTCCTGATAGCGACGCCCGGCCTCGCGGAGGCCGATCCCACCGCCGACAACCTGGCCGGACTCATCGCCGACGTCGCCAAAGCCAACCAGCGGCTGCAGAACCTGAGCGCCGAGATCCAGACCGAACAGGAAAGCGTCAACAAGGCCCTCGTCGACGTCGAGACCGCGCGGGACAACGCGGCCACCGCCCAGCACGACCTGGAGACCAGCCAGCAGTCGGTCAAAGACGCCAACATCGCCATCGCCGGGGCGCAGCACCGCTTCGACACCTTCGCCGCGGCCACCTATATGAACGGTCCGTCCAACAGCTACCTGACCGCGAGCAGCCCCGACGACATCATCGCCACCGAAGCCGCCGCCAAGAACCTGACCACGAGCTCGCAGGCCGTGATGGCCAAGCTGCAGCAGGCCCGCACCGAGCAGGTGAACAAGGAATCGGCGGCGCGGCTGGCCAAGCAGAACGCCGACAAGGCCGCCGCCGATGCCAAGTCCAGCCAGGACGCCGCGGTGCGGGCGCTGACCACCTCCAAGCAGAAGTTCGACCAGCAACGCGAAGACATCATTCGCCTTGCCGCGCAACGAGATCAGGCTCAGGTCAAGCTCGACGCGGCCAAGCGCGAGGCCGCCCGTCTCTGGTCCGCGGGCGCCGGCGGCCCCGGAGCACCGGCGTCGGGTGACCGGTGGGAGACCGGGTCGCCGGGCGCGCCGGCGCCGTCGTCCGGTGGCCGTCAGTGGGATGGCGCCTGGGACCCCACCCTGCCGATGATCCCGAGCGCCAACGTGCCCGGCGACCCGATCGCGGTGATCAACCAGGTGCTCGGCATTTCGGCGACCTCGACCCAGGTCACCGCGGGCCTGGGCCGCAACTTCCTGCAGCAGCTGGGCATCCTCAAGCCCGACGACACCGGCATCACCAACGCGGCTCCCGGCGGGGTCGGGGGGCGCATTCCCCGGGTCTACGGCCGGCAGGCCACCGAATACGTGATCCGGCGCGGCATGTCGCAGATCGGCGTGCCCTACTCCTGGGGCGGCGGCAACGCGGCCGGCCCGAGCAAGGGCATCGACTCCGGTGCCAACATCACCGGCTTCGACTGTTCGGGCCTGGTGCTGTATTCGTTCGCCGGGGTGGGCATCAAGCTGCCGCACTACTCGGGGTCGCAGTACAACCTGGGCCGCAAGATCCCGTCCTCGCAGATGCGCCGCGGCGACGTCATCTTCTACGGCCCGGGCGGTAGCCAGCACGTGACGATCTACCTCGGCGACGGCCAGATGCTCGAGGCCCCCGACATCGGGTTGAAGGTCCGCGTCGCCCCGGTGCGCACCAGCGGCATGACGCCCTACGTGGTCCGGTACATCGAGTGGTGATCGAGTGAGTGCTGAACGGACGGGCATGCGCCGCAATCGGTTTCGTATCGTCAACCTCGCCTGGATCACCGCAGTGGTGGCCGGGCTGATGTTGTCCGTGACAGCCCCGGCTCCGCTCGCCGGGGCCGACCCGGGCGAATGGGACCCCACCCTGCCCGCCCAGATCAGTGCCGGTGCGCCCGGCGACCCGCTCGCCGTCGCCAACGCCTCGCTGCAGGCCACCGCCCAGGCCACCCAGACCACGATGGACCTGGGCAGGCAGTTTCTCGGCGGTCTCGGGATCAACATCCTGGGCGATCCCGCACCCGCTGCGGCCGCCACACCGTCCAACCCCGGCGGCAAGATCCCGCGGGTCTATGGCCGGCAGGCCATCGAGTACGTGATCAAGCGGATGGGTGCGCAGATGGGGGTGCCCTACTCGTGGGGCGGGGGCACGCTGGACGGCCCCAGCAAGGGCGTCGGCGACGGCGCCAACATCACCGGCTTCGACTGCTCGGGCCTGATGCGCTACGGGTTCGCCGGCGTCGGCGTGCTGATCCCGCGGTTCTCCGGTGACCAGTACAACGCCGGGCGCCACATCCCGCAGGATCAGGCCAGGCGCGGCGACCTCATCTTCTACGGCCCGAACGGCAGCCAGCACGTCACCATGTACCTGGGCAACGGTCAGATGCTCGAGGCATCGGGCAGCGCCGCGAAGGTTACGGTCAGCCCGGTTCGTAAGCCCGGCATGACCCCGTTCCTGACCAGGATCATCGAGTACTGAACGCGGGCCGGCGACGCATCAGCTGGGCGAGCGTCGACGGAATTCGGTGGGCCTGGAATAGTTGGACGCGGGCACGTCGCTGCCCGGCAGTCGTGTCCGTTTGAGCGTGGAGGGTTCTTGATGACAGCAGCAGGTGGGCCGCCGCCAGGCGCCAGCGGTTACTCGGGCCCGGGCGGGCAATCCGGCCCGGCTCACGAAGCGCCGGCGGGCGGTGGCAACGGACTGGCCGCCGAGGTGCAGACCCTGGAACGGGCCATCTTCGAGGTCAAACGCATCATCGTCGGTCAGGACCAGCTCGTGGAGCGCATGCTGGTCGGCCTGCTGTCCAAAGGGCACGTGCTGCTCGAGGGTGTCCCCGGCGTCGCCAAGACCCTCGCCGTCGAGACCTTCGCCAAGGTGGTCGGCGGGACGTTCGCGCGCATCCAGTTCACGCCCGACCTGGTGCCCACCGACATCATCGGTACCCGCATCTACCGGCAGGGCAAGGAGGAGTTCGACACCGAGCTCGGCCCGGTGGTCGCCAATTTCCTGCTCGCCGACGAGATCAACCGTGCGCCGGCCAAGGTGCAGTCGGCGCTGCTGGAGGTCATGCAGGAACGCCAGGTCTCGATCGGCGGCAAGAGGTTCCCGCTGCCCAACCCGTTCCTGGTGATGGCGACGCAGAACCCGATCGAGCACGAGGGTGTGTACCCGCTGCCCGAGGCCCAGCGGGACCGCTTCCTGTTCAAGATCAACGTCGGCTACCCGTCGCCGGAGGAGGAGCGCGAGATCATCTACCGGATGGGCGTGCGCCCGCCGGAGCCCAAGCAGATCCTCAACACCGGTGACCTGCTGCGGCTGCAGGACATCGCTGCCAACGGCTTCGTCCACCACGCGCTGGTGGACTACGTCGTGCGCGTGGTGACCGCCACCCGCCACCCCGAACAGCTCGGCATGAACGACGTCAAGACCTGGATTTCGTTCGGGGCGTCGCCGCGCGCCTCGTTGGGCATCATCGCCGGGGCCCGGTCGCTGGCGCTGGTCCGCGGCCGTGACTACGTGATCCCGCAGGACGTCGTGGACGTCATTCCCGACGTGCTGCGGCACCGGCTGGTGCTCACCTACGACGCGCTGGCCGACGAGATCTCACCGGAGATCGTCATCAATCGGGTGTTGCAGACGGTGGCCCTGCCTCAGGTGAATGCCGTTCCGCAGCAAGGGCATTCGGTGCCCCCGGTGATGCAACCCGCCGGTGCGGCCAGCGGTCGGTGACCGATCCGAAGAGGTCGGCGGGGCCTGTGCATCCGCCATCGATGCAGCGGGGCCAGATCGACGACCCGAAGCTGTCGGCGGCGCTGCGCACCCTCGAACTCACCGTCAAACGCAAGCTCGACGGGGTGCTGCACGGCGATCACCTCGGCCTGATCCCGGGCCCCGGCTCGGAGCCGGGGGAGTCGCGGGAGTACCAGCCCGGCGACGACGTCCGCCGCATGGACTGGGCCGTCACCGCGCGCACGACGCACCCGCACGTGCGACAGATGATCGCCGACCGGGAGCTCGAAACGTGGCTGGTGGTCGACATGTCGGCCAGCCTGGACTTCGGCACCACCGTGTGCGAGAAGCGGGACCTGGCCGTGGCGGCCGCGGCCGCGATCACCTTCCTCAACAGCGGGGGCGGCAATCGGCTCGGCGCGATCGTGTCCACCGGCGCCAACATCACCCGGGTGCCCGCCCGTTCCGGACGCCAGCACGAGCAGACGCTGCTGCGCACCATCGCCACCACGCCGCGCGCTCCGGTCGGGGTGCGCGGCGACCTGGCGACGGCGATCGACGCGTTGCGCCGTCCGGAACGCCGGCGCGGCATGGCGGTGATCATCAGCGACTTCCTGGGGCCGATCAACTGGATGCGGCCGCTGCGGGCCGTCGCGGCCCGGCACGAGGTGCTGGCCGTCGAGGTGCTCGACCCCCGCGACGTCGAGCTGCCCGACATCGGCGACGTGGTGTTGCAGGACGCCGAGTCCGGCGTCACGCGTGAATTCACCATCGACGCCCAGCTGCGCGACGATTTCGCCAAGGCCGCCGCGGCGCACCGCGCCGATGTCGCGCGCACGATCCGCAGCTGCGGGGCCCCGATCCTGACGCTGCGCACCGACCGCGACTGGATCGCCGACATCGTGCGCTTCGTCGAATCCCGCCGGCGCGGCGCCCTGGCAGGGCGGCAGTGACCCTGCCGCTCCTGGGCCCGATGTCGTTGTCGGGCTTCGAACATTCGTGGTTCTTCCTGTTCCTGCTCGTCGTCTTCGGGCTGGCCGCGCTCTACATCCTGATGCAGCTGGCCAGGCAGCGGCGCATGCTGCGGTTCGCCAACATGGAGCTGCTGGAAAGCGTCGCCCCCAAGAGGCCACCCAAGTGGCGGCACCTGCCGGCGATCCTGCTCATCGCGTCGCTGGTGCTGTTCACCATCGCGATGGCGGGCCCGACGAACGACGTCCGGATTCCCCGCAACCGTGCGGTGGTGATGCTGGTGATCGACGTCTCGCAGTCCATGCGCGCCACCGACGTGCAGCCCAACCGGATGGCGGCCGCCCAGGAAGCCGCAAAGCAGTTCGCCGACGAACTGACCCCGGGCATCAACCTCGGGCTGATCGCCTACGCCGGCACCGCGACGGTGCTGGTGTCGCCGACGACCAACCGGGAATCGACCAAGACCGCGCTGGACAAGCTCCAGTTCGCCGACCGCACCGCCACCGGGGAGGGCATCTTCACCGCCCTGCAGGCCATCGCGACGGTCGGCGCGGTGATCGGCGGTGGCGACAAACCGCCGCCGGCGCGCATCGTGTTGTTCTCCGACGGCAAGGAGACGATGCCGACCAACCCGGACAACCCCAAGGGCGCCTTCACCGCGGCGCGCACCGCCAAGGACCAGGGCGTGCCGATCTCGACCATCTCCTTCGGCACCCCGTACGGTTTCGTCGAGATCAACGACCAGCGCCAGCCGGTACCCGTCGACGACGAGACGCTGAAGAAGGTCGCCCAGCTTTCGGGCGGAAACGCTTACAGCGCAGCGTCATTGCAGGAACTCAAGTCCGTGTACGGGACGCTGCAGCAGCAGATCGGCTACGAGACCATCAAGGGCGATGCCAGCGTGGGCTGGGTGCGGCTGGGTGCGCTGGTCTTGGCGCTGGCGGCGCTGGCGGCGCTGCTAATCAACCGGCGCCTGCCGACCTGACGTCGCGTCGCTCAGGGCGACCGTCAGCCGGCGGCGATCACCGCCGAGGGCGGGTACGACGCGGGGATCGGATTGAGATTCGGCACCACGGGGGTGCCGGGGGACACCGGGTCGACGCGGCTGAGCGTGAAGCGCGCCCCGCCGGCCAGCTCCTGCGGCGTGCAGATGAACTCCCGGGTGGCCTGGAGCCGCCAGCGGTCCTGCGCCAGGCAGGCGCGCCGCCCGGCGCGGGTGGCGGCGTCGAGCAGCGCGAGCGCGTCGGCCCAGGATTCGTCGGTGCGGGTCTCCAGCACGATCGGCTTACCGTGGGCGTGCGCGGCCAGGTAGTCCAGCGCGATGGGCACGCCCGTCAGCTCGTCGCGGTCTCTGCGTAAGGCGTCCGTCGTGAGCGCCAGCACCACCCCGACCGCCAGGCTCCCCGCCGCGGCGCCGGCCGCCAGCCGGGGGGCTATCGGCTTTTCCCGCGCCGCCGCCAGCACCATCAGCGCCGAGGAGCCCAAGATGAGCAAAGCCAGGGGCAACGCGTAAGAGAAGACGCCGATGTACGACTGCCAGAGATGGTCCACGCCGTACCAGCAGTAGAAGGCGAACAGCGCGGTGGCCAGGGCGGTGACTCTGAGCAGGCGGCGGGAGAACTCGTGCACCGCCTCGTCGACACCGGGACGCGTCAGCCTGCGGACCAGCGCCAGATCCACGACGAACAGCACCACCAGGAACACCGTCCCGAGGGCGGGACCCGGACCCCAGAACTGCGCGAGAAACCGCGCGGCCGCCACCGGCGGGTTCGGCGCGCGGTGGCCGTAGGCCAGGTACTGCGGAATCTCGCCCGGCCAGTGCAGGGTCACGTTGAGCACGATGGGGAGCAGAAACAATGCCAACACCGCCGAGGCGATCAGCACTTCACGGCGGTGCGTGAGCAACCGGCGCCGCTGAGGCAGGAGCGCCGCCAGCCCAAGCAGGGGCACCAGCAGCAGGAATTCCGCGTGCCCGTGCACCAGCAGGCCGCCGGCGAGCACCATGATCCACAGATGGCGCAGCCGTCCGGCAGCCACCGACGCGACCGCGAAGACGTAGAGCAAAAACGGGGCGAAGCAGGCGTGGGGCATCCAGGTGGAGCACACCAGCTGGGGGTGTTCGGCGAGGAAGATCAGGGTGATGCCGGCCGCGGTGAGTACCGCCGGCACCGAGCGCACCCACGTGTACAGGATGGCCAGCGCCAGCGCGATCAGTGTCGCGTTGAGCGCCATGATCGCGATCGCCTGCCCGTTATAGGCCGCCGGAACGAGACGGGTCAGGTCGTGCAGCAGCCATTCGCCGCCGGCCTGCACGTAGAAGAAAGCCGGACCGGGATGGTGGAAGCCGACCCTGGAGTAATGCCCGGTCAGCAGGGCGAAGTGCTTGGCCTGCAGGGTGAGGATCGAGTTGGCCGCGGGGTCTCCGGCCTCGTAGACGGGGTGGGTGAACAGCCCGCGGTTGCGCACCAGCAGCAGGACGAGCAATCCGCCCCAGCAGGCCGCGAAAATCGCCGTGGCTTGGGCGTTGAGCCTTAAGTGTCGGGTCGGGGCTGCGGCCATGAGGGTCAAATCCTAAGCGAGCCAACGGCGGGTTCGCGCGGCGGCGGCGGCCCGGGGTGAATCGACGTTGCGCTCGCGCTGAGCCGATTGCAGCGCTGGCCGGCCGAGGCGATAAGTTGGCCGGGT
Organism: Mycobacterium sp. NGS11; assembly: GCF_059813315.1. Taxonomy (NCBI): domain Bacteria; kingdom Bacillati; phylum Actinomycetota; class Actinomycetes; order Mycobacteriales; family Mycobacteriaceae; genus Mycobacterium; species Mycobacterium sp. NGS11. Next base: position 80,722 of record NZ_JCALEJ010000010.1, read on the forward strand.
GACTGAGACGGCCACCGAGCAAGCCACCGAACCCGCCGCGAGCGGCGGCAGACCCCCATTCGTATCCCGTTCAGTCCTGGTCACCGGCGGAAACCGGGGGATCGGGCTGGCGATCGCGCAGCGGCTGGCCGCCGACGGCCACAAGGTGGCCGTCACGCACCGCGGATCCGGGGCGCCCGAGGGACTGTTCGGAGTCGAGTGCGACGTGACCGACAACGACGCCATCGATCGCGCCTTCAAGGAGGTCGAGGAGCACCAGGGCCCGGTCGAGGTGCTGGTGTCCAACGCCGGCATCTCCAAGGATGCGTTCCTCATCCGGATGACCGAGGAGCGGTTCGAAGAGGTCATCAACGCCAACCTCACCGGGGCGTTCCGGGTGACCCAGCGCGCCGCGCGCAGCATGCAGAAGAAGCGGTTCGGCCGGATCATCTACATCGGCTCGGTCTCCGGGAGCTGGGGCATCGGCAACCAGTCCAACTACGCGGCCGCCAAAGCCGGCCTGATCGGCATGGCCCGCTCGATCTCCCGGGAGCTGTCCAAGGCCGGGGTGACCGCGAACGTGGTGGCCCCCGGCTACATCGACACCGAGATGACCCGCGCGCTGGACGAACGGATTCAGGCCGGGGCGCTGGAGTTCATCCCGGCGAAGCGGGTCGGCACCGCCGCGGAGGTCGCCGGGGTGGTCAGCTTCCTGGCGTCCGAGGACGCCAGTTACATCGCCGGCGCCGTCATCCCGGTCGACGGCGGCATGGGCATGGGCCACTGAGTTAACGACATAACGACTTTAAGGACGGACATGGCAGGACTGCTCGACGGCAAACGGATTCTGATCTCGGGAATCATCACCGATTCGTCGATCGCGTTTCACATCGCCAAGGCGGCCCAGGAGGCGGGTGCGCAATTGGTGCTGACCGGATTCGACCGGTTGCGCCTGATTCAGCGCATCGCCGACCGGCTGCCCGAGAAGGCGCCGTTGATCGAACTCGACGTGCAAAACGAGGAGCACTTGAATTCGCTCGCCGACCGGGTGACGGCCGAGATCGGCGAGGGCAACAAACTCGACGGTGTGGTGCATTCGATCGGTTTCATGCCGCAGACGGGGATGGGCATCAACCCGTTCTTCGACGCTCCCTACGAGGACGTCTCCAAAGGCATTCACATCTCGGCGTATTCGTATGCCTCGCTGGCCAAGGCCGCGCTGCCGATCATGAACCCGGGCGGCTCCATCGTGGGTATGGACTTCGATCCCAGCCGGGCGATGCCGGCCTACAACTGGATGACGGTGGCCAAGAGCGCGCTGGAATCGGTGAACCGATTCGTGGCGCGTGAGGCGGGCAAGTTCGGTGTGCGCTCCAATCTCGTTGCCGCGGGCCCGATCCGGACGCTGGCCATGAGCGCGATTGTCGGCGGTGCGCTCGGCGAAGAGGCCGGCGCGCAGATGCAGCTGCTCGAAGAGGGCTGGGACCAGCGCGCCCCCATCGGCTGGAACATGAAGGACCCGACGCCGGTGGCCAAGACGGTGTGCGCGTTGCTCTCGGACTGGCTGCCGGCGACCACGGGGACCATCATCTACGCCGACGGCGGCGCAAGCACCCAATTGCTGTAAAAGCGGATTGCTCTAGAGCCCAATGGAATTCGATGCCGCCCTGCTGCTGTCCTTCGGTGGGCCGGAAGGTCCCGAGCAGGTTCGGCCGTTCCTGGAGAACGTCACCCGCGGCCGCAACGTGCCCCCGGAACGTCTCGACCATGTCGCCGAGCACTACCTGCACTTCGGTGGGGTGTCGCCGATCAACCGGATCAACCTCGCGCTGATCCAGCAGCTCGAAGCCGAACTGCATGACCGCGGCCTGGATCTGCCGGTCTACTTCGGCAACCGCAACTGGGCGCCCTACGTCGAAGACACCGTGACGACGATGCGCGACAACGGAATTCGTCGGGCCGCGGTGTTCACCACATCGGCGTGGAGCGGCTATTCCAGCTGCACACAGTACGTCGAGGACATCGCCCGGGCGCGCGATGCGGCCGGGCCTGATGCGCCCGAATTGGTCAAGCTGCGGCCCTATTTCGATCATCCGCGGTTCGTCCAGATCTTCGCCGACACCATCGGCGCGGCCTCGGGCGCCCTGACCGCCGAACAACATACCGCCGCGCGTCTGGTGTTCACCGCGCATTCCATCCCGGTGGCCGCCGACGACCGCGTGGGCCCGCGGCTCTATAGCCGCCAAGTCGCCTACGCCGCAAGCCTTGTGGCGGCCGCAGCCGGATACACCGAGTACGACCTGGCGTGGCAGTCCCGGTCGGGGCCGCCGCAGGTTCCGTGGCTGGAGCCCGACGTCGCCGACCACCTGACCGCCTTGGTGCGGGCCGGCACCGATGCCGTCATCGTCTGCCCGATCGGGTTCGTAGCCGACCACATCGAGGTGGTGTGGGACCTCGACACCGAGTTGGCGGCCCAGGCGGAGGCGGCGGGAGTCGCGATGGTGCGGGCCTCGACGCCCAACGCCCACCCGCGTTTCGCGCAACTGGCCGCCGACCTGATCGACGAACTGCGCTACGGCCGCACGCCCGAGCGGGTGAGGGGGCCGGACCCGGCGCCGGGTTGTCTGGCCAGCGCCAACGGTGCGCCGTGCCGCCCGCCGCACTGCGCGGCCGAGACCGGCGCCTAGTCGCCCCAGGCCGAATGCAGGATCGCGGTCACGGCCGCCATCCGCGCCGACCGCACCACGGCGGTCAGCGGTCGCAGCGCATCGCTGGCGATGCGGGCCTCGGACGATGATTGCGTTCCCACCGGTTCCAGCCCGGCGGCGACGGGCGCGGTGAAACGGTCCGCCGAGTCCGATCGACTCAGGCCCGCGCTGACCGCGATGATGGCGTCGACGTGCGCGGCGTTCTCCAGCACCCGCAGCGCGCGCGTCGGCGCATGGTCCGGAATGCGGTGTCGCCGTGCGGATTCCAGCAGCTGCTCGACAAGCCCACGCGGGTCGTCGACGTCGGCGGCCGCGGCTCCCAGCCCGATGGCGCCCAGAGCGTCGGCGGCCGAGCGCACGGCGGACCGCAGCGTGTACTCGGCGTCGCCGAGCTCGTAGTGGTCCAGCACCGGGGCACCGGGCAGCGAGTACACGGTCCACGTCAGCCCGCACAATTCCGCCAGGCGCCTCTCGTAGTCCTCGGGCGCGTCCTCGTCGTCCTCATAGGAGAATTCGGGCACCAGGCCCACGGCGGTGCCGGGGTTGCGGGGGTTGGCGATGATGACCGCCTCTCCGGCGGCCAGGGCGTCCCGCTCGAACTGCGTCCCCGGGGCCAGCCCGCGCACATCGCCGGGTACCGGCAAAACCACGTTGATCGTCCCGCGCATCAATCCCGCGCCGCCGCACGACGGCGTCGGACGCCCGATCGCGCCGCGCAATGTCTGCAGCAGCGTCACCGTCCCGGCGTCGTTCACGTCGGGCCAGGGCAGCCCGGTGTGGCCCGCGGCGACGGCATCATACGCCGTCACCGATTGCTTTGGCGCCCAAACGGATAACGCGTCCAGGACGTCGTCGGGCGCGGCCTTTCCAGCGAGCCAGGCATTGGCCCACAGGGACAGCGAAACACTGGGACACCACACGATCACGCAGTGTAGTTGTTTTGCCCGGCGAAGGCGGATCACGCGTATTCTTGCCGCATGCCCGCCGCGTTGCTTTGGCTAATATTCGCGCTGGTGCTGGCCGGCGCGGAGGCGCTCACCGGTCATTTGTTTCTGGTGATGCTCGGCGGCGGCGCACTGGCCGCGGCGCTCACCAGTTGGCTCACCGACTTCCCGGTGTGGGCGAACGGGGCGGTGTTCCTGGTCGTGTCGGTGCTGCTGCTGGTGCTGGTTCGCCCGCCGCTGAAGCGGCGGCTGACGCCGGCCGCGGCGCCCACTCTGGGAATCGAGGCGCTGCGCGGCAAAACCGCGCTGGTGCTGCAACGGGTCGGGCGCGACGCGGGCCAGGTCAAACTCGACGGCCAGGTGTGGTCCGCGCGCCCGCTCAACGAGGCCGACGTCTACGAACCCGGCGAGCCGGTCACCGTCATGCAGATCGACGGCGCCACCGCGGTCGTCTTCAAGAGCGGTCTGTAGCGACCGCAAAGAGCTTCAGCGAGAAAGGAATTCCTATGGTTGCTGGTTTGGTGCTGCTGGCCGTCCTGGTGATCTTCGCGATCGTCGTGGTGGCCAAGTCCGTGGCGCTGATACCTCAGGCGGAGGCGGCGGTGATCGAACGGCTGGGACGGTACAGCCGCACCGTCAGCGGGCAACTGACCTTGTTGGTGCCGTTCATCGATCGGGTTCGCGCGCGGGTGGATCTGCGTGAGCGGGTGGTGTCGTTCCCGCCGCAGCCGGTGATCACCGAGGACAACTTGACCCTCAACATCGACACCGTGGTGTACTTCCAGGTCACCGTTCCCCAGGCAGCCGTCTACGAGATCAGCAACTACATCGTCGGGGTCGAGCAGCTCACCACCACCACGCTGCGCAACGTCGTCGGCGGCATGACGCTCGAGCAGACGCTGACCTCGCGCGATCAGATCAACGGGCAGCTGCGCGGCGTGCTCGACGAGGCGACCGGCCGCTGGGGGTTGCGGGTCGCCCGCGTGGAACTGCGCAGCATCGATCCGCCCCCGTCGATCCAGGCGTCGATGGAAAAGCAGATGAAGGCCGACCGCGAGAAGCGGGCGATGATCCTGACCGCCGAAGGTATGCGCGAGGCGGCGATCAAGGAGGCCGAGGGCAACAAGCAGGCGCAGATCCTGGCCGCCGAGGGTGCCAAGCAGGCCGCCATCCTGGCCGCCGAGGCCGACCGGCAGTCCCGGATGCTGCGCGCCCAGGGTGAACGCGCCGCGGCGTACCTGCAGGCGCAGGGCCAGGCGAAGGCGATCGAGAAGACGTTCGCGGCGATCAAGGCCGGCCGGCCCACCCCCGAGATGCTGGCCTACCAGTACCTGCAGACGTTGCCGGAGATGGCGCGCGGTGACGCCAACAAGGTGTGGGTGGTGCCCAGTGACTTCAACGCGGCGTTGCAGGGCTTCACCAAGCTGCTGGGAACCCCGGGCCAGGACGGCGTGTTCCGCTTCCAGCCATCGCCCGTCGATGACGCGCCCAAGCACAGCGCCGACGACGACGCCGACGTCGCCGACTGGTTCTCCACCGAAACCGACCCCGCGATCGCCCAGGCGGTGGCCAAGGCGGAGGCGATCGCCCGCCAGCCGGCAGATGGCCCGGCCGGGGAGCTCACTCCCTAGGATTGCGGAATGAGCGTGTTGACTTCCCCGAAGACCTACACGGCGCTCGGCGTGTTCCACGCCGCCGACGCAGTAGCGTGCGGCGTCCAGGTGGCACCCATCAAGAAGGTCCTCGACACCGTGGGCGTCCCGGAGAACATCCGGCCCGTGCTGCCGGTGGTCAAAGGGGCCGCCGCGGTGGGATTGCTGTCGGTCAACCGGTTTCCCGCTCTGGCGCGCCTGACGACTGCGATGCTGACGTTGTACTTCGTACTGGCGGTCGGCGCGCATGTCCGGGTGCGCGACAAAGTCGTCAACGGCCTTCCGGCCGCGCTGTTCCTGGCGCTGGTCGCCGCGATGACGATCAAGGGACCCGACGAGAACTAGTCCAGGCGCAGCTCGACCAGCGGCAGCGGAGTGTCCGTGTCGGTGATCGGGACGCCGAGCGTGTCTTCGAGCACCGGGCGCATCCGCTCCCACGCTGTGGGGTGGCGGGTTCGGTAGGCGGCCAGGGTGCGATCGGCTTCCGCGGTGGTCAGCACGCGCGCGGCGGCGGTCCTGGGCGCGTGGCTGCCGACGTACACGCGCACCCGGGGATTGGCTTCGATGTTGCGGAACCACTGGGCTTTTCGGCCGAAGCCCGAAGCCACCACGTAGCTGTCTGCCGCCGGGTGGTCGACGACTTCCAGCGCAGCATAGCGCGGCATGCCCGACTTGCGGCCGGTGTGCTCGAGCAACAGGATGCGCGAGCCGAACAGCGCGCCCGCGCGGGCTTTGTAGATCCAGATCGGCGCGCGCATGAGGCGGCGCGAGCGCAGCAGCCGTGCGGCGAGGCTGGTGGGAAACGACGATCGATCTCGTGGCACCTTCCCATCCTGCACTGCGGGCGGCGGAATGGTCCCGGCGAATCGACGCAACCGGCCCCGCGTACCGGGCCGACGCCCGTCGCCGTCACGATTTCAGGCATCGTGACGGCGACAGGATCAGTTGTCAGGGATGCGGCGCGGGGGACGCCGACGTCGGCGCGGGCGGTGCCGCGGATCCCTCGCCCGGGGGCGGCGGCCAGAAGCCGCGCGGGGGTCCCGGCGGCCCAGGCGGCGGCGCGAATCCGAAACCACCCGGCGCCGGGCCGCCCATCGGCGGGGGCGGGGGACCGTGGAACGGTGCCGCCGCGAACCCCGGCGGCGGCCCGGGAAGCGGTGGCGGGGGCGGCCCGACGCTGACGATCCAGGCGAAGGCGATCGCCGCGACCGTGCCGACCGCGCCGAGCAGCACGCCCGCCACTCCGGCGCCGATCACCACGCCGGTGGGGTGACGGCGCCGCTCAGGTGCTTGGTAGGCGACCGGCGCCGGCGCGGGTGGATTGGTGTTGATGTCGTCGTTCGTGGTCATGTCACGGACGTTAAGAGCCGGGGCTGAAATGGATCTGAAGAAATCGGACGCCTGTCGAACGGACCTCATCCGTCACAGTGGTCACCGGCGCAGGCCACCACACTTTCGCCCGCCTTCGAGCGACAACGCGGTGACGCCGCAGGCTCAGAGCGAAGTTGTCGCTCGAAGGCGGGCAATGCCTCATGCCTTCCGCATCTGTGACCAACGTGGCGCCTGGGGCGACACCGGCCTTCAGGTTCGTTTCAGCACCGGTGCCGACAATGGGGGGATGACGGATTGCCCACGCGCCGGCGGCCACTTCAGCGTCGGCACGCCGCGGGTGCTGGTCGTCGAAGACTCCGAGACCATCCGGGAGATGGTCAGCGAGGCGCTCGCCGATGTCGGCTATCACACCGACGCCCGCTGCGACGGCGACGGCCTGGAAGAAGTTCTCGACGGGATGCGGCCCGACCTGGTGGTGCTCGACGTGATGCTGCCCGGGCGCGACGGGTTCGAACTGATCGACGTCGTCCGCGAATGGGGCGACATCGGGATCGTCCTGATCACGGCGCGCGACGGGCTGCCCGACCGGCTGCGCGGACTCGACGGCGGCGCCGACGACTACGTCATCAAGCCGTTCGAACTGGCCGAACTGGTGTCGCGGGTCGGCGCGGTGCTGCGCCGTCGCGGCCGGCTGTCGGAGGTGATTCAGGTGGGCGACGTCACCCTGGACCTCGGCGCCGGCGTCGCCGCGCGCGGCGGTCACCGGCTGGATCTGACCGCGACCGAGCTGCGGGTCCTGGCGTTCCTGGTGGAGCAGCGCGGCCGGATCGTCAGCGCGGGCCAGATCCTGAACGGGGTGTGGGGTTACGACGCCTACGACCCCAACCTCGTGCAGGTTCATGTCAGCGGCCTGCGGCGCAAGCTCGAGGCGCACGGGCCGCGGGTCCTGCACACGGTGCGCGGCATCGGTTACCGCCTGCAGGCCGAGCGGTCATGACGGCCGCGTCGACGACGCCGACGCCGTCGCTGCAACGTCGCGTGACGCTGGTGGTGCTGGCGCTGCTGGCCGTCCTGCTGGTGGTGCTCGGCGTCACCATCGACATCACGATGGGTGTTCTCGCGCACCGCAATCTGCACGACCGGCTGCTGGCCGCGACGTCGCGCGCCGACGCGTTGAGCGCCGCGCACACCTCACCCGATCTGCTCGCTGCCGAGCTCAACGGCGGCGGGATCCGGGCGCTGGTGATCACGGCCGGCGGCACCACGTACGGCGACCGCGGCATCAATCCCGACCTGAGCGACGGCGACGTCGCACCGCCGCCGTTCTATCCGTCGCCGCCCCCATACCCGCCGCCTTATCCGCCACCGCCGTATCCGCCGTATCCGCCACCGCCGTATCCGCCGTATCCGCCACCGCCGTACGCACTTCCGCCGCCGCCCGGCCCTCCGCCGGATGCCACCGCGACGGCCGTCGTGCACCCGCTGCCCGATGGCAGCAGGGTGATCCTGGTCGCCGACACCACGCAGACCACTCAGGTCGCGCATCAGTTGCGCGGCTTGATGATCGGGGCGGGTCTGGTGACTTTGCTGCTCGCGGCGCTGCTACTCGTCGCGGTCAGCCGGGCGGCGCTGCGTCCGCTGGATCGGCTCACCGCGCTGGCCAACGCGATCACCACCGGGGACCGCGGCCGGCGGCTGCGCCCGGATCGCACGGATACCGAATTAGGCCGCGCGGCAAGCGCTTTCGACGGCATGCTGGACGCACTGGAACTGTCCGAGCGCCGGGCCCGGCGCGCCGCCGACACCGCACAGCGCGCGGAGACGGCGACCCGGCGATTTCTCGTCGACGCCGCCCACGAGTTGCGCACTCCGATCGCCGGGATTCAGGTCGCCGCCGAGCAGGTCGCGCACAGCGCCTCCGAACACCACGACGACGGGCAATACCGCCGGGCCAGCCTGCTGCTCTCCGACGCCCGCCGCGCCGGACGGCTCGTCTCCGACATGCTCGACCTGAGCCGCATCGACGCCGGGCTTGCGCTCGAGCTGCACGACGTCGACGTGGCCGCCGTTCTCGATGGGGAAGCCGACAGGGCCGCGATACTGGCACCCCAGATCAGCGTCACCCGCACCGGTCTGGCCACCCTGCATCTCGACGCCGACGCGATCCGCCTGTCGCAGATCGTGTCCAACCTGCTCGACAACGCGCGCCGGTACACACCGGCCGGCGGAGCCATCACCGTCGACCTTCGCGCAACCGAGGGCGTCGCGGAAGTCACCGTCACCGACACCGGTCCAGGCATCCCGGATGACCAGCGGGACAACATCTTCGAGCGGCTGGTCCGCCTGGATCCCGGCCGCGCCCGCGACCACGGCGGCGCCGGGCTGGGGCTGGCGATCGCGCGGGCGCTGGCGCGTGCCCACGGCGGCGAACTGGTGTGCCTGCCGCACGAGGGCGGCGCACAGTTCCGGCTCACGCTGCCGCGGGCATGAGGCCGAGCGGTGGCCGCCGCTCTGAGGCGACCACCGCTCGGCACGCCGGGCGTCAGAACCCGGGCGGCGGCGGACGGAACTGTCCACCGGGACCGCCGGGCGGCGGCGGTGCGAGCGGTCCGCCCGGCGGCGGGGGCGGGCCACCCGGGCCACCCGGTCCGCCCGGCCCCGGTCCCCAGGGTTGCCCCGGGCCTGGCGGCGGGGGCGGGGGATCCGCGCTCGCCACCGCGGCTCCGAACCCTGCCGCGGCCGCCCCAAGGGTTCCCGCGATCAACGAACCAGCGATCAGTTGCTTGATCTTCACTGGGCCCATCCATCCTCTCTGTCGACGGTTTCTTCACCCGGTCGGCGCGAAATCGTGCTATTCGCACCGCATTACCGGTCACCGCGCCCCGTCATGGCGAGCCGGGGCGATGCCGTGACGGTAGGAAGTCAGCCTGAAGCCGACCTGAAGATCTCGGGAGCCGGTCAGCGAGAGCCCGTCAGCGCGGCGAAGCGGTCACGGCCGTCAGGTGCCACTTGTCCAGCCAGGGCCGCACCGACTCGGCGACGGAAAATTTCGCCCGCGCCGCGCAACGCGGCTCTGGAGAATATAGGGATCGCCGCCGCGGATGAGGATGCCGACCGCGCTGACGGTGCCGTCCGTCTCGTACCGATCTTTCGCGCACCGCGCGGCGGTCTGAACGAAATCGGCGATCAGCCGATGGTGGCGGGCTCGGGGGAGCGCTCGTCACCGACGGGACCGTGCGCCCGGCGGTGGTGGCTACGGAAGTGGCGGATCTCTACGACGAGCCCTGCCAGACCCAGAGCGCTGGTGATCGCCGACACCAGATACAGCAGCGCGCTGATGTGACCGGCGAGCGCATCGCCAAGGACCACCACGGCGGTGGTGCCGGGCAGTAACCCGACCAGCGTCGCGACCGCGTAGGGCAGCACCCGCACGCTCGACGCGCCTGCGGCGTAGTTAAGGGCCGAGAACGGCACGGCGGGAATCAGCCTCAGCGACAAGATGGCCAGCCAGCCGCGTTGTCGCAGGCGCTGTTCCACCGAGTCAATCGATCGGTGGCGCACCAAGCGATTCAGCCGCCACCCGACTGCGCGCACCAGCAGCATCGCGATCATCGCACTTGCGGTGCTGGCGATCACCGCGATTGCGACGCCCAGCAGTGGGCCGAACAGCAGTCCGGCCGACAGAGTGAACGCCGTACGCGGAACGGGCACCACCGTCACGACGATGTGGGCGAGAAGGAACGCCAGCGGAAACCACGGTCCGACGGAGTGCGCCCAGTCGCGCATCTGCACGGGCGAGGGGAGCGGCAACCACGACGCCAACACCACCAGCGCTGTGATGCCCACCACTGTCCAGGCGATCCGCGACCGGGACACGCCTCGCGCGGCGACGCCGATGGCGCAGCCGATATCGCGAAGCGTTTCGGTGATTTTGCTGGTGGCGGAACCCGGCACGGCTTCCTAGGGTACGGGCCGTAGATGAATAAGCCGTTTCCCGAGGGTGGCGTTTCCTCCGAAATCGGGAACGCCCGCCGCAAGTGGCGGTTTTTTGCGACGAGCGGTCATCAATTAGCCTCAGTAGCTAAGTGGTACCCCCAGAGCAGTAGCCCAAATGCTGGGAAAAGGGAGCAATCGGTGTCCATTGATGTACCCGAGCTCGCCGACCTAGAACAGGTTCGCGGGCGTTGGCGCAGTGCGGTCGCCGGTGTGCTGGCCAAAAGCACCCGGAAGGACCCCGATCAGTTGGGAGACGCGCCCGAGCGGCTGCTGGAAACCCCCACCTACGACGGAATCGCGGTCCGCGCGCTCTACACCGCGCTCGACGAACTGCCAGAGCCGCCGCTGCCGGGCGAGTGGCCGTATGTGCGCGGCGGTGACGCAGTGCGGGACGTCAAATCCGGCTGGAAGGTCGCCGAGGCCTTCCCGGCTACCCCGGTACCCGGCGTCGCGGCCAAGGACGTGAACTCCGCGGTGCTGGACGCGCTGGGCAATGGGGCCGGCGCCGTGGTGCTGCGGATCGGTGAATCGGGTGTGGCACCCGATCAGCTGGGGGAGATGCTCGAGGGTGTCTACCTGAGCATGGCGCCGCTGATCCTGCAAGCCGGTGCCGACTACCTGGCGGCCAGCGACGTGGCGCTTGCGCTGGCGGACGGGGTGGACCCTGATCAGCGCGCCACCCTGTCGATCGACCTGGGCGGCGACCCGCTGAGCGCGACACACAGTGACCGACCGGCGCCGACGATCGAGGACGTGATCGCCGTGGCCAAGCGGGCCGCCGGTCGGACCGGGGTGCGCGCGATCACCATCGACGGGCCGGCGTTTCACAACCTCGGCGCCAACGCGACGTGGGAGCTCGCCGCCGGTGTCGCGGCCGCCGTGAGTTACCTGCGGGTGCTCACCGAATCGGGGTTGTCGATCCGCGAGGCGTTGGGGCAGATCAGCTTCCGATTCGCCGCCGACGACGACCAGTTCATGACGATCGCGAAGTTCCGCGCCGCGCGCAATCTTTGGGCGCGGGTCGCCGAAGTTGTCGGCGAGCCGGACGCCGGCGCGGCCGGGGTCCACGCCGAGACGTCGCTGCCGATGATGACCCAGCGCGACCCGTGGGTGAACATGCTGCGCTGCACCCTGGCCGCCTTCGGCGCCGGTGTCGGCGGCGCCGACTCGCTGCTGGTATTTCCGTTCGACGTCGCGATCGACGGCGGATTCCCGGGCATAGCAACGAGTTTCGCCCGTCGCATCGCGCGCAACACGCAGCTGTTGCTTCTCGAAGAGTCACACGTGGGCCGGGTGTTGGACCCGGCCGGTGGTTCCTGGTTCGTCGAGGACCTGACCCTGCGCCTGGCCGAGCGGGCCTGGGAGCATTTCCAGGCCATCGAGGCCCACGGCGGATTCACGAAAGCCCGCGACCTCATCGCCGGCCAGATCGCCGAGGTCGCCGCCCGTCGCAGCGACGACATCGCGCACCGCCGGACCGCGATCACCGGCGTCAACGAATTTCCCGACCTCACCGAAGCTCCTCTGCCGCAAAGCGACTCGTCGTATTCGCCGCTGGCGGCCGGAAACCTGGTGCGTTACGCGGCGGAATTCGAGGCGCTGCGGGACCGATCGGATGCGTACCTGGACCGCACCGGATCGCGCCCGAAGGTACTGTTGCTGCCGTTGGGCCCGTTGGCCGAGAACAACATTCGCGCAACGTTCGCCTCGAACCTGCTGGCTTCCGGTGGCATCGAGGCGATCAACCCGGGCACGGTCGACGCCGACGGCGTCGCATCAGCGGTGACGGACGCGGGGTCGCCGGCGGCGGCGGTCATCTGCGGCACCGACAAGCGCTACCAGGACGAGGCCTCGGACGTCGTGCGGGCGGCGCGGGACGCCGGCACCGCGCGCGTCTATCTGGCCGGGCCGGACAAGGCCGTGGCCGGCGCCGAGCACCAACCGGACCAATTCCTGACCGCGAAAATCAATGCGGTCGAAGCTCTGTCGGATCTGCTCACAAGGCTGGGGGCGTAGTTAGATGACGACCACTGCACCTGCGGTCGGCAGCTTCGCCGACGTGCCGCTGCACGGCGAGCGGACTGTCACGCCGCCGAACCAGGCCGCCGTCGAGGAACACGTCGCCGCGGCCGCGGCCGCGCATCTGTACACGCCCGATCAACTGCAGTGGCAGACACCGGAGGACATCGACGTCAAACCGGTGTATATCGGCGCAGACCGGGCGGCGATAGAGGCCGACGGGTACCCGCTGCACAGTTTCCCGGGCGAACCGCCGTTCGTGCGTGGACCCTACCCGACGATGTATGTGAACCAGCCGTGGACGATTCGGCAGTACGCCGGTTTCTCCACCGCCGCGGAGTCGAACGCCTTCTACCGGCGCAACCTGGCCGCGGGCCAGAAGGGCCTGTCGGTGGCCTTCGACCTGGCCACCCACCGCGGGTACGACTCCGATCACCCCCGCGTGCAGGGTGACGTCGGAATGGCCGGTGTGGCAATCGATTCCATTCTCGACATGCGCCAGCTGTTCGACGGCATCGACCTGTCGACGGTGTCGGTGTCGATGACCATGAACGGCGCGGTGCTGCCGATACTGGCGCTGTACGTGGTGGCCGCCGAGGAGCAGGGCGTTGCGCCGGAGAAGCTGGCCGGCACCATTCAGAACGACATCCTCAAAGAGTTCATGGTGCGCAACACCTACATCTATCCGCCCAAGCCGTCGATGCGCATCATCTCCGACATCTTCGCCTATACCAGCGCGAAAATGCCGAAGTTCAACTCGATTTCGATCTCGGGCTACCACATCCAGGAAGCCGGTGCCACAGCCGATTTGGAGTTGGCCTACACGCTTGCCGACGGGGTCGACTACATCAAGGCCGGTTTGGACGCGGACCTGGACATCGACAAGTTCGCGCCCCGCCTGTCCTTCTTCTGGGGCATCGGGATGAACTTCTTCATGGAAGTCGCCAAGCTGCGGGCGGGCCGGCTGTTGTGGAGCGAGCTGGTCTCCCAGTTCGGCCCGAAGAACGCCAAATCGCTTTCGCTGCGCACACATTCGCAGACCTCCGGCTGGTCACTGACCGCGCAGGATGCCTTCAACAACGTCGCTCGCACCTGCATCGAGGCGATGGCCGCCACCCAGGGACACACGCAGTCGCTGCACACCAACGCGCTCGACGAGGCGCTCGCTCTGCCCACCGACTTCTCGGCTCGTATCGCCCGCAACACGCAGCTGGTGCTGCAGCAAGAGTCCGGCACCACGCGACCGATCGATCCGTGGGCGGGGTCGTATTACGTGGAATGGCTGACCCATCAGCTCGCCCAGCGGGCCCGCGCCCACATCGCCGAGGTCGCCGAGCACGGCGGCATGGCACAGGCCATCAGCGACGGCATCCCCAAGCTGCGCATCGAGGAGGCGGCCGCGCGCACCCAGGCGCGCATCGACTCCGGTATCCAGCCGGTGATCGGGATCAACAAGTATCAGGTCGAAGAGGATCAAGAGGTCGAGGTCCTGAAGGTCGAGAACAGCCGGGTGCGCGCCGAGCAGCTGGCCAAGCTGAAGGAACTGCGGGAAAGCCGTGACCAGTCGGCGGTGGACGCCGCGCTGGCGGAACTGTCGCGTGCGGCGGCCGCCCACGGTCGCGCCGGCGCGGATGGGTTGGGCAACAACCTGCTGGCCCTGGCCATCGACGCGGCGCGGCACAAGGCCACGGTCGGCGAGATCTCCGATGCGCTGGAGAAGGTCTATGGCCGGCACCAGGCGGAGATCCGTACCATCGCCGGGGTCTACCGCGACGAAGCTGGAAAGGCCACAAACATGGCAACCGCGACCGAACTCGTCGAGAAGTTCGCGGAAGCCGACGGCCGCCGCCCGCGGATCCTGGTCGCGAAGATGGGCCAGGACGGCCACGACCGCGGCCAGAAGGTGATCGCGACGGCCTTCGCGGACATCGGATTCGACGTCGACGTCGGTTCGCTGTTTTCCACGCCCGAGGAGGTGGCCCGCCAGGCCGCCGACAACGACGTGCACGTGGTCGGGGTGTCCTCGCTGGCGGCCGGCCATCTGACGCTGGTGCCCGCGCTGCGTGAGGCGATGGCCGACGTCGGGCGGCCCGACATCATGATCGTGGTCGGGGGCGTCATCCCGCCGGGCGATTTCGACGAGCTCTACGAGGCCGGAGCCGCCGCCATCTTCCCGCCCGGGACGGTGATCGCCGACGCCGCAATCGGCTTGCTGCACAAGCTCGCCGAGCGGCTGGGTTACACCCTCGACTAAATGGCTTCCGAACGGAACGACTCCGTGGAGCGGTTGGCCGAGGCGGTTCGCGGCGGTGACCGCGCGGCGTTGCCGCGGGCCATCACGCTGCTGGAGTCGACCCGCGCGGACCATCGCGAACAAGCGCAGCGGCTGCTGCTGGAGCTGACCCCGGATGCCGGTGCCGCGTATCGGGTCGGCATCACCGGGATCCCCGGGGTGGGTAAGTCCACCAGCATCGAGGCCCTCGGGATGCACCTGATCGAACTGGGCCATCGGGTGGCGGTGCTGGCCGTCGACCCGTCGTCGACCCGCACGGGCGGCTCGATCCTGGGGGACAAGACCCGGATGGCGCGCCTGGCCATGCATCCGGATGCATACATCCGGCCGTCGCCCACGTCGGGCACCCTGGGCGGGGTGGCCAAGGCCACCCGCGAAGCGGCGGTCCTGCTGGCGGCCGCCGGTTTCGACGTGATCCTGATCGAGACCGTCGGGGTCGGTCAGTCCGAGGTGACCGTGGCGAACATGGTCGATACCTTCGTGTTGCTGACCCTGGCGCGCGGTGGCGATCAGCTCCAGGGCATCAAAAAGGGTGTGCTCGAATTGGCCGACATCGTCGTGGTGAACAAGGCCGACGGGAATCATCTCGCCGAAGCCCGCTCGGCGGCGCGCGAGCTGTCCGGGGCCATTCGGTTGATACATCCGCGCGACACCCTTTGGCGGCCGCCCGTTCTCACGATGAGCGCGGCCGAGGGAACCGGCCTCGAGGAATTGTGGGACACCATCGAACGTCATCGGCAGGTCCTCACCGAGGCCGGGGAATTCGAGGCGCGCCGCCGGGCCCAGCTGGTCGACTGGACGTGGCAGATGGTGCGCGACACGGTGCTGGACCGACTGTTGTCCAGCCCGAAGGTTCGCACGATGCGCGCCGACATCGAACGGCAGGTCAAGGCGGGGGAGTTGACCCCCGCACTGGCGGCCCAGCAAATATTATCGGCAGCGTCAGAATAACGGATAGATAAACAATCTGATTACGCTCCTGCCGGGTGTGAAATCCAAGTAAATTCGAAAATGTGACGGTGGAAACCCGAGTCGATCGCCGCGCGGTCCCTGTCCACGACGACCTCGACGCGGGTCATCGTGTGTCCGGCGCGGCGGACTCACACTTCGGATGCGTCGTTCGCAGCTTTTCCAGCATGTTCCCCGCCCGCCGTTTCGGCGGCGGCGCGCTGGCCGTGTATCTCGACGGCCAACCCGTCGTGGACGTCTGGGCGGGGTGGGCCGACCGCGCCGGACGGCGGCCGTGGACGGCCGACACCGCCCCGATGGTTTTCTCGGCGACCAAGGGGATGGCCGCGACCGTCATCCACCGGCTCGCGGACCGCGGGCTGATCGATTACGAAGCTCCCGTCGCCGAGTATTGGCCGGCATTCGGGGCGAACGGCAAGGCCGACCTGACGGTGCGGCAGGTGATGCGTCACCAGGCCGGCCTGTCGGGCCTACGAGGCGCCACCGTGGACGAACTGCTCGATCACGTCGTGATGGAGGAAAAGCTGGCCGCGGCGGCTCCCGGCCGCCTACTGGGCAAATCGGCATACCATGCGCTGACGTTCGGCTGGCTGATGTCGGGCCTGGGCCGCGCCGTGACGGGCAAGGGCATGGGCACGCTGATCCGCGAGGAACTTGCCCAGCCGTTGGGCACAGACGGTCTGCACCTCGGCCGGCCGCCGGTTGAGGCGCCGACCCGGGTCGCCGAGATCATCGGCCCGCAGAGCATGATCGGAAACCCTGTCCTGGGTTACGTGACTCGCAGGGTCGCCAACGAATTGTCCGGGGCGTACCGGTCGATGTACTTCAAGGGTCTGACGGCCGCCGTCCGAGGCGACACTCCGCTGCTGGACGCGGAGATCCCGGCGGCCAACGGGGTAGCGACGGCGCGCGGGCTGGCCCGGATGTACGGCGCGATCGCCAACGGCGGCGAGGTTGACGGAACGCGTTTCCTGTCCCGTCAGCTGGTCGCGGGTCTGACCGGGGAGCGGAGCCTGCGCCCGGACCGAAACCTGTACGTGCCATTGGCTTTCCACCTGGGCTACCACAGCTTGCCGCTCGGTAATGTGATGCCCGGCTTCGGACATGTCGGTCTGGGTGGTTCCCTCGGCTGGACCGATCCGTCAAGCGGGGTGGCCTTCTCGCTGGTGCACAACCGGCTGCTGACACCGTTTGTGATGACCGATCACGCGGCGTTCGTCGGAATTTATGCGCTGATCCGCAAGGCCGCCGAGAGGGCGCGCAAGCGGGGCTTCGAACCGGTCACCGAATACGGTGCGCCCTACTTCGAGCCTGGAGCGGTCGCGGGCTGACCCTGATCACGGGCATCGGATCGCGGCCGGGGGGCAGGCGGCCCCTGACTAGTAGGACGGAAGCCTCGAGGGCCTCGGAATCGGGGCGGTGACCGCGTCGTCGCCGCCGAACCTCTCCCCGAGCAGTTCGCGCACGACCGGCCGCGGTGGCCGGGAGCGAAGCATCCGGCTGGGCGGACGGGTTCGAACGATCTGTGGCCACCAGAACCACCGTCCGAGCAGCGCCGCGATGGTCGGCGTCATGAACGAGCGAACCACCAACGTGTCGAACAGCAGCCCCAGACCGATGGTGGTGCCGACCTGACCGATGATGCGCAGATCGCTCGCCGCCATCGAGGCCATGGTGAAAGCGAAGACCAGGCCGGCATTCGTCACCACTTTGCCGGTGCCCGCCATCGCACGGATGATGCCGGTATTGATCCCGGTGCCTATTTCCTCTTTCATTCGGGACACCAGCAGCAGGTTGTAGTCAGATCCGACCGCCAACAGGACGATGACGGACATCGGAAGCACCATCCAGTGCAGTTTGAAGCCCAGAACGTACTGCCAGATCAGCACCGACAGGCCGAACGACGCGCCCAGGGACAGCGCCACCGTCCCGACGATCACCAGCGCGGCCACAAAGCTTCGGGTGAGGACCAGCATGATGATGAAAATGAGGCACAGCGCACCGATTCCCGCGATGTACAGGTCGTATTTCGCCCCATCGTGGAAATCTTTGAATGTCGACGCCGTCCCGGCGAGATAGACGTTGGCACTCTCGAGGGGCGTCGACTTGAGCGCCTCCTCTGCCGCCGTCTTGATCTTGTCGATCCTCGCGATGCCCTCGGGCGTGGCGGGGTCGCCCCGGTGCGAGATGATGAACCGCGCCGCTTTTCCATCCGGGGACAAGAACGACTCCATCGCCTTCTTGAAGTCCGCGTTGTCGAAAACCTCCGGCGGCAGATAGAACGAATCGTCGTTCTTAGCCTGGTCGAACGCCTGTCCCATGGCGGCGGCGTTTGACGTCGATTCATCCATCCCGCCGAGCATCCCGGCCATGGTGCTGTGCATCTTCAGGATCATGTTCCTGGCGTCTTCCGCGAACGCGATCAGCGGCGGAAATTGCTGCAGCAGCTGCGGCAACAGAGAGTCCAGATTCTCCAGATCCTTGATCAGGTCTTCCATCTTGTCGCTGAGCTCGTCGACACCGTCGAGCGTGTCGAAGATCGCTCTAAGCGAGTTGCATATCGGGATGTCGTAGCAATGCTTCTCCCAGTAGAAGTAGCTGCGAATCGGTCGGAAGAAGTCTTCAAAGTCCGAAACGTGGTCCCTCAACTCGTTCACCACGCCGACCATCTCTTTCGTGACGCCGATCGAGTGATGAGTGATGTCGGTGAGTTGCGATTGCAATGCGTACAGGTGCTTCATCGTGGCGATCTGCGCCGTCATGATGTCTGCCTGCTTGAGCATGTCATCGGCACGCATCTGCATGTATTGCTGGTATTGCATCTGAGTCGCGTTTTTCAAACTGAGCAAAAACGGAATCGAGGTGTGTTCGATTGGCGTGCCCTCGGGCCGGGTTATGCCCTGCACCCGCGAAATGCCCGGAACGCGGAAAATCGCCTTGGCGACCTTGTGCAACACCAGAAAGTCCGCCGGGTTACGCAGGTCGTGATTCGATTCGAGAAGCAAAATCTCGGGCATCATCCGGGATTGCGAAAAGTGCCGATCCGCGGCCGCGTACCCGACGTTCGCCGGAATGTCTTTAGGGATATAGAGCTTGTCGTTGTAGCTCGTTCTATAGCCCGGGAGGGTCACCAGGCCGATCAGCGCGATCGCGATGGTTGCCACGAGAATCGGGCCGGGCCATCGAACGATCGCGGTGCCGATCCGGCGCCAGCGGCCGTAACCGATCGCACGCTTGGGGTCGAACAGACCGAACCCGCTCCCGAAGGTCAAAACCGCCGGCACCAGCGTGAGCGCCACCACGACTGCGACGACCATGCCCACTGCGCACGGCATGCCCATGGTCTGGAAGATCGGCATCCGGGTAAAACTCAGGCACATGATCGCCCCGGCGATCGTCAAACCAGATCCCAAGACGACGGGGGTGACCCCGCGGTACGTGGTGTGGTAGGCCGTTTCCGGGTGCTGGCCCGAATGACGGGCCTCCTGATATCGCCCGAGGAAAAAGATGGCGTAGTCGGTCCCGGCGGCCATCGCCAGGGCCGTGAGCAGGCTGGTCGCAAACGTCGAGAGCACCAGGATGTTGTGGTCACCGAGAAATGCGACGATTCCCCGGGCCGCCAGCACTTCGACTCCCACCGTGGCCAGCAACAGAACCACGGTGATGACCGACCGATAGACGAAAAGCAGTACCACGAAGATGATTACGGCGCCTATCGCGGTCATCTTCAGGATGGATCGGTCACCGCTTCGCTGCATATCCGAAACGAGCGCTGCGGGACCGGTGACATAAGCCTTGACGCCTGGTGGCGGCGGCGTTCGATTCACGATATCGCGGACCGCGGCCACCGATTCCTGCCCCAGGGTGGTGCCCTGGTTGCCCGCCAGATTGACCTGCACGTAGGTGGCCATACGGTCGGGGCTTTGGGCACCCCCGGCCGTGAGTCGATCTCCCCACAGATCCTGCACATGCTGAACATGCTTCGGATCGGCCCTCAGATCGCGAACCAGTTTGTCGTAGTACGTGTGAGCATCGGGGCCGAGTGGCTGCTGCCCCTCGAGGACGACCATCGCGAAACTGTCGGAGTCGGATTCCTTGAAATCCCGGCCCATCCGCTTCATGGCCTGCACCGCCGGCGCGTCCTGGGGAGCCAGCGGCACGGAATGCTTCTGCCCGACATGCTCCAGCGAGGGAACCGCCAGGGTCACCACCGCAGCCAGCGCCACCCACGCCAAGATGATGGGCACGGACAGCCTGCGGATCATCCGCGCCAGGGCGGGCTCCCGAGAGTATTTGGTACTCATGCGGCGATCAGCTGGGAATTCCGCTACCGACGGGCGGCTGTTTCAGCAGGGCGCGCACCAACGGACGGGACCCCGTCGGCCGAAGCAAGGCGCTGGCGGGTCGGGGACGTACCCGCTGCGGCCACCAGAACCAGCGTCCCAGCAGCGCGGCGATGGCCGGGGTCATGAACGCACGCACGATCAGCGTGTCGAACAGCAGACCCAGCCCGATCGTCGTGCCGATCTGGCCGATGATGACCAGGTCGCTGACGACCATTGATGCCATGGTGAACGCGAACACCAGGCCGGCGTTTGTCACGACCTTGCCGGTACCGCCCATCGCGCGGATGATGCCCGTCTTGATGCCGGCGCCCAATTCCTCTTGCATTCGCGCTACCAGCAACAGGTTGTAGTCCGACCCCACCGCCAGCAGTACCAGCACGGCCATGATGAGGACGAGCCAGTGTATCTGGATGCCGAGTAAGTACTGCCAGACCAGCACGGACAACCCGAAGGATGCACCGAGCGACAGCAGAACCGTTCCCACGATGACCAACGCGGCGACGAAACTTCGCGTCACGATCAGCATGATGATGAAGATCAGGCAGACGGCCGCGACCCCCGCGATCAGCAGATCGTATTTGGATCCGTCGATGATGTCCTTCGTGAAGGCGGCGGTACCGGTGAGGTAAACCCTGGCGGATTCCAGCGGAGTCCCCTTGAGCGCCTCCTCGGCCGCACTCTTTATCGCGTCGACCCTCCCGATGCCCTCGGGCGACGCGGGATCGGCCTTCTGGGTGATGAGCATCCGAGCGGCCTTGCCGTCCGGCGACACGAAAATGTCCAGTACCCGTTTGAAGTCCGCATTCTTGAATACCTCGGGCGCGATATAGAAAGAGTCGTCGTTCTTCGCGGCGTCGAAAGCCTTGCCCATGGCGGTCGAGTTACCGGCGGCCTCGTCCATCGATGAAAACATCCCGGACATGGTGCTGTGCATGGTCAGCATCATGGTTCGCATGCTCTGCATGGTCCCGATCATCGTCGGGAACTGCGCAACGATCTGCGGCATGATCAGGTCGATCTGATCGAGATCCGCGACCAGATCTCTCAACTTGTCGGTAATTTCGTCGACGCCGTCGAGTGTGTCGAAGATGGATCGCAGAGAAAAGCAGATCGGAATGTCGTAGCAGTGCTTCTCCCAGTAGAAGTAGCTGCGGATCGGCCGCCAGAAGTCCTCGAAATCCGAAATGTGATCACGCATCTCATTGGTGATCGCCTGCATGTCGTGCGTCTCGCCGACCATGTGATGAGTGGTCGTCATCAGCTGTTGCATCAGGCTGTACATGTGCTGCATGAGCGCGATCATTTTGGCCAGTTCGTCGGCCTGCACGAGCATGTCGTTCATGCGTTCCTTCTGGAACGGCATGATCTCGAGCTGTGCCGCGTTCTGCATGCCGATCATGAACGGTATCGAAGTGTGCGCGATCGGCGTGCCTTCCGGCCGCGTCAGACCCTGCACGGTGGAAATGCCTGGAACCGCGAGGACGCCCTTGGCGAGCTTGTCCAATACCAGTGCGTCCGCCGAGTTTCGCAGATCGTGATCGGACTCCACCATCAGAACCTCGGGCGACATCATCCGCGACGGCGGGAAATGCCGCTTCGCGGCGGCGAAGCCCTGCGCGGCGGGGATGTTCTTCGGGATGTAGTTCATGTCGTTGTAGCTCGGCCGGTAGCCCGGCAGCGTCAACAGCCCGATGAGCGCGACCGCCAAAGTCGCGAGGAGAATGGGCGCCGGCCACCGAACGATCGAGGTGCCGATCCGCCGCCATCGATGCGCCGTAATCCGTCGCTTCGGGTCGAAGAGGCCGAAACGGCTCCCCACATGGAGAACGGCGGGAACAAGCGTGAGGGCGACCGCGACGGCAACCACCACGCCGAGCGCACAGGGAATCGCGAGAGCCTGGAAATGGGGGAGCCGGGTGAATTTAAGGCAGAAGAGTGCGCCGGCGATGGTCAAACCGGATGCTAAAACAATCTTTGCGGTGCCGTGGTAAGTCGTGTAATAGGCCGCTTCCCGGTCCTCGCCGGCCTGACGCGCCTCATGATATCGGCCGAAGAAGAAGATGCCGTAGTCGGTTCCCGCCGCGATCCCGATTGACACCAGCAGATTAACGGCGAAAGTCGTAAGGCCGATGACTCCGTGATCGCCGAGGAATGCCACAATTCCCCGGGCCACTTGCAGTTCTATCCCGACCATCAGCAACAACACGATGACGGTGACGATCGATCGGTAGACCAGCAGCAGCGTGATGAAGATGACCGCGAGGCTCACCGCGGTGATGAGGATGACCGTGCGGTCACCACTGTGGCCCATATCCGCAACGATCGCCGCGGGTCCGGTGACATACGCCTTGACACCCGGCGGCGCCTGTGTGCGGGCGACGATGTTCTCGAGGGCCAGGGTCGACTCGTTTGCCTCGCTCGTGCCCGGGTTGCCGCGCACGGCGACTTGCACATAAGCGGCCTTACCGTCGGCGCTCTGCGCAGCGCCCGCCGTAAGCGGATCGCCCCAGAAATTCTGGATGTGCTGCACGTGTTTCGGATCGGCCTGCAGCTGACGAATGATGTTGTTGTAGTAGCTGTGTGCAGCGTCGCCGAGCGGCTCCTGTCCCTCTAGGACGATGATCGCGCCGCTGCCGGAATTGCTTTCCTTGAATTTGTCGCCGATGCGCTTCGACGCTTTGAAGGAGGGCGCATCGCTGGGATCCAACGACATTGAATGGGTCTGCTCGACCTTCTCCAACGAAGGGATGGTGATGCCCATTAATACGACGAGCGCCACCCAGGCCAAAATGATCGGCACCGAGAATCGACGGATGGTCCGCGGAGCGAAGGGGGGCCTGGCCTGCTCGTCGCGCAACTGCTGCTCGTCGCGCAATTGTGGCCGGCTCATGCTGCCTTCAGCAGGCAGAAGGTGAAGGCGGCCGTTTCGTGAGTAGTCTTTTCGGCTTTCACCACGTTATCGACGAGAATGCGACAGCCGATGCTGTTCGTATCCCCTTGAGCCACAACGTTTCCGGCCGACGTTGCCGTGTTGATCGCGAACTCTAGAGACCACGGCAAGCTTACTTCCTTGAGGTGTTGGGGTTCGCCATTGACGTCGAAGTAGCTGATGGCGGCCACGGTCCCCGGCGGGCCGAAAACCTCGTATCGCAGATGTTTGGGGTTGAAGGGCTTGGAATCACCGGCCCTGGTGTCGGAATACGAGAGTTGCTTCTCGGAGCCGAAGATGCCGTGCAGTCGGGACACAGTGAAGCCTCCTGCAACGACCACGGCGAGAATGACCAGCGGCACCCACAGCCGCCCCAGAACTTTGAAAATCGAAAACCCCCGAGTTCGGCGGATCTCCCGAGACCCGCTCAGCGTTGGTGGCGCAGCGGGAGGCCGGCCCGCACGTCGCGGGAGGCCGCCTCGGCTGCCGGACTCCTGTCCAGTGTGCAAGGGAGCCGTGTCAGCGACATCGGAGTCGGCTCCAGCAACGTCTCGCACCCCCTGCTCGACCATCGCATCCAACCTTCCACCCGCGTCCACACTGGCGTATGTCAGTTGTTCGAACTTGCAACCTACACATCAATCGCGGTCCACCAAAGAGCAAGCACTTCGAGCATGGACGCCGCAGGTTAGCCGTGCGGCGATCACCTCAAATGTGCAGCGCATCAGGGACCGCGACCTGATTCTGACGAGTAAACCACGTGCGTGGTCTCCGTATCGGCACTTTCTCAACGCGATATTGGATCGTAATGCACAGTACGCCCGCGAAGGGTACCGCCATCGGGGCCCGCGGGCGGGGCGCGCCGACATGGTTCACACGAATTCGGACTTGGGGGACGGGCTGCCGCGACGGCAACCCCGACGGCCGGTCAGCGAACGTTTGGGCGCTGCCGCGGGGCCCCTTACAGGTCCGTAAATAAGAGTTGCAGTCAGCCGATCGCTGCACTTCAGGACCCCGTTGGCTGGCCGCGTGCGCTTGTTCCGCCACGGTTCTTAGAGCTACGCCAGAATGTTTGCCGAAACCCGCACAGGGCGTGTTGACCTCCACTATGGTTTGGAGCGGTTTCACATACCTTGCCCTTCGGGCGGCTAGGGGAACTATTGAGGATTGATCGGTTCGGCGGCCGTACGGGGAGCTTTCTGGTCTTGGGCAGCAAGGTGGAGCACCACAGTCTGTGGGGCGGAGTCCCGACCGGCTGTCGCCCGGCCTCCGGCACGGCGAAGCGCACTTCGTGTCTCGCTTCCATCGAACAAAACCGGAGCACTACGCGGCCGTTGAATCATCCCAGCGGGCCGGCCTTCTGATCAGCAGCTCTGTTACTTAAAGGAGTCGATGGTGCTTGGGGACCGGGCACTTCCGCTGACGCGGGGTCAACTCGAGATTTGGCTTGCGCAGGAGACGGGTCAGCTGGGCACGGCATGGCAGTTGGGCCTGTTCGTGAAGTTCGAGGGCCCGATTGAACGTGAAGCCCTGGAGTGGGCGATCCGCCGATCCGTAAGCGAGGCCGAGCCACTGCGGGCCGCCTTCTTCGAGGTTGACGGCCAAGTTGTGCAAAGCGTGATCGATTACCCGGACGTCAAGGTCGACTTCTATGACCTGACCTGCTCGAGCGATTCGCTAGACGAAGCCCAACGGATCGCGTCGTCCATACAGAGCACGCCGATGCCCTTTACCGGGCCGCTGTTCAAATTCGCACTTTTTCAGGTGCGCCGCGATGAGTTCTATCTGTTCTGGTGCGTCCACCACATCGTCCTGGATGGGTCCGGCATAGCGCTGATCGGCCAGCGGCTTGCGGCCGTTTACTCTGCGGTTGTCTCCGGGGCACCCATCCCCGGTGCCCTCCTGGGTTCCTTGCAGGACTTGGTCGACTGCGAGCACGAATACGAGGCGTCCAAGGAATATCTGGAGGACCAGGACTACTGGACGCAGAACCTTCCGGCGGAGAGCGGAGAGCAGCATCGCTTGCCCCAACCCGGCGGCGAGCGGGAGCCGGAGCCGCCTTCTGACCCGGTTCGGTTGAACCCGTTGACAATTCGGCGTATCGACGAGTTATGCCGCGCGTGGAATGTGCCTCGCTCATCGGTCGTCACCGCGGCATGCGCGCTTCTGGTCCGCGGGTACCACGCGGATGCGTCAGAGGTGGTACTCGACTTTCCCGTCAGCAGGCGCGTGCGTCCGGAGTCGAAAACGCTGCCGGGGATGGTGGCCGGAGTTGTGCCCCTGGTGCTGAGGCTGTCGCCCGCGTCCACGGTTGCCGAATTCTGCGGATACGTGGACACCCGAATACGGGAAGCGGTGCAGCACCAAAGGTTTCCGGTGGAAGCCCTCGAGCGCAAAGCTCGAGGGCATGGGCGGTCATTCGACAGGGTGACCGTCAACTTTCTCCCTTCTCGATTCACCCTGCCGTTCGGCGGCGTCGCGGCTTCGGCTTCGTTGACCAACAGCGGCGTCGTCGACGGCTTCGGCCTCATGTTTTCCAGCTCGGGTGACGACCTCTTCCTCAGCACAGCGTCCAATGGGCAGTCATCCTGGAACTTCGAGGTTCGTGATCTCGCGAGACGGTTGGAACGGGTCTTGGCCGCCATGGCCGCCGACCCGACGCGGCGGCTCTCGACGATCGATCTGCTGGATGCCACCGAGCACGATCGGTTGGGCGGTTGGGGCAACCAGGGGGTGTTGACTCGGCCGCCGAGCACGCCGGTTTCGATTCCGGCGTTGTTTGCTGCGCAGGCCGCCCTCGCCCCGGAGGCGTTAGCGCTGACCTATGAGGGCCGCTCGATGTCCTATCAAGAGCTCGATGAGGCGTCCAACAGGTTGGCTCATCTCTTGGCCGCCGACGGCGTGGGTCCCGGACAGCGGGTGGCGTTGCTGCTGGAGCGCTCGGCCAAGACGGTTGTCGCGATGCTGGCGGTTCTCAAAACCGGTGCGGCATATGTGCCTATCGACCCCGCGCACCCCGACGCGCGCATCAAATTCATGGTCGACGATGCCGCGCCGATCGTCGCGGTCGCCTCGGCGGACCTGCGCCCGCGGTTGGACGGATGCGGCCTTCCGGTTGTCGATGTCGACGACCCCCGGATCGAGACCTGCCCGGACACGGCCTTGCCGGCTCCCGCACCCGATGACATCGCCTACCTGATCTACACGTCGGGCACCACCGGTGTGCCCAAGGGGGTGGCCGTGAGCCACCGCAACGTCACCCAGCTGCTCGAGGTGCTCGATGCCTACCTGCCCCGGCCCGGGGTGTGGACGCAATGTCATTCGTACGGGTTCGACTCCTCGGTGTGGGAGATCTTCGGTTCGCTGCTGGGTGGCGGACGGCTGGTGGTGGTGCCCGAAGAGGTGGCCAGCTCCCCGGACGACCTGCACGCGTTGCTGGTGAGCGAGCACGTCGACGCGCTCGCCCGCACCCCGTCCGCCCTGGGGGTGCTGTCGCCGCAGGGCTTGGGATCGATGGCGGTGGCGGTGGCCGGCGAGCCGTGCCCCGCCGAGTTGGTGGAGCGGTGGGCGCCGGGGCGGACGATGCGCAATGCCTACGGTCCGACCGAGACGACGATGGTCGTGGCGATCAGCGCGCCGCTCGAGGCCGGGTCGGCGGGGGCAGGGTCGGTGCCGATCGGCGCACCGGTGCCCGGGGCGGCCCTGTTCGTGCTGGACGGGTGGTTGCATCCGGTGCCCGCCGGTGCGGTGGGTGAGTTGTACGTGGCCGGTGACGGGCTGGCCTACGGATATTTGGACCGTGCGGGCTTGAGCGCGTCGCGCTTTGTGGCGTGTCCGTTCGGGGGCGCGGGGCAGCGCATGTATCGCACCGGTGATCTGGTGTGTTGGGGCGTTGACGGGCAGTTGCGGTATGTCGGGCGCGCTGACGAGCAAGTCAAAATCCGCGGGTATCGCATCGAGTTGGGGGAAGTGCAGGCGGCGTTGGCCGGCCTGGACGGGGTCGAGCAGGCGGCGGTGATCGCCCGGGAGGACCGCCCCGGCGACAAACGTCTGGTCGGCTACGTCACCGGCATCGCCGACCCGGCCACCGTCCGCGCGAAGCTGGCGGAGCGGCTGCCTGCCTACATGGTGCCCACCGCGGTGGTGCCCCTCGACGCGCTGCCCCTGACGACCAACGGAAAGCTCGATGTCCGCGCGCTGCCGGCGCCGGAGTACCAGGACGGCAGACATTACCGGGCGCCCGCCGGCGCCACCGAGGAGATCCTGGCTGGGATCTACGCCCAGGTGCTGGGGCTCGAGCGGGTCGGGGTTGACGAGTCGTTCTTCGAGCTGGGCGGGGACAGCATTCTGTCGATGCAGGTGGTGGCCCGGGCGCGGGCAGCCGGCCTGGTGTTTCGGCCCCGGCATGTATTCGTCGAGCAGACGGTGGCCCGACTGGCCAGGGTCGCCGTGGTGGCCAGCGGCGAAGCCGGCCGCATCGACGAGGGTGTCGGGCCGGTCATCGCGACGCCGATCATGCGGTCGCTGCGGGACGTCGGTGGCCCGGTTGAGCAGTTCAACCAGACCGTGGTGGTGCATGCTCCGGCCGGGGTGAGCGAACCCGATGTGGTGGCCATGTTGCAGGCGCTGCTGGATCGTCACGCCATGTTGCGGCTGCGCGCTGACGACGACGGCGCCGGAAACTGGTTGCTGGAGGTTGCCGAACCCGGGTCGGTGGATGCCGGCGATTGCCTGCGAACGGTGGACGTGTTGTCCGAGGAGGCGATGGCCGAGGCCCGGTCGCGGCTGAACCCGGCCGCCGGGGTGATGCTCAGTGCGCTGTGGGCCGGCCCGACGGGCGAATTGGCGTTGATCATTCACCACCTCGCCGTTGACGGGGTGTCGTGGCGGATCCTGCTGGAAGACCTCAACCTCGCGTGGGTCCAGCGTCGCGGTGGGCAGCCGATAGCTCTGCCAGCGGCGGACACCTCGTTTGCCCGGTGGTCGTCGCTGCTGGCGGAGCACGCCCTAAGCCCCGCGGTGGTGGAGCAGGCCGAGGCGTGGCGCCAGGTGGCGGCCACGCCCGCGGTGTTGCCCGCGGTGCAGCCCGGGGCGGATACCTTTGCCGCGGCCGGTCACTTGTCGCTATCGTTGGACGCCGAGACCACCCGGGTCCTGCTCGGTGAGGTGCCGACGGCGTTTCATGCCGGAGTGCACGACATCTTGCTGATCGCGTTCGCGCTGGCGGTCGCGGAGTTTTGCGGGCGCCCTGCCGCGCCGATCGGCATCGACGTCGAGGGCCACGGGCGCCACGAGGAGCTGGCCGCCGATGTGGACCTGACCCGCACGGTGGGCTGGTTCACCACCAAATACCCTGCGGCGCTGAGCGTTTCAGGGCTGACGTGGGGCCAAGTGGTCGCCGGCGAGGCGAGGCTGGGGGCGCTGGTCAAGGACGCCAAGGAGCAGCTGCGCGCCCTACCGGATCCGTTGAGTTACGGCTTGCTGCGCTACTTGAATCCCGATGTTGAGCTGGTTGGCCCCAGCCCGGCGATCGGGTTCAACTATCTGGGCCGACTGGGTTCGGCGGCCGAGGTATTCGACGATGTGTGGCGGGTGCGCCGGGACGGGCTGTCGCTGAGCGGCGCGGTCGCGGGCATGCCGATGGCAATGCCGATGTCGCACACCGTGGAGCTCAACGCCGGCACGGTGGACACCGAATCCGGCCCGCGGCTGCACGCGAACTGGACGTGGGCCCCGTCGGCCGTGGATCGCGAACAGGTCGACCGGCTTGGCCGGTTGTGGTTTGAGGCCCTGGCCGGGATCTGTGCGCACGTTCGCGGTGGCGGGGGTGGTTGGACGCCATCAGATTTCGCCCCCGCTCGGTTGACCCAATCCCAGCTCGATGAGCTGCAGCAGCGGTACCGCATCGCTGACGTGTTGCCGTTGACCCCTTTGCAGCAGGGGCTGCTGTTCCACACCAGCAGCGCCCAGGGCGGCCGCGATGTGTACGCGGTCCAGCTGGACATCACTTTCAGCGGCCCCCTGGACCAGGGTCGGCTACGCGAGGCGCTGCACAACGTGATGACCCGGCATCCCAACCTGGCGGCCCGATTCTGCGCCGACTTCGACGCGCCGGTGCAGATCATCCCGGCCGATCCCGTGCTGCCGTGGCGGTACATCGACTTGGACGGCGTTGACTTGGACGTCGACGAATGGGTCGAAGAGATTGGTGCGGCCGAACGGGTCGCGGTGTGCGACCTGACCGACCCGCCGTCCTTCCGGGCGGTGTTGCTTCGCACCGCGGAAGACCGGCACCGATTGGTGCTGACCAATCATCACATCGTCCTGGATGGCTGGTCGTTGCCCATCCTGATGGCCGAAGTCTTCGCCGGCTATTACGGACGCCAGTTGCCCGCGGCACCGTCGTATCGCCACTTCGTCGGCTGGCTGGCCGAACGGGATCGCGAGGCGGCCCACGCCGCCTGGCGTGGGGTGCTGGCAGGTCTCGAGGCCGCGACCTTGGTGAGTCCGCCAGGGCGGTCAGAGCCGGGACCGCCAGGCGTTCAATCGTTTTGGATCTCTGCGGAGCTCACCCGTGCCATCGGCGAGTTGGCGCGCACGCAGCACACCACCGTCGCCGTCGTGCTGCAGGCCGCGTGGGCGCAGATGTTGGTGTGGCTGACCGGCCAGCACGATGTGGCCTTCGGTACCGCGGTGTCGGGGCGGCCGGCGGAATTGGCCGGTGCGGATTCGATGGTGGGGCTGCTGATCAACACCGTGCCGATGCGGGCACGCATCACCGCGGCAACCACGGGCGCCGACCTGCTGGATCAGCTGCAAGATTTCAACAACCACACGGTGGAGCACCAGCATCTGGCGCTGGCCGAGATCCACCGCGCCACCGGACACGACCAGTTGTTCGACACCTTGTTCGTCTTCGAAAACTACCCGGTGGACACCGCCGCGTTGGTTGGCGGCCATGAGCTGGCCATCACCCGGTTCGCCATGCACGAATCCACCCACTACCCGCTGGCGGTCGCTGCCATTCCAGGCCCCGAACTGGGCTTGCGCGTCGAGTACGACGCCGACATGTTCGACGCGGCCGGGGTCGAGTCGCTGTTCGCGCGGTTGCGGACGGTGCTGTCGGCCATGACCGCCGATACCGCTCGGCGACTGTTGTCGATTGATCTGCTCGATGAGGATGAGCGGGTCGGGCTGGACGAGTGGGGCAATCGTGCGGTGCTGGGCCGCCCGACGGCGTCGGTGTCGATTCCCGAGTTGTTCGCCGCGCAGGTCACGCGAACGCCGGAAGCGTTGGCGTTGACCTGTGACGGGCGCTCAATCTCGTACCGGGAGCTTGACGAGGCCTCGAATCGCTTGGCGCACTTGCTGATCGGATTGGGCGCGGGCCCGGCGGAGTGTGTGGCGCTGTTGGTGCCGCGCTCGGCCGAGGCGATCGTGGCGATCCTGGCGGTGCTCAAAACCGGGGCGGCCTATCTGCCGATCGATCCCGCCCTGCCCGTGGCGCGGATCGAGTTCATGGTGGCCGACGCGAAGCCCGTCGCCGCGCTGACGACGGGGGCGCTTGCGGACCGGCTGGACGGATCCGCAGTGGCGGTCGTCGATGTCGATGATCCGGCTGTGGGACGCGAAGCCGGCACCGGGTTGCCGGCGATGCCGGCCCCGGAGGATGTCGCTTACCTGATCTACACCTCGGGGACCACCGGTGTGCCCAAAGGGGTGGCAGTCGCACATCGCAGCGTCACCGGATTGTTGACCGCCGCGGCCGGTGGCCTGGCGGTGGGGCCCGGGCGGGTGTGGTCGCAATGGCATTCGCTCGTGTTCGACGTGTCGGTGT
The DNA here is from genome assembly GCF_059813315.1 of Mycobacterium sp. NGS11. Taxonomy (NCBI): domain Bacteria; kingdom Bacillati; phylum Actinomycetota; class Actinomycetes; order Mycobacteriales; family Mycobacteriaceae; genus Mycobacterium; species Mycobacterium sp. NGS11. Next base: position 111,726 of record NZ_JCALEJ010000010.1, read on the forward strand.
ACGAGATCTTCGGGGCGTTGTTGCATGGCGGGCGGCTGGTCGTGGTGCCCGATGAGGTGGCCGCGTCAGCGGATGACCTGCACGCCTTGCTGATTCGCGAACAGGTGACCGTTCTGAACCAGACGCCCTCGGCGGTGGGGGTCATGTCGGCTGCGGGGTTGGAGTCGGCGGCGCTGGTGGTGGCCGGTGAGGCCTGCCCGGTAGAGCTGGTGGAGCGGTGGGCGCCGGGTCGGGTGATGATCAACGCCTATGGCCCCACCGAGGCGACGGTGTACGCAGCGGCCAGTGCGCCGTTGCAGCCGGGCTCTTCAGTGGTGCCCATCGGTTCGCCGGTGGCCGGGGCGGCGTTGTTCGTGCTCGACGCCGGGTTGCGCCGGGTGTCGGCCGGCGTGGCGGGTGAGCTGTATGTCGCCGGTGCCGGGCTGGCCTACGGGTACGCGCGCAGGGCGGGCTTGACGTCGTCGCGGTTCGTGGCATGTCCGTTCGGCGGACCGGGGCAACGGATGTATCGCACCGGGGATCTGGTGCGGTGGGGCGCTGACGGGCAGTTGCAGTATCTGGGTCGTGCCGACGATCAGGTGAAGATCCGCGGGTATCGCATCGAGCTGGGTGAGGTGCAGGCCGCGCTGGCCGGCGTCGATGGTGTCGACCAGGCGGCGGTGATCGCGCGGGAGGACCGTCCCGGCGACAAGCGGTTGGTCGGCTACATCACCGGTACCGCGGATGCGGCCCAGATCCGTGCCGAGCTGGCCGAGCGACTGCCCGCATACATGGTGCCGGCGGCGATCGTGGCGGTGGAATCGTTGCCGCTGACGGTCAACGGCAAACTCGACCGGCGGGCGCTGCCGGCCCCGGAGTACGGCGATGTCGATCATTACCGGGCCCCGGCCACGGCCGTCGAGGAGATCCTGGCCGGAATCTTCGCCCACGTCTTGGGATTGGACCGGGTCGGCGTCGATGAGTCGTTCTTCGATATCGGTGGCGATTCACTGTCGGCGATGCGCGCCATCGCCGCGACCAATAAGGCTCTGAAAACCCACCTTTCGGTGCGCACCTTGTTCGAGGCGCCCACCGTGGCCCAGTTGGCGCCGCAATTGGGCGGCGAAGGCGGTGGGCTGCAGCCGCTGGTGGCGATGGAGCGGCCCGAGGTGGTGCCGTTGTCGTTCGCGCAGAATCGGTTGTGGTTCATCGACCAGTTGCAGGGCCCTTCGGCGGTGTACAACATGGCGGTGGCGTTGCGGCTGAGCGGGCGCCTGAACGCCGAGGCGCTGGGGGCGGCGCTGGCCGATGTGGTGGGCCGTCACGAAAGTCTGCGGACATTGTTCCCGTCGGTGGACGGCGTTCCGCGGCAGCTGGTGATCCCGGCGGCGGAAGCTGACTTTGGTTGGCGGGTCGTGGATGCCACCGGTTGGTCGGCCGGTCGGGTGGAGCAGGCCGTCGCCGCGGTTGTGCGTGATCCGTTCGACCTCACTTCTGAGATCCCTTTGCGGGCAAGGCTTTTACGTGTCGCCGACGAGGAGCACGTGCTGGTGGCTGTGGTGCATCATATCGCCGCGGACGGCCTGTCGATCTCGCCGATGGTCAGTGATCTGGGGGTGGCCTATGCCGGTCGGTGTGCCGGACGACCCCCGAGTTGGACGCCGCTGCCGGTGCAGTACGTCGATTACACGCTGTGGCAGCGCGAACAATTCGGTGAATTGCAGGACCCGCACAGTCGGATCGCCGCGCAGCTGACCTATTGGGAAGACCAGTTGGCCGGGCTGCCCGAACGGCTCGAGTTGCCCACCGATCGGCCCTATCCGGCGGTGGCCGATTACCGCGGGGCCCGGTTGGTGGTGGATTGGCCGGCCGAGTTGCAGCAGCGGGTCGCTGGGCTGGCGGGGGAGCACAAGGCGACCGGTTTCATGGTGATGCAGGCCGCCCTGGCGGTGCTGCTCGCAAAGATGAGCGCCAGTTCCGATGTGGCCGTGGGCTTTCCGATCGCCGGGCGGCGCGACCCCGCACTGGACGAGCTGGTGGGGTCATTCGTCAACACGCTGGTGCTGCGCGTGGACGTGTCCGGTGATCCGACGGTTGCCGAACTGTTGGCTCGAGTGCGCCAGCGCAGCCTGGCCGCCTTCGAGCACCAGGACGTGCCGTTCGAGGTGCTGGTGGAGCGGCTCAACCCGGCCCGAAGCCGGTCCCATCATCCGCTGGTGCAGGTGATGTTGGCCTGGCAGAACTTCGCCGGCGACCCGGCCGCCGGCTTGGCGTTGAACGATCTGCAGGTCAGCCCGGTGCCGACGGACACCCGCACCGCCCGCATGGACCTGTCGTTCTCGTTGGCCGAACGCTGGAGCGAAGCCGGTGAGCCCGCGGGGATCGGCGGGGCGGTCGAGTTCCGCACGGACGTGTTCGATGCCGAAACCATCGGCGCGCTGATCGAGCGGTTGCGGCGGGTGTTGGCCGCTATGACCGCCGACCCGGCGCGGCGGCTGTCGTCGGTCGAGCTGATGGATGCCGACGAGCGCGCCCTCCTGGATCGGATCGGTAATCGGGCGGTGTTGAGCTTGCCCGATCCGACTGTGCGGGTGTCGATTCCGGCGTTGTTCGCTGCGCAGGTGGCGCGGGCGCCGGGGGCGGTGGCGCTGTCGTTTGAGGGCTCGTCGATGACGTATCGGGAGCTCGACGAGGCGTCTAACCGGTTGGCGCATCTGTTGGTGGACCGGGGTGTTGGTCCGGGTGAGCGGGTGGGGTTGTTGTTGTCGCGGTCGGCGGAGGCGATTGTGGCGATTGTGGCGGTGCTCAAGACCGGTGCGGCGTATGTGCCGATCGATCCGGTGGTGCCCGCGGCGCGCATCGAGTTCTTGCTTGGTGATGCCGCGCCGGTTGCGGTGGTCACCACCGGCGAGCTGGCCGAGCGGGTGGACGGCCATGGCGTGGCCGTCATCGACGTGGCCGATCCGGGTATCGCGGCCCGGCCCAGCACCGCGTTGCCGGCACCGGCGCCCGAGGACATCGCGTATCTGATCTACACCTCGGGCACGACCGGTGTCCCCAAAGGCGTTGCCGTCACCCACCACAACGTGGTCCGCCTGTTCGACTCACTCGACATCGGCCTGCGGCTCGCGCCGGAGCAGGTGTGGACCCAATGTCATTCACTGGTCTTCGACTTTTCGGTGTGGGAGATCTGGGGTGCGCTTCTGCACGGCGGGCGGCTGGTCGTGGTCCCCGAGTCCGTGGTCCGGTCGCCGGAAGACCTGCATGCGTTGCTGATCGCCGAACAGGTCACCGTGCTGAGCCAAACCCCCTCCGCGGTCGCGATGCTGTCGCGGGCGGGCCTGGACTCCGTGGCGTTGATGGCGGCCGGTGAGGCCTGCCCCGCCGAGCTGGTCGAGCAGTGGGCGCCGGGGCGGCTGATGATGAACGGCTACGGCCCGACCGAAACCACGGTGTATGCGTCGATCAGCGCGCCGCTGCGCGCGGGATCCGGCGTGGTTCCGATCGGCACGCCGGTGCCCGGGGCCGCTTTGTTCGTCCTCGACACCTGGCTACGGCCGGTACCCGTCGGCGTCGTCGGCGAGTTGTATGTGGCCGGTTCCGGACTTTCGTGTGGCTATACGCGCCGGGCGGGGCTGACGGCCGCGCGGTTTGTGGCCTGTCCGTTCGCCGGTGACGGGGCACCGGGGCAGCGGATGTACCGCACCGGGGACTTGGTGTCCTGGGGTGGTGACGGGCAACTGATCTACCGGGGCCGCGCCGACGAGCAAGTCAAGATCCGCGGGTATCGCATCGAGTTGGGCGAGATCCAGGCGGCGTTGGCCAAACTGAACGAGGTCGAGCAGGCCGTGGTGATCGCGCGGGAGGACCGCGCCGGTGACAAGCGTCTGGTCGCGTACATCACCGGGTCCGCCGAACCCGCCCGGGTGCGCGCGGAGCTGGCCGAGCGCGTGCCGCCCTACATGGTCCCGGCCGCGGTGGTGGTGCTCGACGCCGTGCCGTTGACCGTCAACGGCAAACTCGACACGCGAGCCTTGCCGGCACCCGAATACGCCGCCGGCGACGATTACCACGCCCCGGCCAGTGGCATCGAGGAGATCCTGGCCGGCATCTACGCGGAAGTCCTCGGTGTCGACCGCGTCGGGGTTCAGGACTCGTTCTTCGATTCGGGTGGCGATTCGTTGTCGGCGATGCGAGTGGTCGCTGCGATCAACAAGTCCACGGGTGCCGACATTTCGGTCCGCACGTTGTTCGAGTCGCCCACCGTAGCCGAATTGGCTTTGCGGGTGGGCGACGCCGGGGGCGGGCTGGAGCCGCTGGTGGCCGCGGAGCGGCCCGCGGTGGTGCCGTTGTCGTTCGCGCAGAACCGGTTGTGGTTCATCGACCAGTTGCAGGGCCCTTCGGCCGTGTACAACATGGCGGTGGCGTTGCGGCTGAGTGGTCAGCTGGATGCCGCTGCCCTGGGGGCCGCCCTGACCGATGTGGTGGGCCGCCACGAAAGCCTGCGCACGCTGTTCCCGGCGGTCGAGGGGATTCCCCGGCAGGTGGTTATTCCTTTGCAGGAGAGTGACTTTGGCTGGCAGCGGGTGGATGCCACGGGTTGGCCGGCTGACCGGTTGCGGGACGCGATTGCGGAAACGACGCAGTGCGCGTTTGACCTGGAATCCGAAATCCCTTTGCGGGCAAGGCTTTTCCACATCGCGGACGAGGAGCACGTGCTCGTGACGGTGGTGCACCATATCGCCGCCGATGGCTTGTCGATCACCCCTCTGGTCCGTGATCTGGGTGTCGCCTATGCCAGCCGGTGTGCGGGGCGGGCCCCGGGCTGGGCGCCGTTGCCGGTGCAGTATGTCGACTACACGCTGTGGCAGCGCGAACAGTTGGGCGAGCTGCAGGACCCGGAGAGCCGCATCGGCGCCCAGCTGGCTTACTGGGAAGACACGCTGGCCGGGATGCCCGAACGGATTCAGCTGCCCACCGACCGGCCCTACCCGGCCGTGGCCGACTACCGCGGCGCCAGCGTGGAGGTGGATTGGCCGGCGCAATTGCAGCAGCGGATCGCTCGGATCGCCCGCGAGCACGACGCGACCGGTTTCATGGTGATGCAGGCGGCCCTGGCGGTGCTGCTGGCAAGCCTCAGCGGCAGCGCCGACGTGGCGGTGGGGTTCCCGATCGCCGGACGGCGAGATGCCGCCCTCGATCCGTTGGTGGGTTTCTTCGTCAACACCTTGGTGTTGCGCGTCGACGTGGCCGGCGATCCCACCGTCGCCGAGGTGTTGGCGCACGTGCGCCAACGCAGCCTTGCGGCCTACGAGCACCAAGACGTGCCGTTCGAGGTGCTGGTCGAGCGGCTCAACCCGACCCGGTCGCTGAACCATCACCCGCTGGTCCAGGTGATGCTCGCCTGGCAAAACTTCGCCGGCGACCCGGCCACCGGTTTGGCGCTGGGCGACATGTCGGTCAGCACCGTACCCACCGAGACCCGCACTGCCCGCGTGGACTTGACGTTCTCGTTGGCCGAACGTTGGACCGAAACCGGCGCCCCGGCCGGAATCGGTGGCGCGGTGGAGTTCCGCACCGATGTGTTCGACGCGGAGAGCATTCGGACGCTGATCGTGCGGTTGCAGCGGGTGTTGGAGGCCATCACCGCTGATCCCGACCGGCGGTTGTCGTCGATCGATCTGCTGATTCCCGGTGAACGCGCACGCCTGGACAAGTTCGGCAACCGGGCGGTGCTGGACCGGCCGGCGACGTCGTCGGGCTCGATCCCGGAATTGTTCGCGGCGCAGGTGGCGCGCACGCCGGGGGCGGTGGCGCTGACATTCGAGGGCCGCTCGCTGACCTACCGCGCGATCGATGAGGCGTCTAACCGGTTGGCGCACTTGCTGCTTGCCCGCGGCGCGGGCCCGGGTGAGCGGGTGGCGCTGTTGTTGCCCCGGTCGGCTCAGGCAATCGTGGCGATGTTGGCGGTCCTCAAGACCGGTGCGGCGTACGTGGCCATGGATCCGGCGCACCCGGCGGCGCGGACCGAGTTCATGGTGGCCGATGCCGGGCCGGTCGTCGCGATCACCACCGTGGGCTTGGCCGATCGCCTGAAGGCCCGCCGACTGGCGGTCGTCGACGTCAGCGATCCGGCAATCGCCTTCCAGCCCAGCGCCGCGTTGCCCGCACCGGCGGCCGAGGAAATCGCCTACCTGATCTACACATCGGGCACCACCGGAGTGCCCAAGGGGGTGGCGGTCGCTCACCGAAATGTCATTCGGCTGCTGGATTCGTTGAACGCCGACCAAGAGCTGGCGGGGCAGGTGTGGACGCAATGCCATTCGCTGGCCTTCGACTACTCGGTGTGGGAGATCTGGGGTGCGTTGCTGCACGGGGGGCGCTTGGTGGTGGTGCCCGATTCCGTCGTCCGGTCCCCGGATGACCTGCACGCGTTGGTGATTGGCGAACAAGTCAGCCTACTGAGTCAGACCCCGTCCGCGTTCTACGCGCTGCAGAGCGCGGATGCGCGCGCGGCCGAAGCGGGAAATCGACTCAACCTGCGCACAGTGGTGTTCGGTGGCGAGGCGCTGGAGCCCGGGCGCCTTGGCGCCTGGCTGGACCGCCATGGGGGCTCGCCGCGGCTCGTGAACATGTACGGCATCACCGAGACGACGGTGCATGCCTCGTTCCGGGAGATCGGCGCCGCCGACGTCGACCGCAGTGTCAGCCCGATCGGCTTGCCGTTGGCCCATCTCGGATTCTTCGTGCTCGACAAGTGGTTGCGCCCGGTGCCGGTGGGCGTCGTGGGCGAGTTGTATGTGGCCGGCGGCGGGCTGGCGTACGGATATGTGGGCCGGGCGGGGTTGAGTGCGGCACGGTTCGTGGCGTGTCCGTTCGCCGGCGACGGCGCGTCCGGATCGCGGATGTATCGCACCGGGGATTTGGTGCGCTGGGGGGCCGACGGCGAGCTGCAGTATCTGGGGCGTGCCGACGATCAGGTCAAGATCCGCGGCTATCGCATCGAGCTCGGCGAAGTGCAGGCCGCCCTGTCCGGGCTGGCCGGGGTCGAGCAAGCAGTGGTGGTCGCGCGCGAGGACCGTCCCGGCGACAAGCGGCTGGTCGGCTACGTGACGGGGGACGCGGATCGGGCCCAGATCCGCACGGAGCTGGCCGAGCGCCTGCCCGCGTACATGGTGCCGGCGGCGGTGGTGGTGCTCGACCGCTTGCCGTTGACCGTCAACGGCAAGCTCGACATCCGGGCGCTGCCGGCACCGGAGTACAAGGAAGGCGGTCATTACCGGGGCCCCACCAGCGCCGTCGAAGATCTTTTGGCCGGGGTCTACGCCCAGGTGCTGGGGCTCGAGCGCGTCGGCGTCGATGAATCGTTCTTCGACTTGGGTGGGGACTCGTTATCGGCGATGCGGGTGGTGGCGGCGGTCAACACCGCTCTGGATGCCGGCCTTGCGGTGCGCGCCTTGTTCGAGGCGCCCACGGTAGCCGACTTGGCGTTGCGCCTCGGCGACGCCGGCGGTGGGCTGGAACCGCTGGTGGCGGTGGAGCGGCCCGCGGTGGTGCCGTTGTCGTTCGCGCAGAACCGGCTGTGGTTCGTCGATCAGCTGCAGGGCGGCTCACCGGTGTACAACATGGCGCTCGGGTTGCAGCTGAGCGGGCGTCTGGATGCCGACGTACTGAGGGCGGCGCTGGTCGACGTGGTCGGTCGCCACGAAAGCCTGCGCACGCTTTTCCCGTCGGTCGGGGGGATCCCCCGGCAGGTCGTGGTGCCGGTCGAGCTCGCCGATTTCGGTTGGCGCGTGGTGGACGCCAGCGGCTGGTCGGCTGACCGGCTGACTGACGCCGTCGGGGAGGTGGTGCGCGACCCCTTTGACCTGACCTCCCAAATCCCTTTGCGCGCAAAGCTTTATCGCGTCAGCGACACCGAGCATGTGCTGGTGGCCGTCCTGCACCATATCGCCGCGGACGGCTGGTCGATCGGGCCGCTGGTGGGCGATCTCGGTGTCGCGTACGCCAGCCGGTGTGCGGGCCAGGCCCCGAGTTGGGTGCCGTTGCCGGTGCAGTATGTCGACTACACGCTGTGGCAGCGCGAACAGCTGGGTGAGCTGCAGGACCCGCAAAGCCTGATCGGCGCCCAGCTGGCTTACTGGGAAGACGCGCTGGCCGGCATGCCCGAGCGCATTCAGCTGCCCACCGATCGGCCCTATCCACCGGCGGCCGATTACCGCGGGGCCCGCGTGGTGGTGGATTGGCCGGCGCAGTTGCAGGAGCAGGTGGCCCGGCTGGCTCGTGAGCACAATGCGACGAGCTTCATGGTGATGCAGGCCGCTTTGGCGGTGCTGCTGGCCAAGATCAGCGCCAATTCTGATGTGGCCGTAGGGTTTCCGATCGCGGGCCGCCGCGACCCCGCGCTCGATGGTCTGGTGGGGTGCTTCGTCAACACCTTGGTGTTGCGGGTTGATCTGGCCGAGGACCCCACCGTCGCCGAGTTGTTGGCCCAGGTGCGGCAGCGCAGCCTCGCCGCCTACGAGCACCAAGACGTGCCGTTTGAGCTGCTGGTGGAACGGCTCAACCCGACCCGATCGATGAACCATCACCCGCTGGTGCAGGTGTTGTTCGCTTGGCAGAACTTCGCCGGGCAGGAAAACGACCCCGCCGCCGGTCTGAGCTTGGGCGACCTGCAGGTCACCCAGGCGCCGGTGGACACTCGCACCGCCCGGATGGACCTGACGTTCTCGTTGGCCGAACGCTGGACCGAGTCCGGTGAGCCTGCCGGGATCGGCGGCGAGGTGGAATTCCGCACCGATGTGTTCGACGCGGCCAGCATCGAGGTGTTGATCGAGCGGTTGGGGCGGGTGCTGGCGGCCGTCACCGCCGACCCCGGTCGGCGGTTGTCGTCGCTGGATCTGCTCGACACAGCGGAGCACGCCCGGCTGGCGACGTGGGGCAACCGAGCGGTGCTCGCCCGCTCGCCGGCCCCGGCAGTGTCGGTTCCAGGGTTGTTCGCCGCGCAGGCAGCGCGCACGCCGGAAGCCGTGGCCTTGACCTTCGAGGGCCGCTCGATGACTTACCTGGAGCTTGAGGAGGACGCCAACCGACTGGCCCACCACTTGGCCGGCCACGGCGTCGGCCCGGGTGCCTGTGTGGCGCTGCACATTCCGCGTTCTGACCGGGCGATCGTGGCGATCCTGGCGGTGCTCAAAACGGGAGCGGCATATGTGCCGATCGACCCGGCGCTGCCGGCGACCCGGATCGACTTCATGCTCGGCGACGCCGCGCCGATCGCCGCCATCGCCGCCGATGGGCTGCGTGGGCGGCTCGACGGGCACGACGTTGCGGTGATCGATATCGACGACCCGGCTGTTCGCGGTCGTGACTGCACTCCCTTGCCGCCGCCCTCCGCAGATTCCGTCGCCTACATCATCTACACCTCCGGGACTACCGGTGTCCCCAAGGGCGTGGCCATAACTCACCACAACGTGATCCAGTACATCGGCTCACTGCCCGCCGATCTGCGCCGCCCCGGCGTCTGGACGCAGTGGTTCTCCCTGTCGTTCGACTTCTCGGTCCTCGAGATCTGGGGGGCGCTCTTCAACGGTGGGCGGCTGGTGGTGGTACCCGAGTGGATGACGAACTCGACGACCGACCTGCACGACCTGCTGATATCCGAACGAGTCGACGTCTTTGGTCAAACCCCTTCAGCGGCAGGGGCTATGGCGCCCGAGGGGTTGGAGTCGGTTGCCTTACTCGTGGGTGGTGAAGCGTGCCCGGCCGACCTGGTGGACCGGTGGGCGACCCCCGGGCGGCTGATGATCAACAAGTACGGCCCGACCGAGGCCACGGTGGATGTGACCTACAGCGCGCCGTTGCTCGCGGGTTCGGGGGCGCCGCCAATCGGTTCGACACTGCCGGGCGCGGCACTGTTCGTGCTTGACATGTGGCTGCGGCCGGTCCCGCCCGGTGTGCTTGGTGAGTTGTACATATCCGGTACCACCGTGGGGTACGGATATTGGCGCCGTCCCGGTTTGACCGCATCGCGATTTGTCGCCTGCCCGTTCGGCGGCCCGGAAGCGCCGGCACAACGGATGTATCGCACCGGCGATCTGGTGTCCTGGGATGCTGACGGGCAGCTGCGGTATGCGGGGCGTGCGGATGAGCAGGTCAAGATCCGCGGCTATCGCATCGAGTTGGCCGAAGTCCAGATGGCGCTGGCAGACCTGGACGGCGTGGCACAGGCGGCGGTGGTCGCCCGGGAGGATCGCCCCGGCGACAAACGCCTGGTCGGCTACATCACCGGGGCCGCGGAGCCCGCGACGTTGAAAAGCGCTCTGGCCGAGCGATTGCCGGCCTACATGGTGCCGGCCGCGTTGGTGGTGCTCGACGCGTTGCCGTTGACCGTCAACGGCAAGCTCGACGTGCGCGCCCTACCTGCACCCGAATACACCGATGCCGGTCAATACCGTGCCCCGACCAACCCGACCGAAGAGATCCTGGCCGGCCTCTACGCCCAAGTCCTCGGACTGGACCGGGTCGGAGTCGACGAATCGTTCTTCGAATTGGGCGGCGATTCGCTGTCGGCGATGCGGGTCGTCGCCGCGGTCAACAGCACGTTGAACGCCGGCCTCGCGGTGCGCGCTCTTTTCGAGGCTCCCACGGTGGCACAGCTGGCGCCCCGCATCGGTGCGGACGAGAGCCGACTCGAGCCGTTGGTTCCGGTCGAGCGGCCCGAGATAGTCCCATTGTCGTTCGCCCAGAACCGGCTGTGGATCATCGATCAGTTGCAGGGACCCTCACCCGTGTACAACATGGCGGTGGCCCTGCGCCTGGACGGGCGCCTCGACGTGGATGCGCTCGCGACGGCGATGACCGACGTGGTGGGCCGTCACGAAAGCCTGCGCACGCTGTTCCCGTCGGTCGAGGGGATTCCCCAACAGCTGGTGGTGGCGGTCGAGCGGGCCCGCTTCGGCTGGGACGTCGTCGATGCGACGGGCTGGCCGGAGAGCCGGCTGGAGGAGGCCGTCGGCACGGTGGTGCGCCGCCCCTTTGATCTGGCTGCCGATATTCCCTTGCGCGCAGCGCTTTTCCGGGTCGCCGCCGACGAACACGTCCTGGTGGCGGTGGTGCACCATATCGCCGGCGACGGTTGGTCGATGACGCCGTTGGTGCGTGATCTGGGAGTGGCGTATGCCGGCCGGTCTGCGGGGGACGCCCCGGATTGGGCGCCGCTGCCGGTGCAGTACGCCGATTACACGTTGTGGCAGCGAGCCCAGTTCGGCGATCTGAGCGACAGCCAGAGCCGCATCGGTGCGCAGCTGGCGTATTGGGAAGACGCGCTGGCCGGGATGCCCGAGCGCATCCAGCTGCCCACCGATCGGCCCTACCCTCCGGTGGCCGACTACCGCGGCGCGCACGTCACCGTCGAATGGCCGTCGGAGTTGCAGCAACGGGTGGCCCAAGTGGCACGCGAGCACAACGCGACCAGCTTCATGGTCATGCAGGCCGCCCTCGCCCTGCTGCTCTCGAAGATCAGCGCCAGCAGCGACGTCGCGGTCGGGTTCCCGATCGCGGGTCGCCGCGACCCGGTGCTGGACGATCTGGTGGGATTCTTCATCAACACGCTGGTGCTCCGGGTGGACCTGGCGGGAGACCCCTCAGTCGCAGAGTTGCTGGCGCAGGTCCGCAGTCGAAGCCTGGCGGCCTACGAACATCAAGACGTGCCGTTCGAGGTGCTCGTGGAGCGGCTCAACCCGACCCGAAGCCTGACCCATCACCCGCTGGTCCAGGTGTTGTTGGCGTGGCAGAACTTCGGCGGGCCGGACATCGGGTCCACCACCGGATTGCGGTTGGGTGATTTGGAGGTCACCACGCTGCCCGCCGACACTCAGGTCGCCCGCACAGACCTGACGTTGTCGTTCGCCGAACGCTGGACGGAGGCCGGTGAGCCCGCCGGGATCGACGGGATGGTCGAGTTCCGCACCGACGTGTTCGACGCCGACAGCATCGAGGCGCTGATCAAGCGGTTGGAGCGGGTGTTGCTGGCGCTGACCGCGGACCCGTCCCGGCGGCTGTCGTCGGTCGATCTCCTCGACGACACCGAGCGCGCACAGCTGCTCGGGTGGGGTAACCGGCCGGCGCTGAGCCGGCGTGTCACCGCCTCGCCGTCGATTCCGGAACTGTTCGCCGCCCAGGTGGCCCGCGCCCCGCAGGCCGTCGCGGTCACTTCTCCGGGCCTGTCGATGACCTATCGCGAGCTCGATGAGGCCGCCAACCGGCTGGCCCGATTCCTGGTCGCTCACGGTGCGGGCCCGGGTGAGCGGGTGGCGCTGCTGTTCTCCCGCTCGGCACAGGCCATCACGGCGATCCTGGCGGTCTTGAAGACCGGTGCTGCGTACGTGCCGTTCGACCCCGAGCATCCACCGGCGCGAATGGAGTTCATGCTCGGCGATGCCGCGCCGATCGCCGTCGTCACCACGGCAGACCTGCGCTCCCGCTTGGATGGGCGTGGCCTGGCGGTCATCGAGTTCGACGATCCCCGCATCCGTGCCTATCCGGCTACCGCCCTGCCCGCACCCGCGCCCGATGACATCGCCTACCTCATCTACACCTCAGGCACTACCGGTGTGCCCAAGGGTGTTGCCATCACCCACCTCAACGTCACCGAGCTGTTCGAATCGCTCGAGGGCGAGATGCAGCTCGAGGAGCAGGTGTGGACGCAGGCGCACTCCCTGGCCTTCGACATTTCCGTCTGGGAGATCTGGGGTGCGCTGTTGTACGGCGGCCGGGTGGTCGTGGTCCCCGAGTCGGTGACGCGGTCACCGGAAGACTTCCACGCCACGCTGGTGACCGAACAGGTCAGTGTCTTGAGTCAGGTGCCTTCGGGGTTCTACGCGCTGCAAACCGCGGACACGCTGTCACCCGAGCTCGGACGTCAGCTGAAGCTGCGGGCGGTCGTGTTCGGCGGTGAGGCGTTGGAGCCACAGCGTCTTCGAACGTGGTGGCAGAACCATCCCGGAATGCCACGTCTGCTGAACCTGTACGGCACGACGGAGACCACGGTGCACGCCTCCTTCCGGGAGATCGTCGACGGTGACCTGGACAGCGCTGCGAGCCCGATCGGGGTGCCGCTGGCGCATCTGGCGTTCTTCGTGCTGGACGGGTCGCTGCGGCCGGTGCCGGTCGGTGTGGTCGGGGATCTTTATGTGGCCGGTTCCGCGGCGGCGTACGGCTATGTGGGACGGGCCGGGCTGACGGCGTCGCGGTTTGTGGCGTGTCCGTTCGGTGGCGACGGGGCGTCGGCCCAGCGCATGTATCGCACCGGGGACCTGGTGTGTTGGGGCGCCGATGGGGAGCTGCGGTATCTCGGCCGTGCCGATGAGCAGGTCAAGATCCGCGGATATCGCATCGAGTTGGGCGAAGTGCAGGCCGCGCTGCTGGGGCTGGACGGGGTGGAGCAGGCGGCGGTGATCGCCAGGGAGGACCGCCCCGGCGACAAGCGCCTGGTCGGCTACATGACCGGCAGCGCCGACCCGGCCCAGGTGCGCAGCGCGTTGGCGGAGCGGTTGCCCGCGTACATGGTGCCGGCCGCGGTGGTGGTCCTGGACGCGCTGCCGCTGACGGTCAACAGCAAGCTCGACAAGCGTGCTCTGCCCGCACCGGAGTACCAGGACGCCGATCACTACCGGGCACCCGGCAGCGCGGTCGAGGAGATTCTGGCCGGGATTTACGCCCAGGTGCTGGGGCTCGAGCGGGTCGGGGCCGACGAGTCTTTCTTTGAGCTCGGCGGGGACAGCATTTTGTCCATGCAGGTGGTGGCGCGCGCCCGCGCCGCCGGCCTGGTGTGTCGGCCGCGCGACATTTTCGTCGAGCAGACCGTGGCGCGGCTGGCCCGGGTGGCGGGGGTGGCCGACGGTGCGGGCGGCCCGGTCGACGAGGGCGTCGGGCAGGTGCTGGCTACCCCGATCATGCGGTGGTTGCACAGCGTCGAGGGCCCGGTGGACCAGTTCAACCAGACGGTGATGGCGCAGGCCCCGGCGGGTGTGACCGAGGCCGACGTCGTTGCGATTTTGCAGGCGTTGGTGGATCGGCACGCCATGTTGCGGTTGCGCGTCGACGACGATGGCGCCGGCGGCTGGTCATTGACGGTGCCGGTGGCCGGGTCGGTGGATGCCAACGATCGCCTGCAAGCGGTGGACGTGTTGTCCGAGGAGGCGCTGGTCAAGGCGCGGTCGCGGTTGAACCCGGCCGCCGGGGTGATGCTCAGCGCGCTATGGGCCGACTCGACGGGTCAGCTGGCGCTGATCATTCACCACCTGGCCGTTGACGGGGTCTCGTGGCGGATCCTGCTGGAGGACCTCAACACCGCCTGGGTCCAGCGCCGCGGCGGGCAGCCGATCACACTGCCGGCGGCGGGGACGTCGTTCGCCCGGTGGTCGGCGCTGCTGGCGGAGCACGCCCTAAGCCCTGAGGTGGTGGAGCAGGCCGACACGTGGCGGCAGGTGGCGGCGCTTCCGGCGGTGCTGCCCGCGCTGCGGCCCGCGGTGGATACGTTCGCCGCGGCCGGTCACTTATCGGTGTCGCTGGACGCCGACACGACCCGGATGCTGCTGGGCGAGGTGCCGACGGCGTTCCATGCCGGGGTGCACGACATATTGCTGATCGCTTTCGGACTGGCGTTGGCGGAATTGCTGGGCCCCGGCGGCGCGCCGATCGGCATCGACGTGGAGGGTCATGGGCGCCACGAGGAGCTGGCCGCCGATGTGGACCTGTCGGGCACGGTGGGGTGGTTCACCACCAAATACCCAGTGGCGTTGAGCCTCGGTGGGCTGGCGTGGAGCCAGGTAGTGGCCGGCGAGGCGGCATTGGGGGCGGTGATCAAGGACGCCAAGGAGCAGCTGCGCGCCCTGCCCGACCCGCTGGGCTACGGTCTGCTGCGGTATCTGAATCCCGATGTCGAGTTGGGGGGATCCGACCCGACCGTCGGGTTCAACTATCTGGGGCGGCTGGGCGCTGGGGCTGACCTCTCCGACGATATGTGGCGCCTGTGCCAGGACAGCTTGGCGTTGACCGGGGCGGCCGCGGCGATACCCATGCCGCTGATGCACACCGTGGACTTGAACGCCGGCACCGTGGACACCGACACCGGCCCGCACCTGCACGCGAACTGGACGTGGGCGCCGTCGGCGGTGGATCGCGAGCAGGTCGACCGGCTGGGCCGGTTGTGGTTTGAGGCCCTTGCCGGTATCTGCGCCCACGTTCGCGGTGGCGGGGGCGGGTTGACACCGTCCGATGTCGCGCCGGCCCGGTTGAGCCAGCCGCAGCTCGACGAGCTGCAGGCGCAGTACCGCATCGCTGACGTGTTGCCGTTGACCCCGTTGCAGCAGGGCCTGCTGTTCCACACCACCACCACGCAGCGCGGCGACGATGTATATGCGGTGCAGCTGGACATCACCTTGAGCGGTGCCCTGGACGAGGACCGCCTGCACGAGGCGGTCAACGCGGTGGTAAGCCGGCATCCGAATCTGGCAGCCCGATTCTGCGCGCAGTTCGACGAGCCGGTGCAGCTGATTCCGGCCGATCCCGTGGTGCCTTGGCGGTATGTCGCAATCGACGCCCACGGCGCCGGGGTCGATCAACAGGTGCAGGACATATGTGCTGCCGAACGCGCCGCGGTGTGCGATCTGGCCGACCCCCCGGCGTTCCGGGCGGCATTGATCCGTACCGCGCCGGATCGGCACAGGTTCATCCTGACCAATCACCACATCGTCATGGATGGTTGGTCGCTGCCGATCCTGCTGGGCGAAGTAATCGCCAGCTACTACAAGCAGCGGCTGCCCGCGGCCGCGCCCTATCGCCACTTTGTGAGTTGGCTGGCCGACCGCGACCTTGATGCCGCCCGCATCGCCTGGCGTGAGGTGCTCGCCGACTTCGACACGCCCACCTTGGTGGGTCCGCCCGGGCGACTGCGGCTCGGAAAGCGAGGCGTCGCCTCGTTCACGATCCCTGCGGACACCACCGGGGCGATCGGCGAGCTGGCGCGGTCGCATCACACGACCGTGAACATCGTCATGCAGGCCGCGTGGGCGCAGATATTGATGTGGCTGACCGGCCGGCACGACGTCGCGTTCGGCACTGCGGTGTCGGGGCGGCCGACGGAGTTGTCCGGTGCGGATTCGATGGTCGGGCTGTTGATCAACACGGTCCCGATGCGCGCGCGCATCACCGCGGCAACCACGGTCGCCGGCTTATTGAATCAACTGCAGGACGTCTATAACGCGACTCTGGACCATCAGCACCTGGCGCTCGGGGAAATCCACCGCGCCACCGGACACGACCAGTTGTTCGACACCTTGTTCGTCTTCGAGAACTATCCCGTCGACGCCGCCGCGCTCGCGGGCGATCACGAGTTGGCCATCACCGACGTCGCGGCCCGGGAAAACAACCACTACCCGCTGGCGGTGCAAGTCCAGCCCGGTGCGCAGTTGAGTCTTCGCGTCGAGTACGACACCGACGTGTTCGACGCAACCAGGATCGAGTCGCTCTTCAGGAGGTTGCAAAAGGTGCTGGTGGTTATGACCGCCGATGCGGAGCAGCAATCGTGACCGCCGATACGACTCGGCGGTTGTTGTCGATTGATCTGCTCGATGACGACGAGCAGGTCGGGCTCGATGAGTGGGGCAATCGGGCGGCGCTGGGCCGCCCACCGTCGTCGGTGTCCATTCCCGAGTTGTTCGCCGCACAGGTAGGCCGCACGTCGCAGGCGGTGGCGTTGACCTGTGACGGTCGCTCGATCTCATATTGGGAGCTGGACGAGGCCTCGAACCGCTTGGCGCACTTGTTGATTGGGCGAGGCGCGGGTCCGGGGCAGTGCGTGGCGCTGTTGGTGCCGCGCTCGGCCGAGGCGATCGTGGCGATCCTGGCTGTCCTCAAAACCGGGGCGGCATACGTGCCGATCGACCCCGCGCTGCCCGCGGCGCGGATCGAGTTCATGGTCGCTGACGCGGCGCCCGTGGTCGTCATCAGCAGCGCGGACCTGCATTCGCGCCTGGACCGGTGTGCGGTAGCGGTCGTCGACGTGGCTGATCCGGCCGTGCGGGATCAGCCCAGTACCGGTTTGCCGGCGCCGGCCCCGGAGGATGTCGCTTACCGGATCTACACCTCGGGGACCACCGGTGTCCCCAAAGGCGTCGCGGTCTCGCACCGCGGCGTCACCGAATTGGTGGCCGCGGTGGAGAGTCGATTGCCGGTGGGTCCACCGCGGGTGTGGTCGCAATGGCATTCGCTGGTCTTCGACGTGTCGGTGTCGGAGATCTTCGGGGCCCTGCTGTATGGCGGGCGGTTGGTCATGGTGCCCGAGGAGGTGGCCGCGTCACCGGATGACTTGCACGCCTTGCTGATTCGCGAACAGGTCACTGTGTTGAGTCAGACACCCTCGGGGGTGGGGGTGATGTCGCCGGAAGGGTTGGAGTCGACGGCGCTGGTGGTCGCCGGTGAGGCCTGCCCCGTCGAGCTGGTGGATCGATGGGCGCCGGG
This sequence comes from Mycobacterium sp. NGS11, assembly GCF_059813315.1. NCBI lineage: Bacteria > Bacillati > Actinomycetota > Actinomycetes > Mycobacteriales > Mycobacteriaceae > Mycobacterium > Mycobacterium sp. NGS11. The sequence goes on from NZ_JCALEJ010000010.1 coordinate 129,228, forward strand.
TCGGGTGATGATCAACGCCTATGGCCCCACCGAGGCGACGGTGTACGCCGCGGTCAGCGCGCCGCTGTCGGAGGGCTCGGGGGTGGTGCCCATCGGTTCGCCGGTGGCCGGGGCGGCGTTGTTCGTGCTCGACGCCGGGCTGCGCCGGGTGTCGGCCGGCGTGGTGGGCGAGCTGTACGTGGCCGGTGCCGGCGTGGCCTATGGGTACGTCGGTCGGGCGGGGTTGACGTCATCGCGATTTGTGGCGTGTCCGTTCGCCGGTGAGGGGGCGGCGGGGGAGCGGATGTATCGCACCGGGGATCTGGTGCGGTGGGGCACTGACGGGCAGTTGCAGTATCTGGGTCGTGCCGATGATCAGGTGAAGATCCGCGGGTATCGCATCGAGCTGGGTGAGGTACAGGCGGTGCTGGCCCGGCTGGACGGGGTGGCGCAGGCGGCGGTGATCGCGCGGGAGGACCGTCCCGGCGACAAGCGGTTGGTCGGCTACATCACCGGTACCGCGGATCCGGCCGATCTTCGTGCCGAGTTGGCCGAGCGACTGCCCGCATACATGGTGCCCGCGGCGGTCGTGACGCTTGACGCGTTGCCGCTGACGGTCAACGGCAAGCTCGACCGGCGGGCGCTGCCCGCCCCGGAGTACGGCGATGTCGATCATTACCGGGCGCCGGCCACTGCCGTCGAGGAGATCCTGGCCGGAATCTTCGCCCAGGTCTTGGGATTAGACCGGGTCGGGGTCGATGAGTCGTTCTTCGATATCGGTGGCGATTCACTGTCGGCGATGCGCGCCATCGCCGCGATCAACACCGCACTGGACGCCGGCCTTGCCGTGCCCATGCTGTTCGAGGCCCCCACGGTGGCCCAGTTGGCGCCCCGCATCGGTGAGGTCGCGAGCCGACTTGCGCCCCTGATTCCGGTGCAGCGGCCCGAGGTGGTGCCGTTGTCGTTCGCGCAGAATCGGTTGTGGTTCATCGACCAGTTGCAGGGCCCTTCGGCGGTGTACAACATGGCGGTGGCGTTGCGGCTGAGCGGACGCCTGAACGCCGAGGCGCTGCGGGCGGCGCTGGCCGATGTGGTAGGCCGTCACGAAAGCCTGCGGACACTGTTCCCGTCGGTGGACGGCGTTCCGCGGCAGCTGGTGATCCCGGCGGCGGAAGCTGACTTTGGTTGGCAGGTCGTGGATGCCACCGGTTGGTCGGCCGGTCGGGTGGAGCAGGCCGTCGCCGCGGTTGTGCGTGATCCGTTCGACCTCACTTCTGAGATCCCTTTGCGGGCAAGGCTTTTGCGCGTCGCCGACGAGGAGCACGTGCTGGTGGCCGTGGTGCATCATATCGCGGCCGACGGCTGGTCGATCTCGCCGATGGTCAGTGATCTGGGGGTGGCCTATGCCGGCCGGTGTGCCGGACAAGCCCCGAGTTGGACGCCGCTGCCGGTGCAGTACGTCGATTACACGCTATGGCAGCGCGAACAATTCGGCGATCTCGACGATGGTGACAGTCTGATCGCCGCCCAGCTGACCTACTGGGAAGACCATCTGGCCGGGCTGCCCGAACGGCTCGAGTTGCCCACCGATCGGCCCTATCCGGCGGTGGCCGATTACCGCGGCGCCCGCGCGATGGTGGATTGGCCGGCCGAGTTGCAGCAGCGGGTCGCTGGGCTGGCGGGCGAGCACAAGGCGACCAGTTTCATGGTGATGCAGGCCGCCCTGGCGGTGCTGCTCGCGAAGATGAGCGCCAGTTCCGATGTGGCCGTGGGCTTCCCGATCGCGGGGCGCCGCGACCCCGCACTGGACGAGCTGGTGGGCTGCTTCATCAACACCTTGGTGTTGCGGGTCGATCTGGCAGGCGATCCCACCGTCGCCGAGGTATTGGCTCAGGTGCGCCAGCGCAGCCTGGCCGCCTACGAACACCAGGACGTGCCGTTCGAGGTATTGGTCGAGCGGCTCAATCCCGCCCGAAGCCTGAACCATCATCCGCTGGTGCAGGTGATGTTGGCCTGGCAGAACTTCGCCGGCGACCCCCCGGCGGAATCGGCTTTGGGCGATCTGGACGTAACCTCGCTGCCCGCGGACACCCATACCGCTCGCATGGACCTGACGTTCTCAGTGGGGGAGCGCTGGACCGATGTAGGTGATCCGGCCGGCATCGGCGGAATGGTCGAGTTTCGCACCGACGTGTTCGATGCGGCCAGCATCCAGATATTGATCGAGCGGTTGGGACGGGTGCTGGGCGCCATGACCGCCGACCCGGCGCGGCGGCTTTCCTCGATCGACGTCGTCGACGAGGACGAGCACGTCCGGATCGAGGCTTGGGGTAATCGGGCGGTGCTGGCTGGGCCCGATCCGACTGTGCGGGTGTCGATTCCGGGATTGTTCGCTGCGCAGGTGGCGCGGGCGCCGGGGGCGGTGGCGCTGTCGTTTGAGGGCTCGTCGATGACGTATCGGGAGCTCGACGAGGCGTCTAACCGGTTGGCGCATCTGTTGGTGGACCGGGGTGTTGGTCCGGGTGAGCGGGTGGGGTTGTTGTTGTCGCGGTCGGCGGAGGCGATTGTGGCGATTGTGGCGGTGCTCAAGACCGGTGCGGCGTATGTGCCGATCGATCCGGTGGTGCCCGCGGCGCGCATCGAGTTCTTGCTTGGTGATGCCGCGCCGGTTGCGGTGGTCACCACCGGCGAGCTGGCCGAGCGGGTGGACGGCCATGGCGTGGCCGTCATCGACGTGGCCGATCCGGGTATCGCGGCCCGGCCCAGCACCGCGTTGCCGGCACCGGCGCCCGAGGACATCGCGTATCTGATCTACACCTCGGGCACGACCGGTGTCCCCAAAGGCGTTGCCGTCACCCACTACAACGTGGTCCAGTTGCTGGCGTCGCTGGAAGCCGGGATGGACATCGACGAGCAGGTGTGGTCGCAGTGGCACTCACTGGCCTTTGACGTCTCGGTGTGTGAGATCTGGGGTGCGCTGCTGCGCGGCGGGCGCCTGGTGGTGATACCTGAGTCCGTGGCGCGTTCCCCGCAAGACTTCCACGCGTTATTGGTGGCTGAACAGGTCAGTGTGTTGAGTCAGACCCCGTCGGCGTTTTACGCCTTACAAACCGCCGATGCGCTCGCGCCCGGCCTGGGGGCTCGATTGAACTTGCGGGCTGTGTTGTTCGCCGGGGAAGCCCTCGAGCCGCGGCGACTGGGAACGTGGCTAGACCAGCATCCGGGCTCGCCGCGCTTGCTGAACCTGTACGGCACGACCGAGACAACGGTGCATGCCTCGTTTCGGGAGATCGCGCCCGGCGACGTCTACAGTGCGGCCAGCCCCATCGGGGTGCCGTTGGCGCGGCTCGGCTTCTTCGTGTTGGATCGCTGGTTGCGTCCGGTGCCGGTCGGGGTGGTCGGTGAGTTGTATGTGGCCGGCGCCGGGGTCGGTGTCGGCTATGTGGGGCGCGCCGGGCTGAGTGCGTCGCGGTTTGTGGCATGCCCGTTTGCGGGAGAGGGCGCGCCCGGATCGCGGATGTATCGCACCGGAGATCTGGTGTGTTGGGGTTCCGATGGGCAGCTGCGGTACGTGGGGCGTGCCGATGAGCAGGTCAAGGTCCGCGGCTACCGCATCGAGTTGGGTGAAGTGCAGGCGGCGTTGGCCGCCCTGGACGGGGTCGAGCAGGCTGCGGTGCTCGCGCGGGAGGACCGCCCGGGCGATAAGCGTCTGGTGGGATATGTGACCGGCACGGCCGACCCGGCCGAAGTCCGTGCCGCGCTGGCCGAGCGCTTGCCCGTGTACATGGTGCCGGCGGCGGTGGTGGTGGTTGCGGCGTTGCCGTTGACGGCGAACGGGAAATTAGATAAGCGGGCGTTACCCGCACCCGAGTACGCCGCAGGCGATCTGTATCGCGCCCCGTCGACGCCGACCGAGGAAATCTTGGCCGGCATTTACGCCCAAGTGCTAGGGCTGGAGCGGGTTGGCGTCGACGACTCATTTTTCGAACTCGGCGGAGACAGCATCTTGTCGATGCAGGTGGTGGCCAGGGCGCGGGCGGCCGGCCTGGTGTTTCGGCCTCGTGATGTGTTCGTCGAGCAGAGTGTGGCGCGATTGGCTCGGGTGGCCGGGTCGGTCGAGGGTGCCGGCGGCCCGGTCGACGAGGGGCTGGGGCCAGTGGTCGCGACGCCGATCATGCGCTGGTTGGCCAACGTGGATGGTCCGGTGGGTCAGTTCAATCAGACGGTGGTGGTGCAGGCCCCGGTGGGGGTTGGCGAGGCCGACGTCGTGGTGCTGGTGCAGGCCCTGCTCGACCGGCACGCCATGTTGCGGCTGCGCGCCGTCGACGATGGTGCCCGGAGTTGGACCTTGAGGGTACCCGAGCCCGGCGAGGTGGATGCCCGGGAGTGCCTGCGGGTGGTCGAGGTGTTGTCCGAGGACGCGTTGGTCGCGGCGCGGTCACGGTTGGATCCCGCTGCCGGGCTGATGCTCAGTGCGGTGTGGGCTGGCTCGACCGGGCAGTTGGCCTTGGTCATTCACCATTTGGCGGTGGACGGGGTCTCGTGGCGGATCCTGTTGGAGGACCTCAATCTGGCGTGGGAACAGCGTCGGGGTGGCCAGCCGATAGCGTTGCCGGCGACGGGCACGTCGTTTGCCCGGTGGTCGGCGTTGCTGGCCGCGCACGCCAGTAGTCCCGCGGTGGTGGATCAAGTCGAGGCGTGGCGGCAGGTGGCAGCGGCCCCGGCGGTGCTTCCGGCGCTGCAGCCCGCGGTGGATACGTTCGCTGCGGCGGGTCATCTGTCGGCGGCCCTGGACGTCGGGACCACCCGGATGCTGTTGGGAGAGGTGCCGACTGCGTTTCACGCCGGGGTGCACGACATCCTGTTGATCGCATTCGGGTTGGCCGTGGCCGAGTTCGCGGTCAGCGCTGGGGGGCCGATCGGCATCGACGTGGAGGGCCATGGTCGCCACGACGAGCTGGCCGCCGATGTGGATCTGACTCGCACGGTGGGATGGTTCACCACCAAGTATCCGGTGACGTTGAACGTCGGGGGGTTGGCCTGGGATCGGGTGGTGGCCGGCGATGCGGCGCTGGGTGCGCTGGTCAAAGACGCCAAGGAGCAACTGCGTGCCCTGCCTGACCCGCTGGGCTATGGTCTGCTGCGATATGTGAACCCCGATGTCGAGTTGGGGGGCTCGGACCCGGTGATCGGGTTCAACTATCTGGGACGACTGGGTGCGACGGCCGAGGTGTCCCACGACCCGTGGCGAGTTTGCCAGGATGTCGCATCGGTCACCCGGGCGGCCGCGGCCATACCGATGCCGCTGATGCACACCCTCGAGCTCAACGCCGGCACCCTGGACACCGACTCCGGTCCGCAGCTGCACGCGAATTGGACCTGGGCGCCGTCGGCGGTGGATCGCGAGCACGTCGACCGGCTGGGCCGGTTGTGGTTCGACGCCCTGGCCGGGATCTGCGCGCACGTCCGCACCGGCGGCGGCGGGTTCACGCCGTCCGATTTTGCTACCGCTCATCTGACCCAGCAGCAGCTCGATGAGCTGCAGCGGGAGCACCATATCGCCGACATCTTGCCGTTGACTCCGTTGCAGCAGGGGTTTTTGTTCCATGCCGGCGCCGGGCTGGGTCCCGATCACGACGTGTATGCGGTGCAACTGGACTTCACGGTGATCGGTGAGCTCGATCCCGATCGGTTGCGCGCCGCGCTGCAAACGGTGGTAACGCGCCATCCCAACCTGGCGGCCCGATTCTCGACCCAAATGGACGAGCCGGTGCAGATCATCCCGGCTGATCCGGTGGTGCCATGGCGGTATATCGAGCCGCATCCCAACGGCATGAGCATTGACGAGCAAGTCCAGGAGGTCTGCACCGCTGAGCGCGTCGCGGTGTGCGACCTCGCCGAACAGGCTGCGTTTCGGGCGGTACTGATCCGCACCGCACTAGGTCGGCACCGGTTTGTGCTCACCAATCACCACATCGTGCTCGACGGCTGGTCGCTGCCGATCCTGCTGCAGGAGATCTTCGCCAGCTATTACGGACGCCCGCTGCCCGCGGCCGCACCGTATCGCAGCTTCGTCGCGTGGCTCATCGGGCGGGATCGCGCTGCGGCCCAAGCGGCTTGGCGTGAGGTGCTGGCGGGCCTGGATGCCCCCACCCTGGTGGGTCCGCCGGGTCAGCTGAGCCAGGCGCGGCGATCCGCGGCCTGGTTTGAGGTGCCGGAGGACACGACCCGGGATGTGGGTGAGTTGGCCCGTTCGCGTCATACCACCGTCAACATCGTGTTGCAGGCGGCATGGGCCCAGATGCTGATGCGGTTGACCGGGCAGCATGACGTGGTCTTCGGTACGGCGGTCTCGGGGCGGCCGCCGGAGTTGGCCGGCGCGGAGTCGATGGTGGGGCTGTTGATCAACACGGTGCCGGTGCGGGCGCGAATCACCACGGCAACCACCGCCGCCGACCTGCTGGATCAGCTGCAGGACGCTCACAATTGCACGCTGGAGCACCAGCATCTGGCTTTGTCCGAGATCCACCGCCTCACGGATCACGACCAGCTGTTCGACTCCATGTTCATCTACGAGAACTATCCGGTCGACACCGAGGCGTTGACCGGCGACTACGACCTGACCGTCACCGAAGTCAACACCAGCGAATCCACCCACTACCCGCTCGCGGTTGCCGCCATGCCGGGTCCTCGAATCGGGCTGCGCGTCGAGTACGACGCCGAGGTGTTCGACGGCTCCGGCATCGACGCGCTGTTCGCGCGATTCCACAAGGTGCTTGTCGCCATGACCGCCGAGCCCACCCGGCCGCTGTCGTCTATCGACCTCCTCGAAGCCGATGAGCAGGCCTGCCTGGACGCGTGGGGCAACCGCGCAGTGTTGGCGCATCTGGCGCCCGCGTCGGCCTCTATTCCGGAGGTGTTTGCCGCGCACGTAGAGCGGGCCCCGGACGCGGTGGCGCTGACGTGCGAGGGGCGGTCGATGACGTACCGCCAGCTCGACGAGGCGGCGAACCGACTGGCGCACCTGTTGGCCGATCAGGGTGTGGGTGCCGGTGATGTGGTGGCGCTGCTCCTGCCCCGCTCGGCCGAGGCGATCGTCGCGATCCTGGCGGTGCTCAAGTCCGGTGCGGCTTATCTGCCGATCGACCCCGCAGTCCCAACGGCCCGGATCGAGTTCATGGTGGCCGATGCCGCGCCGGTCGCGGCGATCAGCAACGCGGATCTGCGGGCCCGACTGGGCGGGTCCGATTTGCCGGTGATCGACGTCGACGACACCCGCATTCCCGGCTGTCCAGCAACGGGTCTGCCGGGGCCGGCCCCCGACGACATCGCGTACCTCATCTACACCTCGGGCACGACGGGTGTCCCCAAGGGCGTGGCCGTCTCTCACCACAACGCGGTCCAGCTACTCGAGGTGGTGGATGGACACTTGCCGACGCCGGCCGCCTGGGCTCAATGCAAATCCCTGGCTTTCGACGTTTCGGTGTCCGAGATTTTCTTCGCGCTACTGCATGGGGGGCGCGTGGTCGTGGTGCCCGAATCCGTGGCGACCTCACCGGAAGATTTCAAGGCCTTGCTGATCGCCGAGCGCGTTGACGTGTTCACCGAAACCCCTTCCGCTCTCGCGGCGCTCGCACCCGAGGGGTTGGAGTCGCTGGCCGTGATGGTGGCCGGTGAAGCCTGCCCTGCTGAGGTGGTAAACCGGTGGGCGCCGGGGCGGCTGATGGTCAACGCGTACGGCCCGACCGAGACGTCGATGGGCATCACGATGAGCGCCCCGCTGGCGCCGGGGACAGGCGTGGTGCCGATCGGTTCGCCGGTGCTACAAGCGGCGTTGTTTGTGCTCGACGCCTGGTTACGCCCCGTTCCGGCCGGCGTGATAGGGGAGTTGTATGTGGCCGGTGCCGGGGTCTCGTATGGGTACCTGAACCGGGCAGGGTTGAGCGCCTCGCGGTTCGTGGCATGTCCGTTCGCCGGTGCGGGGACTCCGGGAGCGCGCATGTACCGGACCGGGGATCTGGTGTGCTGGGGCCCCGACGGTCAGTTGCGGTACTTCGGTCGTGCCGACGAGCAGGTCAAGATTCGGGGCTATCGCATCGAGTTGGGTGATGTCCAAGCGGCATTGGCCGACATCGACGGGGTCGACCGGGCGGTGGTAATCGCTCGCGAGGACCGCCCCGGTGACAAGCGCCTAGTCGGGTACTTCACCGGCACCGCCGATCCGATGACCACGCGCGCCAAGCTGGCCGAGCGGTTGCCGGCCTACATGGTGCCGGTGGCCGTGGTGCCAGTCAGGGCGCTGCCGTTGACGCCCAACGGAAAGCTCGACAGGCGAGCCCTGCCGGTACCCGAATATGTTGTTGCCGAACGCTACCGGGCCCCGGCGAACGCGATCGAGGAGACGCTGGCCGGCATCTTCGCCCAAATCCTCGGGCTGGATCGCGTCGGCGTCGAGGACTCGTTCTTCGATCTGGGTGGTGATTCATTGTTGGCGATGCGCGTGATCGCCACGATCAACAAGACTTTGGATGCCCACCTCGCGGTGCGCACCATATTGGACGCGCCGTCGGTTCGGAGCCTGAGTCGGCAACTGAGCAGCGATGACAGCGCGGCGGAACTGCTGCCGATAGAAGTCCTCAAGAAGGGCACGGGCATCCCGCTGTGCTGCGTCCATGAAGGTCTCGGCCTAAGTTACGCGTATCGGGTATTGGGCGATTACCTCGATTGCCCGATCATCGGAATCAACCAAATTCCGGACAACGGCGAATTTGGCCGGCAATCGATTCGTGACATGGCGAAGGACTATGCCGATCGACTGCAGGCCCTTTATCCAGTGGGGCCTTACAACCTGCTTGGCTGGTCTTTCGGCGGGCCAGTGGCCCATGAACTGGCCGTCGAGCTTCGCCGGCGCGGCTGCGAAGTCCAGCGTTTGATCATGCTGGACCCGGTGCTCGGCGATAGCGGGCCCACGAATACCGTTGCGCCGGAGGAGATTCAGGGCGAGAGTCGCATCTTGGACCTTACGTTGCGATCCAACCGCATCGCTGTTCCCGAACACGCGGAGCCACTCACCTACGAGCGGGCTGAGGAACTGATCCGCCAGCAGGGAAAGGCAGTGGAGTTGATTCTCCCGCCGAGGCAAATCTTCGAGTTCGTGGTTGACAATTACAATTCGAACGGGTCGCACCTGCGACAGCATGTGCCCGGCGTGTTCGATGGCGAAGTGATCATATTTTCTGCCCAGCGAGACGTCGGCAACGAGTCGTCAGACCCGCGAAACTGGAACCCATACGTCGAAGGTGCCATCACGGTGTATCCGGTCGACTGCGGCCACGACGACATGATGGCCGGCGAATCGCTCGCTTTGTACGGGGAACAGCTCAAACTCGTGCTGAAGTCGTGACCCGGCTCCCTCGCGACCGCGTTAGGTGATGTCGCCTGTCAGGTTGAACTCGTCCAGCGTGCGCGCAGCCAACTCGCGCATGGCCAGTTTCGTGTTGTCGGCGCCCGGCTGGTAGGCGCCGACGCTGATGACGATTCTGTCGTGCAGGCGCCAGGACTGCACAGTCATCAGGCCGCCCGTGCGCTCCAGCCACTGTCGCGTCAGGTGTTGAAAACCCAGTCGTCCGGTGACGAACTCGGCGTCGCTGCCATCGAGGCGGCAGACCACCGAGCCAAGGTCACCGAGATTCGAGCACAACACCGGAAGGGCTTCGCTGAGCATCGCGTAGTCCAGCGCGCTCAGCCGTTTCAGGACCCGTTTCGGTATGAACGGGATCAGCGAAGCGACCTGCGAGGACTCTTCGGTGGATGTTTCCCGAAGGGTCACCAGCGCCTGCTTGATCGCGGCGCGCACCTCACGCAGATCTGTCGTCACCCGTGTCGGGTCGACGCTGACACGCGCGAACGACACCGCGTTCGCGCGCATGTCACCCTGGGCCCGGGTGCTGATGGGAAGTTGCACGGTGACGGTGTCGTCACCGGCGCGCCGGCGGCCCACGTGCTCCGCGAATTTCGCCACGAACCCGGCGAGCAGAGTCTTACTGGTTCCGCCGAGCGCGGTCGCGCAGGCATCCCACTCGGCCAGGTCGACCAAGGCCGTGACGGTCGGCACGACGACGACGGGGTCCGCGACGTCGTTGGTGTCGCTTAGCATTGGCGGCCGAGGTTTCTGCGGTTGTGCGGTGTTCTGCCGCTGATTACGGGCCTGCCGTGCCGCCGCGACAAGCGCCCGACCGATCTCAGGCGCCTGCTGCGCCGTTTGGCGGGCATCCTCCACCAGCGCGCGCCGTCGAGTGCGCGAACGTGGCGGTGGATAACCAAAGTCGTGGGTGATGCCCGAAAGGGCCTCGATTCCCGACACGACAAGTCCGAGACCGTCGAGCAGGTAATGGGAAATCACCAGGCTTACCGCGGTGGAGCCATCGGTCAGTGGAAGCACGGCCAGATGCCAACCGGGGCCAGATTCCGGGTCGACGGGGATTTGTGAACGTTCATCTGCCCAGTCGCTGACGTCGGCGCGTGGGCGGGGGTGCTCCGCGATATCGAGGTCCGTCGGGCCGGGGTCGGACACCCATCGATACCGGGCAAATGGCAGCGGCGAACGCTCGATGCGCCTCCCCAGCAACCCACGACTGAGATTGTGGTGAAAACGCCTCACTCCGTCGAAGTCAAGGGGGTGCTCATAAACCCACAGAACCTGCATGATCTGCTTCGGCCCCGTGACGCGCTGCCCCATGAATAGGGCTTGGTCCACGTAGGCGAGGCGATTGTCCAGGCACGCTTCACCGTTGACTGCGCGGGTGCCTACGGAGGCTCGTGCAGGAAGTATCCGCAGTGGCACTGATCAGCCTTTCCGGTTGTTCAACGTGATCCTGCGAGCTTGTCGCACAGCATTTCCGCCAAGCCGCGTATGGTGCCGATGTCGGCGAGGTCGGTGGAATTCATGCGTATTCCCGTTTCGGTCTCAACGCGGGTGCGCAGCTCCAGCGCGCCCAATGAGTCCATGCCGTACTCGGCGAGCGGCCGGTCGACATCCACGTTTCGGCGCAGGGTCAGGCGGACCTGGTCGGAAATCAGTCCCAGCAGCCGGGTGGGCCACTCGTCGAAGGGCAATCCCTTGAGCTCGGCACGCAATCTACTTACGCCCCTTGCGGTTTGGCCAGCGGAGCGGACCGCCTCGAAGAAGGGGGTGTGTTGGGCGAAGGTGGTCGTTGCGGTGCTCATGACCGTATAGCCGGCGTAAGCACGCTCATGACGCAGCAGCGTCTCAAACGCGTAAGCGCAGTCGTCGGCGGTGATGGCGATGTCGACATTTTCGGCGGTAGCGGAGGCGGGCTGACCCCATGGGCCCCACGCGATCGCGGTGGCCGGCAGCCCCTTCGCCCGCCGCCACAAGGTGAAGGCGTCTAGCCAGCTGTGGGCTGCGGCGCAGGCGCCCTGTCCCGGCGAGCCCACCAGAGCGGCTGCCGAGGAGAACGAGCAGAACCAATCCAACGGCTGGCCGGCCGTGGCAAGGTGTAGGTTCCATGCGCCGTAGACCATTGGCGTCCAGCTGCGTTCGATGAGCTCGTCGGTGGTGTCGGTCAGAGCGGCATCATCGGCCACCGTCGCCGCATGCACCACCCCGCGCAACGCAAGGCCGGTGGCCGTCGCCGCCATGACCAAACGCCGAGCCGTAGCTTCCTCGGCGATATCGCCACACTCCACCACAACGTCGGCGCCGATCGCGCGGATGCGCTCAATCTTGTCCAGCGCCTCGGGGGCCGGCTGCGTGAGTGAAGACAACACGATGCGTCCGCAGCCCTCCCCTGAAGCGGGAGAAGCCATTCTCTCGGTCAAGAACAACCCCAGGCTTCCGAGCCCATCGGTGATGATGTAGGCGCCGTCGTCGCGGAAGACCCGGGCCGCCGCCGGCGGCACCTTCACCCGGGTGCGCCCGGTGCGGGGGACTTCTAGCACGAGTTTGCCGGTGTGTCGAGCCTCGCTCATCGCCCGAATCGCGTTGGCGGCCTTCTCTATCGGGTAGGGCGTGCTGTGCGGGATGGGCAGCACACCGTCGGCGCTGAGTCGATACACCTTGTCCAACAACCCGCGCAGCCGGTGCGGGTGGTTCTCGGACATAGCGGCCAGGTCCACGGCGTAGAACGCGAGGTTGCGCCGCAACGGCAGCTGACCCAACCGGAGGTCGCCGAAGCCGTCATGTTTACCGATCTCGATGAATCGTCCGCCGTGCGCGAGCAATTCGACCCCCGCGCGCTGGGCGGCGCCGGTGACCGAGTTGAGCACGATGTCGACCCCATAGCCGCCGGTCTCGCGGCGTATCAGGTCGGCGAAGTCGATGCTTCGTGAGTCGTAAACGTGCGCGATACCCATGTCGCGCAGCAGATCTCGGCGCTGGTCGGTGCCGGCAGTCGCGAAGATCTCGGCTCCCGCCGCGCGGGCGATCGCGATCGCCGCCTGCCCGACACCGCCGGTGCCGGAATGGATCAATATCTTGTCGCCGCTGTCGATGTGGGCGAGATCGTGCAGTCCGTACCAGGCTGTCGCCGTCGCGGTGGTGACTGCGGCCGCCTGCTCGTCAGAAAGGCCGGCCGGCAGAGTAACGGCCGAGCGCGCATCGCACGTCAGGAACGTACCCCACGAGCCGGTGGGACACAGGCCGCCGACATGGTCGCCCACCTTGTGATCGGCCACGCCCGGCCCGACCGCTGTCACCAGCCCGGCGAAGTCGGTGCCGAGCCGCGCTGGGTGGCCGTCGAGTTCTCGCGGCGCGAGACGACCGGATGCTAAGAGGACGTCGGTAAAATCGACGCCGGCCGCGCTGACCGCGACTTCGATCTGGCCGGGCCGGGGCGTAACCCGTTCGCAGGCAACGAGTTCCATCGATTCCAGAGCGCCAGGCGTGCGGATCTGCAGGCGCATCCCGTCGCGCTCGTGGTCTGCTACGGTGGTGCGCCGCTCCTCGGGAAGCAGCGGACTGGGTGACAACCGCGCGGTATACCAGTCGCCGTTACGCCAAGCGGTTTCGTCCTCCTCGGATCCGCTCTCGAGTTGCCGGGCCAGATGTTCGGCTTCGGCGTCGGGGTCCAGATCGATATGAGTGACCCGCAAGTGGGGGTGTTCCGTGCCGACCACTCGGATCAGACCCCGCAGTCCAGCGTGTTCCAGGTTCGGTTCATCACCGGAAAGCACCGTCTGAGCGGCGCGGGTCACCACATACAGGCGAGACGACTCGCCTGGGAGATCTGGCAGTTCACGGATGATCCGCACCAGATGCTCCACACACTCGCGGCCCAGCTGGGGGTCAACCGAGTCACCGTTCTGCGGTCCCATCAGTACCACTACGCCGGTAAACCCAGTGCCGAGAAGATGTTTCCGAAGCTGTTGGCTGTTCACTGCGTGGTCAGCGTGCGGTGTCCAGGACACGGTGGTGCATTGCGAGCCGTGGCTTTTCAGGGCGTCGGGCAAATCGGTGGCCAGAACGTCTGCGACGGCGGTGGTGCTGATCAGCAGCCAGCTTCCGGGGTGGGCGTATTCGACGTCGGGCAGTTCTCGCTGCCGCCATTGGATGGTCAACAGCCGCTCGGCCAGAACCCGGTCTTTCCTGTCCTTCTCGGAGAGACCGGTTTCCAATCGCAACCCCTCTACGGCGAGCAGGACTGCGCCGTGCTCATCGAGCACATCGAGATCGGCCTCGATCCCGGAACTGTCGGCTTTCGATACGCGTGTGTAGCAGTAGTGGGCGTTGCGCGCCGAGGCGTAGGCCCGCAGCCGGCGGATGCTGTGTGGCAGCGCCAACACGTTCCCGCCAACCGCCTGCATGGCCGGATGAGCCGCGACCGATTGGAAACAGGCATCCAGCAGTGCGGGGTGCGCGGTGTAATCATGTTGGCCGGAGCGGATTTGACGGGGGAGCGCGACCTCGGCCACGGCGCTGCTACCCGCCTCGCCCGTGTGCACCGCGCCAAGTCCGGTGAACGCCGGACCGTACTGAACGCCCCGCTCGTCCAGGCGCTTGCGCACCTCGTCGCCGTCTTCGCTGCGCGGATGCGCGGCAAGAAGCGCGGCAATGTCGCGCACGGCGAGGTGTCGTTCGTCAGCGGCGTGCAGGACCGCATTGCTCAGCCGGGTTCTCTCGCCGCCCCGGAATGCCTCCACCGCGAACTCGACCGCCCCTGCGGACGACAACGACGCCGAAGCGCCGATCGCGGTCTGCTCATCCAGCGCTAGCGTCCGCTCGAAGTGGATGTCGCGGACTTCCGAAATCTCGCCCAGCACCGTGTGCGCGGCGGCCAGCGCCATCTCGCAGTGGGCCGCCGCCGGAAGCGCAGGGACACACTGGATCTGGTGATCGTCGAGCCACGGCTGGGCGGCGGTGCCGACCTCTCCCTGCCAGACATGACGCTCCGGCTCTTCCGGCAAGCGCACGTGCGCACCCAGCAGCGGGTGGGCCGAAACAGTGCATCCGGCGGCGGTGGCGGAGGATTGGTGATCGTCACGGTCCAACAGCAGCCGGCGGTGCGTCCACGTCGGCAGGGGCGCGTCTACCAGTCGCCCGCCCGGATAAAGCGCGGAGAAGTCGACCGCTGCGCCCGCATTGTGCAGATCCGCCAAAAGGCCGCGCAGCCCGTGCCGCAGCGCTTGCTCGCTTCGCATGCCGGCCAAGGCGGCCACCGAGATGTCGAGGCTTCGAGCGTTCTGTTCGAGATATGTGTCGAGCAGGGAATCCGCCGCCAGCTCGGCGAAAACCCGGTGGCCATCCTGCATCGCGGCCTGGACCGCCGCGGCGAACCGCACCGTGCGCCGCACATTGTCGACCCAGTAGCGGGCATCGCACACCGGCAGCTCGCGAGGGTCGAACTGGCTCGCGGAGTAGATAGGCACTTCTGGCGTTGCCGGTGACAGCTCAGCCAGCGCCTCCGACAGTTCATCGAGGATGGGTTGGACCACCGGGGTATGCCATGCCGCGTCGGTGACGATTTCGCGAGCTGCCACCGTCCGTGATTGCCACGCTTTCACCAGTTCGCGCACCGTCTCGGTTTGGCCGCCGACGATGGTGGACTCGGGTGAAGCCACCACGGAGATCACAACGTCCCTGATCCCACCGGCCATCAACTCGGAAAGCACTTGCTGCGCCGGCATTTCCACCAGGGCCATCGCACCGGAACCGGCGATGCGCGCCATCAGCCGGGAGCTGCGGCAGATGACCCGCACCCCGTCTGCCAGCGACAGCGCGCCCGCGACCACTGCCGCCGCGGTCTCGCCCAGCGAGTGCCCCACCACCGCGCCGGGGCGCGCGCCGTAGGACTTCAAGGTGGCCGCCAACGCGACCTGCATAGCGAACAGCGTCGGATGCACCCGGTCTACGCCGGTCATCACCTCCGGTGACCTCATCGCTTCGATTACCGAAAAGCCCGACTCCTGCGCGATCAGTGGTTCGACCGCCGCAATCGCGGCAGCAAACGCCGGCTCGTTGGCCAACAGGTCGGCCCCGATGATTGCCGACGGCGACCCGTGACCGGAGAACACCCACACCGGGCCCCGGTCGTCGCGTCCGGCCGCCGCCCGATACGAAGTTTCGCCGTCGGCGATCTGGAGCAGCCCCGCCGCCGCCTCGTCGAGGTTGGCGGCGACGACCGTGGTGCGCACGGGGCGGTGGCCACGACGGCGCGCAAGGGTATACGCCAGATCAGGCAGCGACACCTCGTCATGTGACTGCATCCAGCTGGCCAATCGCCTTGCGGTGCGGCGCAATTCGCTGGACGAGGTGGACGAAAGCGTCAAGAGTAACGGCGGCTGGAGAAGCGATGTCGCTCCTTCGGCCTCTACATCGGGCTCGAAAGTTTGCGGCGCTTGCTCCAAGATCGCGTGGGCGTTAGTACCCGAGAACCCGTAGGCCGATACCGCTGCCCGCCGCGGTTGGAGGTCATCGCTCGGCCACGGCGTGTTCGACTTCGGCACGAAGAGCTTTGTGTCGATTTGCGCGAGCTCATCCGGCAGGCGTGAAAAGCGTTGATTTCCGGGTATTGCGCCGTGCCACAGGGCCAGGGCCGCCTTGATCAAGCCGAGCGTTCCCGAAATCGATTGGCTATGTCCGAAATTCGACTTTGCCGAGCCGAGCGCGCAGGGACCGGCAGCGCCGTAAACCTCTGCCAGGCTTGCGAATTCGATCCGATCACCGACCGGGTCGCCGCTGCCGTGCGCCTCGACCATGCCGACGCTGCCGGCCTCCACCCCCGCCGCTGCCAGGGCCGCCCGGTAGGCGGCTACTTGTGCCGGCCGCGACGGTGTGGTGATGGCCGCAGTTCGGCCACCGTTGTTCAGGGACGTGCCGCGCACCACGGCCAAGATTCGGTCCCCGTCACGCAATGCATCCGGTAACCGCTTGAGCAGCATCATTGCGCTGCCCTCGCCGATGGCGAAACCATCGGCGGCGACGTCGAATGCGTGGCAGCGCCCGGTCGCCGAGAGCACGCCGCCGGCTGATCCGGCGGCGTATCTTCGTGGATCCAGCGTCAGCGAAACGCCGCCCGCCAGCGCCAGATCGCATTCGCTGTCGTGCAGGCTGCGACATGCGAGATGCACCGTGACCAGCCCAGACGAGCATGCGGTATCCACCGTTATCGCCTGGCCGCGTAGGTCCATGGCGTAGGCGATTCGTCCGGACGCCATGCTGCGACTGTTACTCAGGAATCCGTACGGGCCCGCCTGAGTGTAGGAATCGGCCGCCACCGAGAGGTAGTCGTCGTGCGACACGCCGACGTAGACGGCGGTCCGCGACCCGGCCAAACTCGCCGGGTTGAGGCCCGCGTGTTCGACTGCCTCCCACGACGTTTCCAGCAGCAGCCGATGCTGCGGGTCGATCGCGGTCGCCTCACGCTCCTCGATCCCGAAGAACTCGGCATCGAACCCCGCGGCGTCGTCCAGGAACGAGCCCCACTTCGACACAGACCGACCGGGCACCCCGGCCTCGGGGTCGTAATATTCCTCGGCGTCCCAGCGGTCGGCGGGGATCTCGGTGATCAGGTCATCGTCGCGCAGCAACGCTTCCCATAACCGGTCCGGCGAGTCGATTCCCCCTGGAAGTCGGCACGCCACACCGATGATGGCAACCGGGGTGGCAGGCCTGGCCGCGCCGGGCGAACAGCTCAATGACTCCGATCGACGTGCATCATCATCATCGATGGCCCGGAATGCAACCATTCCGCCTCCTTACGGGCAACGACCACCTGGCCTTGCCCCCCTGCTTGACTCAAGACCCGGTCCCCCGATTACCAGCTCCACCACCCACGCCGCTTGATCCTTTACACGTCGGCGATATCGGTGCCGCCAGCGGCCCACATGGCAGGGCGATGGTATTACGCGCGCCGCCGACGATTTTAAAAAGTTGATAAGATCGTTACCTAACCGTGATATTAGCTGGGCTGTGTTCACAGTCAAGGCTGTGGACGGATCGCGACCCCGTGACCGCGTCCGCCGATCCGGTTGTCATCGACGGTGACGACCCGCCGCTTGGCGACGGGCCCCTCGCACACTCGGCCGCGGGGGATCGGTCCTGCTTAGCGGCTACGCAAGCGTCAATAACCGTGATCTCACTTACCGGCGCTCCGGCGCGGCGGCGGCGACGCTTTGGGTATCGCGCGCTCAGGCCACTCCTCGGCCGTCCGTGCGCGTCCACAACCGCCTCGCGGTGGCGGCAGGGTGTTTGCTCGCGGCGGTTGACGCCCTTACCGGAGCCCTGCCTCGGCGAGCGGCGTGGCTGTCGGTGGCTAGCCCGACGACGCTCCATCGCCAAC
This sequence comes from Mycobacterium sp. NGS11, assembly GCF_059813315.1. NCBI lineage: Bacteria > Bacillati > Actinomycetota > Actinomycetes > Mycobacteriales > Mycobacteriaceae > Mycobacterium > Mycobacterium sp. NGS11. The sequence goes on from NZ_JCALEJ010000010.1 coordinate 147,005, forward strand.
GGGTCATCGCAGCACAGTTGGCGCCGGGTGCGATGGCCGTACCGCGCCCCGCGTCATCAGGAACATTTGCCCGAACCCACCACTGTGGCTGTGGGCTTCCGGGTATCGTTTGGGGCGGTTTCACTCAATCTCGACTACAGGATCTGGAGAATCACTCGGTGAGCGTCAATCCGTTCGACGACGACAGTGGCAGCTTTTTCGTGTTGGTCAACGACGAGGAGCAGCACAGCTTGTGGCCGACCTTCGCCGATGTTCCGGCTGGTTGGCGTGTGGTTTACGGCGAAGCCGACCGCGCTGCGTGCCTGGACTACATCGAACAGAACTGGCCCGACATACGGCCGAAGAGCCTGCGCGACAGGTTGGCAGCCGGCAAGGCGTCTGACGAGTAAGCCTGCAGTCGCGCCGCATCGCAGGGGCCGCGAAATTTACGTTGCGTGAACCGTCACGTTCCGGGCCCACGTGCCAGGCACCGCAGGGAAGTCGCCGCAATGCGGCAGCCGGGATGTGCCGCTTAGTCGATCTCACCGGTCAGGTCGAACTCGGCCAGTGTCTGCCCGGCCAGCTCGCGCAAAGCGGTCTTGGTGTTTTTCGCGCCCGGTTGATAGGCCTCGATGGTGATGGCGATCTTGTCGCCGATCCGCCAGGACTGCAGCATCATTTGACCACCGGTCCGCTCGAGCAGTTGCCGCGTTAAGTTTTGCCCGCTCACCCGGATGAGATGCAGCCTGTTGAGGGCCGCTTCGATGACGGCGTATTCGGCCTCGTTGCCGGCCAGGGCCAACACCAAGAAGCCGAGGTCGCCGAGATTTGAGCAGAACACCGGGTGATCCGGGTCGGCGCCCATCGCATTGCCAATTCGTCTCAATATCCGCTTCGGCGTGAACGGGACCAGCCACAGCAGCTGCACCGACTCATCTGGTGTCTCCCGCAGCGTGTCCAGCGCCTGCTTGACCGCGGCACGGACGTCGCCGAGATCCGTTGTCACCGGGGTCGGGTCGACGCTGAAGCGGGCAAACGATACCGCGATCGCACGTGTATCGCCCTCGGTGCGGGCGCTCATAGGGAGTTGCAAGGTGACGGCACCATCACCGGCACGTCGACGTCCCATGCGTTCGCCGAGTTTTGCTCCGAATCCTGCGAGTAGCGTCCTACCAGTTCCGCCCAGAATCTTTGCGCGCGCATCCCATTCGTCCGCGTCGATATGCAAGGTGACGACCGGCACGACAACGCCTTCATCGGCCCCGCCTCCGCTGACGGCGACGGGTCGCGATTCCGTTGCCGGGGTACTGTCCGGCCGACGGCGACGGGCCAGTTTTGCTGCGACGGCAAGCGCGCGGCCGACTTCGCGCGCGTCCCGCCCGGCTTCGCGGACGTCCTGTGCGATGGCGCGCAGTGGGCTGCGCGAATGTGGCTGCGGGTAGCCAAGTTCGAGCTGTTTGTCTATTAACGCATCAGCGATCACGAGGGCGAGCCCGAAGCCGTCGATGAGGTAGTGCGAAACCACCAAGCTGACCGCGGTCGAGCCGTCGGCAAGCGGGAGGACGCCGATATGCCAACCGGGACCCGATTCCGAATCGGTGGGCATCTGCGAGCGTTCGTCGGCCCAGTCGCTGAGTTCGGCACGTGGCCGGGGACGCTCGGCGACGTCGACGTCCGATGGAACATGGTTAGTCACCCACCGATATCGCCCGAACGATGAACGCTCGATGCGCCGCCCGAGCAGCCCGCGACCCAGATTTCGGTTGAACCGCCTCACCCCATCGATGTCGATAGCGTGCTCGTAAATGAACACGACCTGGATGACCAGGTTCCGGCCGTTGGCGGTGTGTTCTGCGAACACGGCGTGGTCCGCGAACGCGAGCCGATTGTCCGGCAGCGCATCACGTTTCGAGGCGCGGCGTGTTCTGGATGCTCTAAGGGGGCGTATCCGGGCTGGCACCGCCCGAACCTTACCTTGCCGGCTCATGTCTCTCGGCTCTTTGGCGCTGCCAAGCTTATTCCTGAACCTGGTTGCGCCCGATTCGCGGCGTGACGAGAGCAGCGGAGGGCATCGCGTCAAACTCGAGGCCACTCAAAATCCGGTCATGTATGGGCCATGAATGCGCCGCGCGCACCGGGTGGTGCTGCACGGGTCGGCTATTAGTTTAGATCGCCGGCGTCGATAGCTTTCTTGACTTCCTGGGCATGCGCCACCTGCTGTGCGGTGTAGCCGATGAGCAGCGCAGCCACACCGACCACGACGGCCACGCCGGCCAGCCACAACAGCCCAAAGGTATAGCCCTGATCCAGGGCATGTAGCTGGGCGGGATTCATGGACTTCGCCGGTCCACTAGTCCCGCCTAATGACACGGTTCGCGCTGTGACGACAGCCTGGATGACGCCCATCACCACCGGCCCGCCGAGGCCGTAAAGCATAAGCGAGATCGCGGACGTGGGCCCGATCCGATCGGGACCAACGCCAGCGATTAATGACAGCACGATTGGCGGGTCGGCTATGCCGATACCGATACCGCCCACGACGAGCGGCACGAGCAAATTGGGGAAGTACGGGATGCCACGATGAAACGTTGAGCAGTACAGCATCGCGCCGAGCACGAGCATCCCGCCGGCGAGCACCAATACCCGCGGCGGAAAACGCGTTACCAGCCGGGAGGACAAAGCCACCCCGGCCCCACCGGCAAGGACAAATGGGATGAAGGCGAGGCCTGCGTGCAGGGCGCTGTAGCCCAAGAGGTTCTGCACATACAGGGTGACCAGCACTGTCAGGGTTAAGAGCACGCCACCGGCGAGGAAGATGGTAGCGAACGTGGCGAGCCGGTTGCGGTCGAAGAATAAGTCAAGCGGCACGATAGGGTTCTCAGCCAGGTGTTCCACGACGACAAACGCCACAAAAGCGCCCAGTGTCACCGCACCCGAACCGATCGTCGCGCCCGACAGCCAGCCCTTCTCCGGTCCCATCGACACGGCGACAATCGCGGCGATAGATGTCAACGTCGCCAGCCCTGCCCCCGTGATGTCGAGCTTCAGCCGTTCCAGCTGAGTTTCCCGTAGGGCGCTTCGACCGAGGTAAATCGCCAGCAGCGCAATCGGCACATTCAACAAAAAAATGAGCCGCCATGACACTTCGGTAAGGGCCCCGCCCACCACCAGGCTCATCACCGAGCTGAGACTGGCCGTGGCGCCCAAAACCCCCACGGCAGCGTTACGTGCCGGTCCCTTCGGGAAGGTGGTCGAGATCAGCGCCAAACTGGTGGGTGCGATGATCGCGGCCGCCGCGCCCTGCAGAAGCCGGGCCGTGACGAGGGTGCCTCCGTCTTGCGCGATACCGCATACCGCCGACGCGATGCTGAATAGGCCGACGCCGACCATAAAGGTGCGTTTGAGCCCGATTGCGTCACCGAGGCGACCGCCCACTAGCAGCAGGCCGCTGTAGGTCACTATGTAGCCAGTGATCACCCAGCTCCGCCCGGCATCTGACAGGTTTAGCTCGTCCTGGATCTTGGGGAGAGCAACGACCGCGATGGTGCCGTCCATCGTGGCCATGAGCTGCACGGAGCCGATTGCAATGACTGCGGCGATAAACCGACGAGCTGGCAGCCCGGCCATGAAGTTATTGCTCGCACGGCCGAGCGTGGTCGGTTTGAAGGGCATGTATCGCTCATTCCGCGCGTCTGTCGCATTGCGACCCGCGCTGTGTCGTCTTTTGGGGTGCTGCCAGCCCTACATCATTAGAGCCGTCATAGCAGCGCACGCTACCGCAACGATACGAATGTTTTTTCGTGAACCCGCAGATGGCCGTTCTAGCACCAATGGCCCAGGGTCCGCCTCAGGGGCGCCTGGCAGTCCAGAGCCAGCGGTGAGGTCACGCGAATATGGTTGGCCTCGGTACTCGGTCCTGTGATCGTGCGTTGGCGACGTGCCGCACGACGCCCAGTCGCGTCGGTTGGCACACCTCGATAGATTCACCACTTCATTCCGCAAAGGTAATCGCCAATCCGGAGACCAATGACTGCAGGCCATCGTCAATGGTCGCTTAGCGCGCCAGTAGAGCGTTTCATCGTCGCCTCGACGGTACGGCGCAGATTCCTAGTGCAGTCGCGTCGACACGCTCGCTACTACTTGCATTCGAAGGGCAGATAGCGGCGATCTCGCGGGTCAGGTCATGGTGTGATTACAGCGCCGCGCCGATCTACAGGCAGGGCGGCTCGCGCGCAGATACGTACTTCAGCGAAGACTCGTCAAGTAGACCTTCCGCAGGCGCAGCGGACCGAGAGTCAGGCGCAGCCGACTGAGATTGGAGTCATGCAGGGCGTCCAGTCGCAACTCGCGCTTTCGCTCGAGCTTCGCTATCGCGATAAAAGGTCGCCAGTTTACCCTCCGTCGGCTCCGGGTAGCTCTAAACTGGCGCGACGAATTCTTCAGGATCGTGCGGGACCCAAACATCCGTAAAGAATCGTCGAGCGCCTTGATGTATACGGCCAGTATGTTGTCCAGACGAGCCGGCCGGGGTATTAGCGCCTGAGCGGCTGGTTGAAGGCCATGGAGCGGTCAACGCCTGCGGCCTTCTGACATAGGTGGGTAGATGTGGTTGTTTCGCGGTGGTCGGGTTTCGGTGCCAATTCGATAAAACTTGAGGAACTTTCGCATATGCAGTCGAGACTTGGGATATGTTGCGAAGCGGCTACGCCGGTCGGGGGCTGATGCTTTATATCGCAGAACACGCACGTGGTGAGGGTCGAGCAGGGCACGGTAGCTGGCGCGGTGAACGCGCCGCCCTATCGCGCTGTTGTGGGCAGTGGGGGGGAGAATCAGTCGTAGGCAAGCGCCCCGCCGGCTCTCAGGAACTGCTAATTAGTAGTACGCAAATGAAAGGCTAGGACTTTCGGGATGAAATTTGCTCTGGCAAGCTATGGAACTCGCGGCGACGTCGAGCCCTTCGTCGCCGTGGGTCGTGAGTTGCTACAGAGAGGGCACGACGTGCGGATTGCCGTCCCGCCCAATCTGGTTGGCTTCGCCGAGGCGGCGGGGCTTTCCGTGGTTGCTTGCGGGCCGGATTCGCTGGCATGGCACAACCTGCACCTCGAATTTACGACGCGTCTATCGCGCGAGTTCTGGAAAGTCCAAGATCTGTTCAAGCTGGTTCGGGAAGATCTGCGCCTATTTTCGCAGTGCTGGAAAGATATTGGTACGGCACTGATGTCGCTGGCAGATGGGGCCGATCTACTATTGAACTTCGTATATGGCGAGCAGGCTGCTCTCAACGTCGCGGAGTTTTATGACATTCCGTTGGCCACCCTGCACACGGTCCCGATTCGGGCCAACGGTGAGCTTGTTCCGACCTTCCTCTCGCCATTTGGTCGTATCGGAATGACTGTGGACGATTGGCTGACGTGGCGTTTGTCAATGAAGAAGTTAGGGGACAACCAGCGCCGCGAATTGGGCTTGCCAACTGCTAAAGGCCCCACGTCGCGGCAGATTGCTGAACGTGGCTCGCTTGAGATCCAGGCGTACCATGACGTTTGCTTTCCCGGCTTGAAAAGCGAGTGGGCGAAATGGGAGGGTCGTCGGCCCTTAATTGGCGCTCTGACAATGGAGTTGGAGACGGAAGCCGATGAAGAAATTCTCTCGTGGATCGCAGCAGGTCAACCGCCAATCTATTTCGGCTTCGGCAGTACCGCAATTATGTCTCCCGCCGAGACAGTCGCCATGATCAGCGCAGCTTGCGCGGAGTTGGGTGAGCGCGCATTGGTATGCGCCGGCTGGAGTGATTTCAGTGGCGTCCCCGATTTCGAACACGTCAAGCTAGTCAACACTGTCAACCACGCCGCGATCTTTCCGGTCTGCCGCGCGGTCGTCCACCACGGCGGCGCTGGCACACTAGCCACAGCTCTGCGCGCAGGGGTCCCTCAGTTGATTCTTGCGACGTTGCGGATGCATCAGCCGATTTGGGGAAATGCGGTTAAGCGGATGAAGATAGGTACTGGCCGCCTCCTCTGGAAAAGCACCACTGATTCGCTCGTTTCGGACCTGCGCACCATCCTCGATCCAGAATATGCTGCCCAAGCGCGTGAGATCGCGACACGGACCAGCAAACCCTCCGAAAGCATCGCGGCCGCCGCCAATCTTCTGGAAGAGTCTGCCCTCCGCGGCACGGCATCCGAACGGCGACCACCGTCATTGCGGTGACTGGCGCGGCAATCCGGCGAGTCGCCCGGGTTTCCTTGACCTGCTCGCGTTGGTCGATTCAAAATCTCCGGCGCACCGCTCCGACGATAACTCGGCAAATTCTGATACCAAGGAAGAATAGTCAGCGTTGTGTGCGAACCTCTCAAATTATCCTCGGCGTCCACTGATTCCAGTGCCGGGCGACCGTTTTGACCACTCAATGAAGCAGTGAGCGGCAGGGCCCTCACGCTTCTTGGATAGGCCAATTGAGTTCGGGTGCGACACCTTTGAGCCGCATGCATGTTAGAACGGCGACGACAACGCGTCCCGTCTTTGCGAGATCAACCCTCCAAGGCCAGGCGTGGTCAGGCAGCTGATGTTCGGCACCGGTCGGCAGTTTGGACCATTACGCGGAACTCCGGGTCGCACACGTCCGCGCCATCCTCGCACTGAATACGTAGCTCGGCCAGTTTCGGTTTGACGAAAGTGCCTGTTCTGCAACGGATAACAAGTCACCTTGAGAGCCGATCGGGGTGACGGCACGTATAGCTGATGAATGCCACAGCAAGCGGTGTTACCTGCTTGGACGACGCTGAGGTTGGCCGCGAACGGCGCGAAATTTCACCCGCCGGCCAGCGCGCGGTCGGCCAGCGCCCCTATTACCGGTGCCAACGCCCGGGGATACTCGGCCGTCAGGTGATCCTCATCAAAGTAGACCAAGGTGTTTCCTACGATGACCGGGCAGCGGTCGGCGGTGCAGAAAAGCTCCGTGAGGTCGGCGTATTGTCCGCCGCCGACTTTGGTCGCTGAAGATTCAGCGGTAATACCAGAGCTGTTTACCGCCGTCGATTTCGCTGACGAGCAGGCTGTCGCGTCATCGAGGTGTCCAGACAGGCATATCCGCGCCACAAGCTTCGGATCCGGAATCGGCCCGAGCACCAGCACCTCGGCGCCAAAGCCACGCAGCTGCTGCACCAGGCGGGTCAAACTCGCGAGCCACGCCGGATCGTATGCAGTAAAGCCCGGCAGGTAGCCGCCGCCTGGGCCGTACCCGCGCCATACGCTTAGTAGCACCAATCGTGGGCGTTCCGCGCGTAATCGGCCGATCACTTGATCCCGCCACTGATCGCATTTGGTCAGCATGCGACGCAGGGGGTTGGTGACAGGCAAGTCCATCAAAGGGCAGGCCGCCTTGTTGAGTATCTCCAGGCGCCAGTGCCGCTGCGCGGCGACTTGCTGGACCGACGGAGCCCACATCGCGGCGTTCGAATCACCGACCAGCGCGACAGTCGTCGCGGAGGCGGTATCTCCCATCACGCATTCCGGCTGTCCCGCTTGGAAAAACGTGCGCATGCAGCCGTTGAGGAATAGGGGCTCAAGTTCGGCTGCCACATCGGCAAGTGGCGGGTCCAGGTTCGACGGTACGGCTCGCAACTCGACAGAGGCTGCGACGGCGGCCTGGACTTGTGCGAATGCGCGCTGCACTGCCGCGTCGTATGCCGTGATGTCGGGTCCCGTGGGTCGAGGCATCGCCGTCACGGTCAGTGCCGAAGCTGGCGCACCGCGCCCGACCGGGGTCGGCACCACTGCTGGTAACGCCACACACACGCAGGCCGCCACCGCGGTGGCGGCACCGCCGAGAGCGAGACTGCGCAGTGAAGACCGACGTAAGAGCGGCGCGAATCGGAGCGGGTTTTCGATCAGATGAAGCGTGAGCACCGCCAGGCCGGCCGATAGCAGGACCGCCGCAAATCTGCTTGCCAAGCCGAGCGGATGGCCCAGCAAGGCGGGCGCGAACACCAGCACCGGCCAGTGCCACAGATACCACGAGTACGAGACCCGGCCGACCGCGCGCATCCGGGGCAATTCCAGCAAGCGACCGCATCCCCGAGGAGGGCCGGCACAGCCGGCGCCGATCACCAACGCCGTACCGATCGCTGGTAATAGCGCCGCGGTCCCCGGGTAGACAGTGGTCGGGCTCAATGCCAGGTAAGCCACGACGATGAGGGCCAGTCCTGACCATCCCGCGATGGCCGCGGGCAATGCCTGAAGCCGGCCCAATCGACCTGCCGCAAGTGCCACCAGGCCGCCGAGACCCAGTTGCCAGGCCCGTGTGGGCAGCGAATAGAAGGCTACGCAAGGCACGACGTAACTGACCACCACCGACAGCGCAAACGAAGCGGCGGCAATCAGCGCAAGGACTACCAGGTAGGGCCGTCGCGACGGCTCGGGGCCGTCCGTGCCACGGCGACCCACACGCCGGATGAGCCAAGCCGTGCCGATGATCACGGCCGGCCACACCAAGTAGAACTGCTCCTCTACGCCTAAGGACCAGTAATGCTGAAAAGGCGATGCCGGCAGCTTCGCATCAAAGTAGTTGCGAAATTGCAGGGCGAAGCGGTAATTGCCGACATACAGCGCGCTCCAAAGGCCGTCATCAAGGACGTCCGGGACCCGCAACGGGGGAAGTAGAAGCACCGAGCCAATAGCGGTGACGATGCCCACCAGAGCAGACGCTGGTAGAAGCCGGCGGGCCCTCGCACCGTAGAACCGGCGCAGCCCGATGGTGCCCGTGGTGCTGACCTCGCGCCATAGCAGCCCGGTGATCAGGAAGCCGGAGATCACAAAGAAGACGTCCACGCCCACGTAACCACCGCCCACACCGGGCACATCGGCATGAAAGAGGACGACGCCGATCACCGCGACGGCGCGCAGTCCCTCGATGTCCGCGCGAAAACCGGTCTGTGGTGCGCGGCGACCCTGTGCCCCTTCGACAGGGCTATCGCCGCGGGTCTTGAGCAAGATCACCACCTGGGCACGAGGACACGTTCTTTGACTGGCGCATTGTTGCACACGACTCCAACGGCTGCGCCGCGTCGCGTAAGTGGCCCAAGGAGCCTTCGCCGTCCGCGCTCACATTGGTGTACGGCGAAAGGCCGGTGGCGGTTCTCATCGTGAGCCGCTACGGCACGGCAGGAGCCGGCGTGATCGGCGGCCCCGCCGGTACATCGTGTTGCTGCCCGATCCACTCGAGAAGTGAATGGAGACCATCCTCGAGCGCCCACCTCGGGCGCCAGCCCAGCGAATGTTCGGCCGGATGGATGTTGCAACTCGCGGCGCGTACGTCACCATCCCGAAACTTTGACACGACCGTTGGTTCTGGGGCGCCGCAGATGGCGGCAATCTTGCGGGCAAGCTCATGGATGGTGGTCGCCACACCCGACCCGATATCGAGGCAGCGTGCACGGGTCGAGGGAGTCTGAACCGCTGCATATATCGCGTCGACGACATCGTCGATGAAAACGAAATCGCGTACGATGCGACCGTCTTCATACACCTCTAACACATTCTTTTCCCGCGCCAACCGCGCGAACAGAGCGACGATTCCGGTGTATGCATTGGTCAGCGACTGGCCTGGCCCGTAGACGTTCTGCAAGCGCAGCACACTGAGATTGGTGTCATGCGCGGCCGTCCAGGCCGCCAACATGTGCTCCTGCGCGAGCTTGGTTGCAGCGTAGATATTGGTCGGGCGGGGCTCGGTTTGGCCCGCGCAGCTCGCAAGCGGCGCCGCAGGTTGACCGTTGGGGCCCTTGGGATCCCAGATACCGGCCCGCAGCTGCGCGTGGCTGCGCGGCTGCGGATAGAAGGTTTGGGTGCCGCATCGCCACGCTCCTTCGCCGTAGACGGCCCGCGACGATGCCAAGACGAGTTGGTCGGGCACGAGTGCCGAACGGCTCAGCGCATCAAGCAGCTGGGTGGTTCCTACTACGTTCACCGAACCGTGGCGTGTCGCATGGGACAGTGACTGTCCCGTTCCCGTCTCGGCCGCCAAATGGACGACTTGAGAAGGGCGGAACAACCGAAGCGCAGCGTCCCAATCGGGAGCATGCGTCACATCACCGGTGAACATGCGCACGGACTGGGGCAGGTCGATCGCGCGGCCTTCACCGTGCACCTGCGGATGCAGCACGTCCATGACGGCGACGTCGTAGCCGGATGTGACCAGACGGCGCGCGAGCGCGGACCCGATAAAGCCTGCCCCACCAGTGATGAGCACAGATTGTGACAAGAGCCGAAGCCTCCGGTTCGCCTGCGGAGAGGTTATGTCCGGCACGCGATGCGGGCACGCGTGCGGTCGGAGTCGATCATATCCGGCTCATTTTCGATTGGCGGCCGCACGCCGCCTGCAGCTGGGCATCGACGTCACGCCTGGATGAATGCTGGGTACCACAAACAGAGAACCGCCGGAGTGGGCTGTCCGCCACGGTCCGGTGAGGGTGGATTGAGGAAACTTCCTAAATTCGGAGCCATTGGCGTGCGATTTTCACCCTTTCGAGCTAATTCTGGGGATAAGCTGCCGACGGCGGGTTGGCAACCTGCGCAGCCGCTTTCATTTGACGGATGCGCAAGATTGGCGAAAGGCGAAGATCCGCGATGAAATTTGTGCTGGCAGGTTATGGAACTCGCGGGGATATCGAGCCGTGCGTCGCTGTCGGCCGTGAGCTGCTGCGGCGGGGGCACGAGGTGCGCATGGCCGCGTCTCCTGACCAGGTTGGTTTCGCTGAGGCGGCTGGGCTGGTGGCCGTCCCGTACGGGCTGGAAAACAAGGCGATGTTGGAGGCGCACCGCAATCTCTGGAAGGACCTGTCCGACAATTTTTGGAGAATTCGGAATCGCGTCAGCGTTTGGCGTGAGGCTTGGGAGCCGAGCGTCCAATGGTGGGGTCAGATGAACACGACACTGATGGACTTGGCGGAGGGCGCGGATCTACTATTCACCGGTTTGGCGTACCAGGAGATCGCCGCGGACGTAACGGAATATCACAACATTCCGTTGGCAACGCTGGACCACCTCCCGTTGCGGCCCAACGGTAAACTCCTGCCACTCCTGCCGGGCCCGTTGGGCCGCACCGCAATCACGGCTGGAGAGTGGCTGCTTTGGGGTCTTTGGAAGAAGGTCCAAGACGCACAACGCCGGGACATGGGTCTGCCCAAGGCTAAGCGGCCTGCGCCGCAGCGAATCACTCTACGTGGATCACTGGAAATCCAGGCATACGACGACGTGTGCTTTCCGGGGCTCGCATCGGAATGGGCGAATCGGACCGCCCAGCGCCCCTTCGTTGGCGCGCTGACGATGGAATTGCCGACAGAGACCGATGACGAGGTCCTGTCATGGGTCGCCGCCGGTAGACCACCGATTTACTTCGGCTTCGGCAGCATGCCGGTCGAATCCCCCATTGACACCCTTACCCTGATCAGCAGGGCGTGCGCCCAATTGGGCGAACGAGCGTTGGTCTGCTCCGGGTGGAGTGACTACCCTGACGTCCCGGATCTCGAGCACGTCAAGGTGGTCAGTGCGGTGAACCACGCCGCCGTCCTTCCGGCGTGCCGCGCGGTCGTTCACCACGGCGGCGCGGGCACCACCGCCGCGGGACTGCGCGCAGGGGTTCCCACCCTGATCCTCTGGATGCTGGGCGATCAACCGGTTTGGGGAACTGTGGTCAAGCGGCTGAAAGTCGGCACCGCCCGGCGGTTTTCGAGTGCCACACGGGAGTCGTTGGTCGCGGACCTGCGCACTATCCTCGCTCCGGAATACGTCGCCCGGGCCCGTGAGGTCGCCACCCAAATGACCAAACCCGGCGAAAGCGTTGCGGCCGCTGCCGATCTCTTAGAAGAGTTCGCGCGCTTACGACGTGTCGCCTGATCGACCCGGCGGTCGTTGGGTACTCGCGTCGGCGTCGAAAAGTCGCCAACCACAATGAATTAGTCGCGCTGCAACGCGCCGCGTGTGGGTGGGCTCGAGGCCGCCCGCACCGCAATCAGGACGCGATGGAATGCGCGAAATGCGCCTGGTTCACGTGCGCGGCAACGCGCAAGGCGTTGGCCGCGACCGTCAGGCTGGGATTCATACCGGTACTGGACGGGAAGAACGAGCTATCCGCCACGTACAGGTTCTCCACCTCATGCGCACGGTTTTGCGGGTCCAGCACACTGGTTTTCGGGTCGGTCCCAAACCGGCACGTGCCGCAGACATGAGCAATGGCCGCATTGCTTTTAGGGCTTCCGAGGGTGATGTTGCGAAACGGTTTCAGCACGTGTTTTACCTGGCGTAAGAACACTTCGCGGCGCTGAATCTCATTGGCATGCAAGCGATATTGAAGTCGAAGTCGTTGGCGGCCGTCCGTGCTTGGCTGATCGTATGGAAGTACGCGGTTGTCCAGATAGGGCAGATCTTCCATGATCGCCACGAGCACCAGCCCGCCGCTGAAGTATCGCTCGTAGAGCGGACGCGCCACGGGGCTAATCGCACGCAGGGCCTTGTGCCCCCAGCCGGGATGGTTGGTCAGCGCCGCCACGGGCGGCATCGCCCCACCGGACTGCACGGTGCCGAATTTTTGCCCTTCCCAGAAATAAAAATCGTTAAGCCCGATCTGCTTGTTTTCGGCCGTGATTTTGCAACCGCGTTGCGGCCAGACCTCGATGTGGTCAGCCACGTGACGCATCAAGTTGCGTCCTACCCAATCTGAGCCGTTGGCTAATCCGCGCGGCCAATCGCCGGATCGGGAATTGAGCAACAGGACAGGGGTGATCAGCGCGCCGGCGGCGAGCACCACTACCTTGGCCTTCAGTGCCAACCTCCCGGAGGGGTGTTCGCAGATCACCTGGCGGACGTGGGTGGCGTCAGCGTCCAGACCGACGACCCGACATTCCGTCAGCAGCTGGGCGCCATGCTCGGCGAGGGCTGGCTGCAGGCAGTTGCGGGCGGCGTCGTTTTTGCACGATTGGTGGCATAGGTAGCTCTGGCAGGTGGTACAGCCGTCGGTGTAATCACAGGCCATCGGGAGGTGGTAGGGGTGCAGTCCCTGCCCAGCCAGATGGTCGACCAGCGGCTGGTTCACTTCCGAAAACGGCGGCGCAGCAAGCAGATTGGCATCAGCTGCCTCAGGCCTTAAGGGATCGGACTGGCCACGCACGCCAAACAGCTTTTCCGCTGCCGCATACCACGGCCGCATTTCGTCATAACTGATCGGCCAAGCCTCCGGCACCGTGGAATCACCGGGGTCGCGAAAGTCTTGCCGGGGAGTGAAATCGCGAGCAAAAAATCGCTCGCACACCATGCCATACAGCGCCGAGGACCCGCCGGTCCCACTGCCTATCCCGGCCAAAAAACGCCGCGCGGAGCGGCCGGTAACGTCTTCGATCTCATCGGTGGAGCGCCCGGCCCGGGCCAGTGCGTCGTAGTAGGATGCAGCGGACCGGCTCGCTCGCGGCTCGGCCACTTCGGGCATCGAAGCGCGAATCGTGCCCGGCGCCCCCGGCAGGGTCGAGCGTCCCTTCTCGACGAACAGCACCCTGCGCCCGGCCTTGGCAAGCGAATAACCCAGCACCCCACCGCCCATGCCCGTGCCGACGACAATCACGTCCCACATAGTGCGTTCCGCTTCGTGCGGATCCACTTCGCCGTGAGCCAACATCCAGCTCCTTATGTTGGGCGCAAAAGTTCGCCGAGTCTGAGCGGCACGACGATAGCACCGCCGCCGCAGGAAGGGTGCGGTTTTCTGCCTAGCGGCGGGAAGATGCCGCCTGCGTGGGCTTTTCAGCAACGCCTGCCGCAGTCAAATCGGCGGTGTACGGCGGTGAGCGCGCATATCCTCAAAGGACACGCGGTCCGATGTGTCGTGGCCGCTACCCGCGAGGAAACAACAAGTACGTATGAAACGAGACGAACAGGTATGCGCACAAGCGAACTGACGTACGACGCCATTGTCGTCGGCTCCGGCGCCTCTGGATCGTGGGCTGCCAAGGAGCTGACCGAAGGTGGCCTGAACGTCGTGCTGCTAGAGGCCGGCCGGAACCTGGACATCGACGGCGACTTTCCCGCCGATGCGGAGCTACGGGCGATGGGGATTGCAGGGCGCGTCCGTTCGGCGGCCCGGGGACAACACGTGCAGATTCGGTGCTCGTCATTCGCCGAGACGACAAAGCGGTTTTACGTCAGCGACAGGGAAAACCCCTACACCACGCCGGGCAAGGACAAGTTCCTTTGGTTCAGGGGCCGGCAACTGGGCGGCCGCCTGCACACTTGGTGGAGACATACGCCTCGGATGTCGGATTACGAGTTCAAAGCCGCAAGCGTCCGTGGGGATGGCGTCGATTGGCCGTTGTCATACGAAGACTTGGCGCCCTACTACGACATCGTCGAGAGGACGCTCGGCGTCTACGGAAAAGCCGAAGGTATCCCCAATTGTCCGGACGGAGAGTTCATCGGGCCGGCGAAGACGACCAAGATGGAAGCGGCTTTCCTCACCAATGTCGAGAAAAGGCTTCCGAACGTCCGGGTGACGTACGCCAGGAAGACCAAGTACGACAACCATAGGATTCCGCTTGCCGTCAGGCTCGCTCTGGCAACTGGCCGGCTCGAGATTCGGACCGATTCCGTCGTGAGCAGATTGGTGATCGATCCGCGATCGGGCAAGGCGACGGGCGTTGAGTACATCGATCGTTCGACCAAGAAGGCGCAGACAGTTGAGGCAAAGGTCGTGGTGCTTTGCGCGTCGGCGATCGAAAGCGTGCGGATCATGTTGAACTCGAGATCCGCGCAACACCCGTCGGGCGTGGGCGGATCGTCGGGCCATCTGGGCCGCTACCTGTGCGACCACGTCTCATACACGCAGGTTGGTGCAGTCTCCAAAGAGGACGTCGAGATTGGTCTCAACGAGGACGGATTCGATTTCGGTGGAACGGGCCTCTACATTCCCAGCTTCTGCGAAAAGGACTCATCGAAGGACTTCCCGGGCGGATACGGCATCCAGGTCGCGATTGGCCGCGATACGCCGGTCTGGGTTATGAGCGCGCATGGCGAAATGCAGCCCCGGTACGAGAATTTCGTTTCGCTCGACCCGAAAGTCAGAGATGCGTGGGGGATCCCGGTAGCCAGGATCGAGTGCAAGCATTCGGCAAGTGATGTCAACATGGTCGCGCACATGAAGCGGACCCTTCCCGACATTGCGGCGGCCGGCGGACTGCAAGCGGCCAACAACCTCGACGCCGCGCGGTGGAACATCCCCTACCGACTGCTCCGCTCCCTGATCCTCACGGACTCTGGCGCGTTGTGGCCTGGGGGAGCCATTCACGAGACCGGCGGCGCGTGCATGGGCGAGACACCGGAGAGCTCGGTGGTCAACTCGTTCTGCCAGTGCTGGGATGTTGACAACGTGTTTGTCACCGACGGTGCGTGTTTCGTCTCGCCCGGATATCAGAATCCCACGCTGACGATGATGGCCCTCACTGTTCGAGCGTGTCGATTCATCGTTGCTGGCTACGCGAACGGTGTGAACTGATGGAGTACGGGAAGGTTGCGGGGATCGATAAGCCGGTCTCTCGGATCGTCTTCGGCACCGATCGGTTGCGGGGCCGGGGACTGCCGTTGTTGCCGCCCAGCCGAGCCCTTGAACAGCAAGCCTTTTCACTTTTGGATCGGTCATTCGAGTTGGGGTACAACACATTCGACACGGCGCGCATCTATTGGGACAGCGAACGCACGCTGGGGGCATGGATGCGGCAACACCGGAATCGCGACGAGGTTGTGGTCATCAGCAAGGGATGTCATCCCCACCTCTTACTCAAAACTCCGCGGCTCTCTGCGTCCGACGTGACGCACGACCTCCACGCGTCACTCAAGGCGCTCGGCACGGATCTCATCGACCTGTACCTGCTTCACTACGACCACCCCACGGCATCAGTGGAACCCATCATGGAGCGGCTCAGCCGTCACATGGACGAAGGGAAGATCAGCGCGATCGGTGCGTCGAACTGGTCCCACGAGCGAATCACCCAGGCCAACACGTACGCCACCGCCGCGGGATCGATGCCATTCAGCGCCTCGAGCGTTCAGTTCAGCCTGGCCGAATGGGCGAAAGCCCCATGGCCCGGCGCCGTCACACTTGGAGGGGAAACCCAGCGTGCGGCGAGGGACTGGTATTCGACGCACGGGCTGTCCGTGTTCTCGTGGTCCAGCCTCGCCCGCGGATTCTTTTCCAACCATTACGACCCGAAGAATCCAGGCCGCAACCGCATGAGCCGGTGGTGTGCAACGTACTTCGGCACCCAAGAGAACATCGAAAGGCTCGATCGCGCAAAAACCTTCGCGCGCGAGCATGATGTCACCGTCGCGCAGGTTGCGCTCGCATACGTCCTGTGCCACCCGCTTCATGTGTTCGCGGTGGTCGGCTGCACGACGCTGGAGAAGTTCGACGACAACGCGGCCGCACTCTCGCTGAAGCTGGATGAAGCGACGCTGCACTGGCTGAATACAGGTCAGGCTCTGCGGTGACTTTTCGGAGCCCCGCTACACTCAGCAGGGCGTCCGGTGTTGTAGCACGCCTGACCAGAACGTCTGGATTTCAGTCGTCAGCGTGGGTACTGACGTAGGTTGCCGGGCGATTGGGCTCGCACGATGGCTGCGCCTGCTCCTTCCCGCAGGACGCGGCAGGATAAGTGAAAGGCGTGGATTCGCAGTGAAATTCGTGCTAGCGAGCTTCGGCACTCGTGGCGATATCGAGCCGTGTGCCGCCCTCGGCCGCGAGCTGCTGCGCCGGGGGCACGACGTGCGCATCGCCGTCCCGCCTGACCTGGTCGGCTTCGCCGAGTCGGTGGGGCTTCCAGCAGTCGCATACGGGCCGGATTCGCAGGCGATGCTGACCGTCTACCGCGACTTCTGGATGTCTTTGTTCCGGAACTTCTGGAGGATCCGTGAGCTTCGCCGGTTGTGGAGAGAACTCTCGGAGCCCGTTAGCCGGTGCTGGGGGGAGCTGAACACAACCCTGACGTCTTTGGTGGCAGAGGGAGCCGACCTACTGTTCACGGGCTTGGCTTTCGAGCGGCCCGCCGCCAACGTCGCGGAGCGCTACGACCTGCCGTTTGCGGCACTGCACTACGTCCCGGTGCGTGCCAATGGCCAGCTCCTGCGGTTCCTTCCCGCGCCGTTGGCACGCTTCGCGATGAATGTGCTCGAGTGGGTGGATTGGTTGATCGAAAAGCGGGTCGAGGACCAACAGCGCCGTGAGCTCGGTTTACCCAAGGCAAGGAAACCCGCGCCGCGAAGGATCGCCGAACGCGGATCTCTGGAAATCCAAGCCTACGACGAGGTTTGCTTTCCAGGGCTGGCAGCTGAATGGGCGAAATGGAATGGCCGACGGCCCATTGTCGGCGCGCTGACGATGGAGTCGCCGACCACGGCAGACGCAGAGGTCGCCTCGTGGATTGCTGCGGGAACACCGCCCATCTTCTTCGGCTTTGGCAGTATGCCGGTCGAATCCCCGGCCGACACGCTTGCCATGATCAGCGCGGCGTGTGCGGAGTTAGGCGAGCGTGCCTTGGTGTGCGCCGGCTGGAGTGACTTCAGCGACGTCTCGCATTCCGAGCATGTCAAGGTGGTAGGAGCAGTCAGTTTCACGGCGATATTTCCGGCTTGCCGCGCGATTGTCCACCACGGTGGCGCAGGCACCACGGCCGTCGGACTGCGCGCCGGCGTTCCAACTTTGATCCTGTCGATGGACCCCACTCAGACGCTCCTGGGAGCTCAAATCAAACGACTGAAGGTGGGGTCCGCCCGTCGTTTTTCAACCGTTACCCGAGAATCGTTGGTCGCGGACTTACGCACCATCCTCGCCCCGCAATACGTCGCTCGGGCTCGTGAAATATCGACTCGAATGACGAAACCTGATGCCAGCGTTGTGGCGGCCGCCGATCTTCTGGAAGAATTCGCTCGCGCTCGAAGGGCCGGCTGATCGGTGCAGTCGAGCGGCCGAAAGTGTGTCGATCGGCGACCTCATCGCTCCCAAAACCGAATGTTTGAGGTCATTGCCCCTATGCCCGAAGGGGATGCATTTTTAATGCTCGAGAATTTTTCTCGGGTGACCATTTCCGCCGGCGGCCGTGCGCCACACCGGATGCCGACGCGAGCCACCGCCATATCGGCACGGGCGCAAAGAGCTCGTCATCACGCCGGGCAACGGACGACGCACAAAGACATGGCCTAATGGTCGGGCACACAAATGGTTGCTGGCCGACATTGCAATGACGACGGACAAGCCGGTCGGCGCTAGTCGACCAAAATCAGCGATGTGGTGGTGGCACTGCTTCAAACGGGCGAATCACGTCGCTACGACGTCTCAAAATGGACCCCCTGAAGGGCGGGGGATGACAAGCGGCGTGGATTGTAATGCTCGCTTGCCGAACATTCGTAGTCTGGGGGATTCTTGCCCGACCAACACACCATTGAGCAAACTCAACAGCCGCGAATCGCCGGGGCGAAGTTGGCCTGCGAAAGCCGGTCCCGCACACCGCCACCCGGGCTGTGGCGATCGTCACGTAGGCCCAACCATCAAGTTTGTCGAAACTACGGACAGGCCCCGACGCCTCCGGTACCGTTTGGAGCAGTGTTACACACGTCGACTAGAGGGGTATGAGGAATCGGTGAGCGTCAATCCGTTGGACGACGAAAGTGCCAGCTTTGTCGTCTTGGTTAACGACGAGGAGCAGCACAGCCTGTGGCCGACCTTCTCTGACGTTCCAGCCGGCTGGCGGGTCGTGTACGGCGAAGCCGACCGCGCCGCGTGCCTGGACTACATCGACCAGAACTGGATTGACATACGGCCGAAGAGTCTGCGCGAAAGGCTGACGGCGGCCCGCGCATCTGACCAGTAGATCGTGTGTTTCGGGGGAGTGGTATGAGACTTCATGACCGTTCACTTCCGCTAACGCGGGGGCAACTGGATATATGGCTCGCAGAAGAAACAGGACAGTTTGCTGCCAGGTGGCAGCTTGGCGTATTCATGCGGATTGCGGGCCCTATCGACGCTGACTTGTTCGAATCCGCGATCCGCCAGGTTGTGCGGGAAGCCGAACCGCTGCGAGCCGTCTTTTCCGAGGTCGATGGCCAGATTATTCAAAGTGTGGTCGAGGATCCACATGTCGAACTTGCTCGCTACGATTTGACAGAATCCCGGGATTCCGAGCAGGACGCCTATCGGCTGGCGTCCTCGATTCAGCGAACGGCGATGCCGCTTAGTGGCCCGCTATTCAAATTCGCTTTGTTGCAGACACGGACGGATGAATTTTATTTCTTCGCGTGCTGTCATCACATTGTGACCGACGGAATCGGTCTCGCACTAGTTCTCCATCGGGTAGCCACCACCTATAGTGCTTTGGCTTGTGGTGAGTCGATTCCTGATACTTACTTCGGCTCATTGCACGATCTGATCGACTGTGAGCTGGAATATGAATCTTCCAGCGATTATCTCGATGACCAGGAGTATTGGGCCAAGAATCTGCCCCCGCAGAGTGAACCGCGCTATCAGGCATCGGACGCTGCGAACGCGAACGACGGCGACGAATCGTCTGCGCCCGTGCAGCTGGACTCGAACGCCGTCGCCGGCATCGACACGCTGGCGAAGACGTTGGGGATGCGTCGGTCGTCGGTGATTACTGCGGCGTGTGCGCTGCTGGTCGGTGGGGGCGATATCGAGAATTCGGAGATCGTGTTCGATTTCCCGGTGAGCAGGCGGGTGCGGCCGGAGTCCAAGCTGGTGCCGGGAATGATTTCTGGGGTGGTGCCGCTGGTGTTGAAGGCCTCACCGGGGTCGACGGTGGCCGGTTTTTGTGAACACGTCGACAGGCGGATTCGAGAAGCGTTGCAGCATCAGCGGTTCCCGGTGCACGCGTTGGAGAATGCGGGGCATTTCCGGGGTCCCGGGCAGGCGTCGAATCGGGTGGCGGTCAACTTCATCCCGACTACGCATCTGGCAGATCTTGCCGGCTCTGGGGTGACGGCGACGTTGACTCATGACGGGTTGGGGGATCAGTTCCGGCTGGTCTTTTTCCGGGACGAGGATCAGCTGTTTTTGTCCACGCCGGGTGCGGGGCAGTTGCTGCCCAATTGCGATCTCGGGGAGTTGGCTACGCGGCTAGAACGGGTGTTGGTGGCGATGGCTGCCGATCCGGTGCGGCGGTTGTCGTCGATGGGTCTGCTTGATGGGGCCGAGCAGGCGCGGCTCGATGAGTTGGGTAATCGGTCGGTGTTGGCCGCGGCGGTGGGGTCCTCGGCGTCGGTTCCGGAGTTGTTCGCCGCTCAGGTGGCTCGCGCTCCGGAGGCGGTGGCGCTGGTGTGTGGGCAGCGCCGGTGGACTTATCGCGAGCTTGATGAGGCCGCCAACCGGTTGGGGCATCATCTGGCCGGTCGGGGTGTGGGGCCTGGGCAGTGTGTGGCGTTGTTGTTTGCCCGTTCGGCTGAGGCGATTGTGTCGATCTTGGCGGTGTTGAAGACTGGGGCGGCGTATTTGCCGATGGATCCGGCGTTGCCGACGGCGCGGTTGGAGTTCATGCTTGCCGATGCCGCGCCGATTGTGGCGGTCACGACCCAGGATTTGGTGGAGCGCCTCGATGGCTGTGATCTGCCGGTCATCGATGTCGGTGCCGCCGAGATCCAGGCGTGTGCGTGCACGGGGCTGCCGGCGCCTGCGCCCGACAACATCGCCTACATCATCTACACCTCGGGCACCACCGGCATCCCCAAAGGCGTAGCCGTCACGCAACGCAACGTGACCCAGTTGCTTGAGGTGCTGCATGCGGGCCTGCCGCCCGGACCAGGGAGGGTGTGGTCTCAATGGCACTCCTTCACCTTTGACGTCTCGGTGTGGGAGATTTTCGGCGCGCTGCTGCACGGTGGGCGGCTGGTGGTGGTGCCCGAGCTGGTGGCGCGCTCACCCGAGGACTTCCATGATTTACTGGTCGCCGAAAAGGTCAGCGTCTTATGCCAAACTCCTTCTGCCCTTGGGATGTTGGCGCAAGAGGGATTAGATTCGACGGCAGTGGTGGTGGCGGGCGAGGCCTGCCCGGCCGAAGTGGTGGACCGGTGGGCGCCCGGAAGAGTGATGATCAACGCCTACGGCCCGACCGAGGCCACGGTGTACGCGGCGATGACTGGCCCGCTGACGTCGGGATCAGATGAGGTGCCGATCGGTTCGCCGGTGTCTGGTGCGGCGTTGTTTGTCTTGGATGGGTGGTTGCGGCCGGTGCCGATGGGTGTGGTCGGTGAGTTGTATGTGGCGGGCCGCGGCGTCGGATGCGGGTATGTGCGTCGGCCCGAGTTGACGGCGTCGCGGTTTGTGGCGTGCCCGTTCGGTGGTACCGGGGCGCGGATGTATCGCACCGGGGATGTGGTGTGTTGGGGTGCTGATGGGCAGTTGCAGTACTTCGGGCGTGCTGATGAGCAGGTCAAGATTCGTGGGTATCGCATCGAGTTGGGTGAGGTGCGGGCGGCGTTGGCCGCGCTGGATGGGGTGCGCCAGGCGGTGGTGATCGCGCGTGAGGATCGTCCGGGTGATAAGCGTCTGGTGGGGTATGTGACCGGGACGGTGGATCCGGGTGCGGCGCGGGCGGGGTTGGCTGAGCGGTTGCCGGAGTACATGGTTCCCGCGGCGGTGATCGTGCTCGAGGGGTTGCCGTTGACGGTTAACGGCAAGTTGGACAAGCGGGCGTTGCCGGCGCCGGAGTATCAGGACGCCGAGGGTTATCGGGCTCCGGCCACGGTGACCGAGGAGATCCTTGCCGGGATCTATGCCCACGTCCTTGGCCTCGAACGCGTCGGCGTCGACGAATCCTTCTTCGAACTCGGCGGCGATAGCATTCTGTCGATGCAGGTGGTCGCGCGGGCTCGCAAAGCCGGGGTGCGGTGCCGACCCCGCGACGTTTTCGTCGAGCAGACCGTCGCACGGCTGGCCTCGGTAGCCGGCGTCATCGACCGCGATGGCGAGGTTGACGACGAGGGTCTCGGACCGGTGGTGGCCACCCCGATCATGCGCTGGCTGCGAGGCGTGGATGGCGCGGTTGACCAGTTCAACCAGACTGTGGTGATGCAGGCACCCCCGCGGGTTAGCGAACCGGACGTGGTAGCGGTCCTGCAGGCGTTGCTGGATCGGCATGCCGTACTGCGCCTGCGTGCCGAGGCCGACGGCGCCGGCGGCTGGTCGCTGCAGGTGCCCGAGGCGGGGGCCGTCGATGCCGGCGGCTGCCTGCAGTCAGTGGACGTGTTGTCCGAGGAAGCGCTGGTAAAGGCGCGGTCGCGGTTGAACCCGGCCGCCGGCGTGATGCTCAGCGCTGTATGGGTGGCGTCCACGGGGCAGTTGGCGTTGGTCATTCACCATTTGGCCGTCGACGGGGTGTCCTGGCGGATATTGCTCGAGGACATCAACATCGCCTGGGCCCAACGCCACAGCGGGCAGCCGGTGGCGTTGCCGCCGGGCGGAACATCGTTCGCCCGGTGGTCGTCCCTGCTGGCCGAGTATGCGCGCGAAGCTGCAGTCTTGAACGAGGCCGAGACGTGGCGGAAGGCATTGTTGACACCGGCTGTGCTGCCGGCAGTGCAACCGGCCGTAGACACGTTCGCCACGGCCGGCCGCCTGTCCACGCAGCTGGATGCCGAGACCACCCGCCTGCTTCTCGGCGAGGTGCCCGCGTCGTTCCACGCCGGAGTGCAGGAAATCCTGCTGATCGCATTCGGAGTGGCGCTGGCGGAATTCCTCGGCACAGGCGGCGCGCCCATCGGTATCGATGTCGAGGGCCACGGACGCAACGAAGAGCTGGCTAACGATATCGACCTGTCACGCACGGTGGGATGGTTCACCACCAAATACCCGGTCTCGTTGACCGTCGGCAGGCTCAGCTGGACCCAGGTGGGATCCGGTGACGCCGCGCTGGGGGCGGCGATCAAGACCACCAAGGAACAGCTTCGGGACCTTCCGGACGGTATGACTTACGGGTTGCTGAGATATCTGAACACCGACGCTGACTTGGCGGGCTCCGATCCACAGATCGGGTTCAACTATCTGGGGCGGTTCGGTGGCCCGGACGCCCAGGCTCCTGGCGAGCTCTGGCAGATCAGCCAGGACGGCTTGTCGTTGACCGCGGCGGCCGCGGCTATTCCGATGGCGCTGATGCACACGCTAGAGCTCAACGCTGCCACGATCGACACCGAAACCGGCCCGCGCCTGCACGCCGACTGGACCTGGGCGCCCTCGGCACTGAATCAGGCGCAGGTTAGGCGGCTAAGCCGGCTGTGGTTCGACGCCCTCGCCGGTATCTGCACCCACGTGCGTCGCGGTGGTGGCGGGTTGACGCCCTCCGACATCGGGCTTACCGGCCTCAGTCAGCAGCAGATCGACGAGCTCCAGCGGCAATATGCGGATTGCTGACGTCCTGCCGCTGACTCCGCTGCAGCAGGGCCTACTCTTTCATGCCAGCGCGGGGCAGGGCGGCGACGATCTGTACGCGGTGCAGCTGGATATCACCGTGGCCGGCCCGCTCGACCCGGACCGATTGCGCGATGCGGTGCACACGGTGGTCAACCGCCATCCAAACCTGGCGGCTCGGTTCTCCGACAAGTTCGACCGGCCGGTGCAGATCATCCCTGCTGACCCGGAACTGCCCTGGCGGTATGTGCAGCTTGACGGCAGTCCCGACATCGACGAGCAAATCCGGCGGGTATGCGCCGCCGAACGTGCCGCTGTGTGCGATCTCGCTGATCAGTCACCCTTTCGGGTGGTGCTGATTCGCACCGGAACAGACCGGTACCGGGTCGTGCTGACGAACCACCACATCGTGCTTGATGGTTGGTCGCTGTCGATCCTGTTGGGGGAGATCTTCGCCAGCTACTCCGGTCAGCGGCTGCCCGCGGCGGTCCCATATCGCAGGTTTGTGACTTGGTTGGCGGATCGAGACGTTGACTCCGCCTATGGGGCGTGGCGTCAGGTGCTCGCCGATTTCGAGGCCCCGACGCTAGTTGGTGAGCCAGGTGGGTTGCGGCTGGGACGGCGAAGCGTGGCGTCGTTTCGAGTCCCAGAGGAAACCACGAATGCCCTCGGCGAGCTGGCGCGCTCAAGCCACACCACGATCAACGTCGTGCTGGAGGCCGCTTGGGCGCAGCTGCTGACCTCACTGACCGGCCACCACGATGTCGTCTTCGGCGTCACGGTCTCGGGCCGGCCACCCGAGGTACTCGGCGCGGACTCGATGATCGGGCTGTTGATCAACACGGTGCCGATGCGCGCGCGCATCTCGCCGGCAACAACCACGGTGGACCTGCTGGCGCAGCTGCAGACCATCCATAACGACACCGTTGAGCACCAGCACCTGGCGCTGAGCGAGATCCATCGCGCCACTGGCCATGACCAGCTATTCGACACCCTTTTCGCGTTCGAAAACTATCCGCTCGATACCGACGGGTTGCTGGGCGCCGACGGATTGGTCGTCACCGAGTTCACCAACCGCGAGTACAACCACTACCCGCTCGCGGTGCAGGTCGTGCCTGGCGCTGAGTTGGGTTTGCGCCTCGAGTTCGATACCGATGTGTTCGACGCATCCAGCGTTGAGACGTTGATCGATCGGTTGCAGCAGATTTTGGTCCGGATGGTTGCTGATCCGGGGCGGCGGTTGTCGTCGATGGATTTGTTGGATGAGGTCGAGCGTGTCCGGTTGGATGGGTGGTCCAACCGGGGGGTGTTGACCCAGGCGGCGGGCTTGGGGGTGTCGATTCCGGTGTTGTTTGCCGCGCAGGTGGCGCGGGCGCCGGAGGCGGTGGCGGTGAGTTTCGCCGGCCGGTCGATGACGTATGGCGAGCTTGATGAGGCGTCGAATCGGTTGGCGCACTTGTTGGTTGGCTTGGGTGTGGGTCCGGGCGAGCGGGTGGCGTTGCTGTTTTCCCGTTCGGTCGAGGCGGTTGTGTCGATTCTGGCGGTGTTGAAGACCGGGGCGGCGTATGTGCCGATTGATCCGGCCGTACCGTCGGCGCGGGTGCAGTTCGTGCTCGGTGATGCGGCGCCGGTGGTGGCGGTGTGCGCTGGGGAGTTGGCGGATCGGTTGGTTGAGTTTGACCTGGTTGTGGTCGAGTTCGATGATCCGCGCGTGACAGGGCAGCCGGGTACGGGATTTCCGGCGCGCTCGGCTGATGACGTGGCGTATTTGATCTATACCTCGGGTACCACGGGTGTGCCTAAGGGTGTGGCGATTTCTCACCGCAATGTCACGGGGTTATTGGAGGCTGCGGGCGAGCACCTGGAGTTGTCCGGGCAGGTGTGGTCGCAGTGGCATTCGTTGGCCTTTGACGTCTCGGTGTGGGAGATCTGGGGTGCGCTGCTGCATGGTGGGCGGCTGGTGGTGGTGCCGGAGTCGGTGGCGCGTTCGCCGGAGGATTTCCACGCGTTGCTGGTTGCCGAGCAGGTCAGTGTGTTGAGTCAGACGCCGTCAGCGTTTTATGCGCTGCAGGCTGTTGACGAGGTGCGCCCGGAGCAGGGACGGCGGCTTGAGTTGCAGGCTGTGGTGTTTGCCGGGGAGGCGTTGGAGCCGCAGCGTTTGGCGACCTGGGTCACCGATCATCCGGTGGTGCCGCGGTTGATCAATATGTATGGCACGACTGAGACGACGGTGCATGCGTCGTTCAGGGAGATTGTGCGCGCCGACGTGGCGGCGAAGGCCAGTCCGGTGGGGGTGCCGCTGGCGCATCTGGGCTTTTTTGTGTTGGACGGCTGGTTGCGGCCGGTGTCGGCGGGTGTTGCCGGTGAGTTGTATGTGGCCGGTTCCGGGGTGGGGTATGGCTATGTGGGCCGCGCGGGTTTGACGGCGTCGCGGTTTGTGGCGTGCCCGTTCGGTGGTACCGGGGCGCGGATGTATCGCACCGGGGATGTGGTGTGTTGGGGTGCTGATGGGCAGTTGCAGTACTTCGGGCGTGCTGATGAGCAGGTCAAGATTCGTGGGTATCGCATCGAGTTGGGTGAGGTGCGGGCGGCGTTGGCCGCGCTGGATGGGGTGCGCCAGGCGGTGGTGATCGCGCGTGAGGACCGCCCGGGTGATAAGCGTCTGGTGGGGTATGTGACCGGGACGGTGGATCCGGGTGCGGCGCGGGCGGGGTTGGCTGAGCGGTTGCCGGAGTACATGGTTCCCGCGGCGGTGATTGTGCTCGAGGGCTTGCCGTTGACGGTCAACGGCAAGTTGGACAAGCGGGCGTTGCCGGCGCCGGAGTATCAGGACGCCGAGGGTTATCGGGCTCCGGCCACGGTGACCGAGGAGATCCTTGCCGGGATCTATGCCCAGGTCCTTGGCCTCGAACGCGTCGGCGTCGACGAGTCGTTCTTCGAACTCGGCGGCGATTCACTCTCGGCGATGCGCGCCATCGCCGCGATCAACAAGTCATTCGATTCGGGCCTGTCGGTGCGCGCCTTGTTCGAGACGCCGACCGTGGCCCAGCTGGCGCCCCGCACCGGCGCCGACGGGGGCGGGCTGGAGCCGTTGGTGGTCGTTGAGCGGCCGGCGGTGGTTCCGCTGTCGTTTGCCCAGAGCCGGTTGTGGTTCCTCGATCAGTTGCAGGGGCCGTCCCCGATCTACAACATGGCGGTGGCATTGCGGCTCACCGGTCGGCTTGATACCGATGCTTTGGGGGCGGCCCTTGCCGATGTGGTCGGCCGTCATGAGAGCCTGCGGACCTCGTTCCCCGTGGTGGACGGGATACCCCAGCAGCAAGTGGTGCCGGCCGAGCGGGCCGACTTCGGCTGGCAGGTCGTAGATGCGGTCGGGTGGCCGGAGGACCGGCTGGAGGAGGCCACCGGCGCCGCGGCTCGCTACACGTTCGATCTGGCCACCGAGATTCCTTTGCGGGCAAGGCTTTTCCGTGTCGCCGAGGATAACCACGTGCTGGTGGCCGCGGTGCACCACATCGCCGCCGATGGGTGGTCGGTGGCCCCGCTGGTACGTGATCTTGGTGCGGCTTATGCCAGCAGGTGTGCCGGGCAGGCTCCGAGTTGGGCGCCGTTGCCGGTGCAGTACGTCGATTACACGTTGTGGCAGCGCGAGCAGTTCGGCGACCTTGACGACAGCGCCAGCCGCATCGCCGGACAGCTGGCGTATTGGGAGGAAACTCTGGCTGGGCTGCCAGAGCAGCTGCAGTTGCCCACTGATCGGCCCTATCCGCCGATTGCGAATTACCGCGGGGCCAGTGTCGTGGTGGACTGGCCGGCCGAATTGCAGCAGCGGGTCCGCGAGGTGGCCCGCAAGCACGATGCGACCAGCTTCATGGTGGTTCAGGCCGCTCTGGCGGTGCTGCTGTCGACGATTAGCGCCAATTCCGATGTGGCGGTGGGCTTTCCGATCGCTGGGCGGCGTGATACCGCGCTAGACGATCTGGTCGGGGCTTTCATCAACACGTTGGTGCTGCGGATAGATCTGGCCGGGGACCCCACGGTGGCCGAGTTGCTGGCTCAGGTGCGTCAGCGCAGTCTGGCGGCGTATGAGCATCAAGATGTGCCCTTTGAGGTGCTGGTCGAGCGGCTCAATCCCACCCGGAGCCGGGCCCACCATCCGCTGATCCAGGTGCTGTTGGCCTGGCAGAACAACCAATCCGCGGAGCTGGATCTCGGGGATTTGCAGCTCACCACGCTTCCAGTGGAGATCCGCACGGCCCGAATGGATTTGGCGTTCTCGCTGGCCGAGCGCTGGACTGATGCCGGCGATCCCGCCGGGATCGGCGGAGAGGTCGAATTCCGCACCGACATATTCGACCCGGCCACT
>NZ_JCALEJ010000011.1:0-163463 GCF_059813315.1 Mycobacterium sp. NGS11
CCGTTAAATTGAGCGACAGGCGCAGAGCCCGTTCAGGCCCATCCGGGGACCCTCCGGATCCTCAAGAAGCGAAGGTGGAGCTCACTCATGGCCAATCCGTTCGTCAAGGCGTGGAAGTACCTCGCGGCGCTGTTCAACGCCAAGATCGACGAGCACGCAGACCCCAAAGTCCAGATCCAGCAGGCCATCGAGGAAGCGCAACGCACGCATCAGGCGCTGACCCAGCAGGCCGCGCAGGTCATCGGCAACCAGCGGCAACTGGAGATGCGGCTGAACCGTCAGCTGGCGGATGTGGAGAAGCTGCAGGTCAACGTCCGTCAGGCGTTGACGCTGGCCGATCAGGCGACCGCGTCCGGTGACACCGCGAAGGCCACCGAGTACAACAACGCCGCCGAGGCGTTCGCCGCCCAGCTGGTGACCGCCGAGCAGAGCGTCGAAGACCTAAAAACGCTGCACGACCAGGCGCTGGGCGCGGCCGCGCAGGCCAAGAAGGCCGTCGAGCAGAACGCCATGGTGCTTCAGCAGAAGATCGCCGAGCGCACCAAGCTGCTCAGCCAGCTCGAGCAGGCCAAGATGCAGGAGCAGGTGAGCGCGTCGCTGCAGTCGATGAGCGACCTCGCCGCCCCCGGCAACGTTCCCAGCCTCGACGAGGTGCGCGATAAGATCGAGCGGCGGTATGCCAACGCGATCGGGGCGGCCGAGCTCGCGCAGGGTTCGGTGCAGGGCCGGATGCTCGAGGTCGAGCAGGCCGGCGTCCAAATGGCCGGCCATTCGCGGCTGGAGCAGATTCGCGCCTCGATGCGTGGCGAGGCCCTGCCGACCGGTGGCGCGCCGGCCGCTCCCACCACCCCCGCCACCCCAGCGCCCGCGGAAAGCGCGGGCGGCTCGGTCGCCGAGAAGCCGCTTGGCCAGTAGTCGAAGCGTCGTTGCGGTGAAAGCAGCACAGCCCGGGCCGTGGCGTGCGCTGCTGCA
Organism: Mycobacterium sp. NGS11; assembly: GCF_059813315.1. Taxonomy (NCBI): domain Bacteria; kingdom Bacillati; phylum Actinomycetota; class Actinomycetes; order Mycobacteriales; family Mycobacteriaceae; genus Mycobacterium; species Mycobacterium sp. NGS11. The sequence goes on from NZ_JCALEJ010000011.1 coordinate 973, forward strand.
CCGCGGGCTGGCCACCGCGGCCGACCTCTCCGACTTGGTGGCCCGCCGGATCAGCGCGGTCGCGGACCCGCGCGCACGCCAGCTGCGTCGCCGTCGCCGCGCGCTTCGCTGGGGACTGATCTTCAGTGCCGGGTGTGTGTTCTGGGCGGCGGTGACGATGCTGCTGGCGGCCTGGGGTTGGTTCGCACTGCTGCTGGAAATCACCGGGGGCGTCGCGGTTTTCATGGCCATCCCCGCGACGCTGTTGCTGCTTCGCTATCGCTGGCTGCGGTCCGAGTCGTTGCCGATACCCCGGGCCGCGGGCGCGCGCCGGCTGCCGCCGCCGGGTTCGGCGGCGCGCCCCGCGATGTACGCGTTGGGGGCCTCGGAGCGAGGGTTTACGTCATTGGTGGCCGTGATCGAGCGGGGCGCGATGTTGCCCGCGGCCGAGATCCGCGACCTGACCGCGGCCGCCACCAGGACCTCGGCGGCCATGGCGTCCACCGCGGCACAGGTGGTGTCGATGGAGCGGGCGGCGCAGGCCAGCGAGGAATCGCGGTCGTATCTGGTGCCCACCATCAACGCGTTCACCGCGCAGCTGTCCGCCGGCGTCCGCCAGTACAACGAAATGGTCACCGCGGCAGCGCAATTGGTGTCCTCGGCGAACGGCGATGGATCCGCGGCATCGCAGCAGTATCGCGTCGAGCTGGCCGGCGCGACCGATCGCCTGGTCGGCTGGGCGCAGGCGTTCGACGAACTCGGCGGATTGCGCGGGACGGGCTAGCGTGCCGCGCGGATCATATTGCTAGAACGACGCTTTGAGCGACGGCAGCAGCAGCGCCGCCAGACCGCGGGCGGTGGCCTTGAGCATGTCGAAGAAGTCGAAGTAGTCCCGCCACAACGTGATCCGCCCGTTGTGGACCTCGAACACGCCGCACACCCAGAACTGCAGCCGCAGCGGGCCGAAGATCAGCGCGTCGGTGCGTTCGGTGAGCACCGCGCCGCCGTCGGCCGCGATGCGATGGATCTTCACCTCGAAGGCGGCGCGGCCCTCCATCTGGCGAAACAACTTCATGGCCCTGGCCCGGCCACGGATGGTGGGCAGGCCGACGTTTTCGTAGACGAGGTCGTCGGCCAGCGCGGCGTCGGCGGCGTCGTAATCCGCGTCCTGCAGGGCGTACAGGAATCCTTCGACCGTACGGGTGTTCGCAACGGTTGTGCCAGTCAGCTCGGTCATCTTGCCAGCGTAGGCGCGGGGCGATCGGGCGCTGTGGCAGGGTGAGCACGATGCGCCTCGCCGTGGTCGCCGGGCCGGATCCCGGGCATTCGTTCCCGGCCATTGCGCTGTGCCGGCGCTTCGCCGCAGCCGGAGACGAGCCCACGCTGTTCACCGGCCCCGAATGGCTCGACACCGCGCGTGCCGCCGGCGTGAAGGCCGTCGAGCTGGACGGGTTGGTGGCCACCGACGAAGACGTCGACGCCGGGGCCCGCATCCACCGGCGCGCCGCGCGGATGGCCGTGCTCAACGTGCCCGCGCTGCGCGACCTGGCGCCCGACCTGGTGGTGTCGGACGTCATCACCGCCGGCGGCGGCATGGCCGCCGAACTGCTGGGCATCCCGTGGATCGAGCTCAACCCGCATCCGCTGTACCTGCCGTCGAAGGGCCTGCCGCCGATTGGCAGCGGGCTGGCGCCGGGCACCGGCATCCGGGGCCGGCTGCGCGACGCCACGATGCGCGCGCTGACGGCGCGATCCGTGCGCACCGGCCTGCAGCAGCGCGCGGACGCGCGCGTCGAGATCGGGCTGCCGGCGCGCGACCCGGGGCCGCTGCGGCGGCTGATTGCGACGCTGCCCGCGCTGGAAGTATCCCGCCCCGACTGGCCAGCCGAGGCCGTCGTGGTCGGGCCGCTGCATTTCGAGCCGACCGACCGGATCCTCGAGGTCCCGGCCGGCTCCGGGCCGGTCGTGGTCGTCGCGCCCTCGACCGCCGTGATCGGGACCGAGGGCCTCGCCGAGGTCGCGCTGGGGTGCTTGACGCCGGGGGAGACCCTGCCGGCGGGATCGCGCCTGCTGGTGTCGCGGTTGGACGGACCGGAGCTGACGGTGCCGCCGTGGGCGACGGTAGGGCTGGGACGTCAGGACGAGTTGTTGGCGCATGCCGACCTGGTGATCTGCGGTGGCGGCCACGGCATGGTGGCCAAGACGCTGCTGGCCGGCGTGCCGCTGGTGGTGGTGCCCGGCGGCGGCGACCAGTGGGAGATCGCCAACCGGGTGCTGCGCCAGGGCGGCGCGCGGCTGATCCGGCCGCTGACCGCCGACGCGCTGGTGGCCGCCGTGAACGAGGTGCTGTCATCGCCCCGCTACCGGGCGGCGGCGCGGACGGCGGCCGCCGGCATCGCCGACGTCGCCGATCCGGTCCGGGTGTGCCGCGACGCGCTCGCGGTGACCGGATGATCCGCCGCTCGCGGTCCCGGCCGACCTATGCTTCGGCGGGAGGCAGCCGATGAAGATCATCACGACAATCGCCGCCGGCGCCCTGCTGGCGGGGACGCTGGGCGGTGCAACCGTGGCGCACGCCGACAGCCCCGAGGAACAGCAGGCGTGCCAGTTGATGGACGATCCGGCCGCCGCCCAGCAGGGACTAGCGCCTGCCGAGTACGCCTTCATGCAATTGCGCGCCACCATGTCTGCTCAACGCGCGCGCGACGTGATGTCGATTGCGGTGCATGAGGACTGCCCGAATCACATCATCGACCTGCCGGCCAGCTGGAGGTAGCGGCCGCTCAGGTGTCCCATGTACGCGGGCTGGGTATGTTGACTGGCGTGCGGCTGACGGAGTTTCACGAGCGGGTAGTACTGCGCTTCGGCACCACCTATGGGTCCTCGGTGCTGGTGGATCACGTGCTGACCGGCTTCGACGGACGCACGGCCGCTCAGGCCATCGAGGCGGGCATCGAGCCCCGCGACGTCTGGCGGGCGTTGTGCGTGGACTTCGACGTGCCCCGGGATCAGTGGTGAGCTATTCGTATGCCGGGTAAGTGTTCTGCCGCAACACGGTGGCGAGGTGCACGGCGTTACGGACCGCATTGCCGGTAGCGGATGCGACGGCTTCCGGCACGTCGTCCAGGTCGGTGTAGTCCTTGCCCTGCATGGCCTCGCCGTTCCAATAGGTGCATCCCTGCGCGGCGATCGAGAATCCGATGTCATTGAGCGCCTGAAAGAGGTCGGCGACGATCTTGTGCGCGCCGTCCTCGTTGCCCACGACCGCGGCCAGGGCCACCTTGCCCACCATCCGTGGTCTTCCCTCGTCGTCCGTGTCGGACAGCTCGGCGTCGAGGCGCTCCAGCACCCGCTGCGCCACGCTGGACATATGACCCACCCAGGTCGGCGTCGACACGATCACGATGTCGGCCGCCTTGACCTTGTCCAACAGCGCCGGCCACTCATCGCCCGGCCCCATGTCGGCTTCGACGCCCGGCAGCAGGTTCAGGTCGACGCACCGCACCTTTTGGCCCTCGACGCCCGCGCTTCGCAGCTGATCGAGCAGCTGATCGGCGAGCAGCTCGCTGCTGGACGGCGCCGGGCTTTTCTTCAATGAGCAGACCAAGGCGATGGCGCGCAAGGATTGCGTTGCGGCTGAGGACATGCCGGTCAGATACCCGGACACGTCGACGCCAAACGGCGCCCGCGTCGTCCGACCGGCCCTATCGCCGCGTCCGGTGCAGCCCGCAGTCGCCGCATAACGAGCCCCCGGGCAGACGATAAAAAAGGCAGCAGCTGCGGCGCCTGAAGTCCAGGCCGGTGAGGACCCCGGATCCGGCCATCATGCCGGTGTCCAGTAGCGACCGGGTCGTCTGCACGATCGCCGGCCGCAGGTCGGGCCGCGCCACAAGCAGGGCCTGGGCGGCACCGACCAGCGCGGAGGCGACGTTGCCGGCCAGCAGGGCGGGCGCCAGCTTGACCGGAAGGCCGGCGGCGAGCGGCCGCATGTGTTCGGTCACGACGATGCGATACAGCTCCTCGGGCGCCGGCGAGGTGATGGATTCCCCGGCGGGATGGGGCAGCCGTAGCTGCGCGCCGCTATCGGCGCGTTGCAGATCGTCGAGGTCGGGCAGCACGCCGTGACCTACCGCGCACGCGAGCACCGGTGACCACAGCCGGGCGGCGTGGCCGAGGTGCACCAGCGAGGCGCCGATCCGCAGGTCGTTCGTGCGGTAGCGCCGGACGGTGGCGTCGATGAGGTCGGCGCAGCCGTCGGCGTAGGACCGCCTGACCGGATGCCATCCCGCCGCGTCACCACCCACGGTTAGCGCGAAGAATCCGCCATAAGACGAGATTTCGGACAACTCTGCCGAAATGTCCATCTGTTCTGGGGCCGGCCTTTCGCAATGTGGTGCGCGCGGCGTGTCGAACTTGAATCGAACACCTGTTCGGCTACTGTGGTGAACGTTCGGCCAGTCAACTTGTCGGTGGCTTTCTCTAATGTCACCGCCAACCGACCGATACCGGTCAGACGAACACCGACTATAGGAGAGACACCATGGCGCAAGCCCCCGACCGCGAGAAGGCTCTCGAACTGGCGATGGCCCAGATCGAAAAGAGCTACGGCAAAGGCTCAGTGATGCGTCTCGGCGACGAGACGCGTCAGCCGATCTCGATCATTCCGACCGGATCCATCGCACTGGACGTGGCCTTGGGCATCGGCGGGCTGCCCCGCGGCCGGGTCGTGGAGATCTACGGCCCGGAATCCTCGGGTAAGACCACCGTCGCCCTGCACGCGGTGGCCAACGCCCAGGCCGCCGGCGGCGTCGCCGCCTTCATCGACGCCGAGCACGCCCTGGACCCGGAGTACGCCAAGAAGCTCGGCGTGGACACCGATTCCCTGCTGGTCAGTCAGCCTGACACGGGGGAGCAGGCCCTCGAGATCGCCGACATGCTGATCCGCTCCGGCGCCCTGGACATCCTGGTCATCGACTCGGTGGCCGCGCTGGTGCCGCGCGCCGAGCTCGAAGGCGAGATGGGCGACAGTCACGTCGGACTGCAGGCCCGGCTGATGAGCCAGGCCCTGCGGAAAATGACTGGCGCGCTGAACAATTCGGGCACCACCGCGATCTTCATCAACCAGCTGCGCGAGAAGATCGGGGTGATGTTCGGCAGCCCCGAAACCACCACGGGTGGAAAGGCTTTGAAGTTCTACGCGTCGGTGCGCATGGACGTGCGCCGGATCGAGACGCTCAAGGACGGCACCAACGCGGTCGGTAACCGCACCCGGGTCAAGATCGTCAAGAACAAGGTGGCGCCACCCTTCAAGCAGGCCGAGTTCGACATCCTCTACGGCCAGGGGATCAGCCGGGAGGGCTCGCTGATCGACATGGGTGTGGAGCAGGGCTTCATCCGCAAGTCCGGTTCCTGGTTCACCTACGAGGGCGAGCAGCTCGGCCAGGGCAAGGAGAACGCCCGCACCTTCCTGAAGGAAAACGACGAAGTCGCCAACGAGATCGAGAAGATGATCAAGGAAAAGCTCGGCATTGGCGCGGTCGTGACCGATGACGACGTCTTGCCCGCCCCCGTCGACTTCTGAGCCCTCCCGCGAGGAGCAGGCGCGGGCGCTGTGCCTGCGCCTGCTCACCGCGAGAGCGCGCACCCGGGCCGAGCTGCACGGCCAGCTGACCAAACGTGGCTATCCCGACGACGTCAGCGGGCGCGTGCTCGACCGGTTGGCCTCCGTCGGCTTGATCGACGACGCCGACTTCGCCGAGCAGTGGGTGCATTCCCGCCGGGCGCACGCCGGCAAGAGCAAGCGCGCCTTGGCCGCCGAGTTGCACACCAAGGGCGTCGGCGACGACGTGATCACCTCGGTGCTGGCCGGGATCGATGCCGGTGCCGAACGGGACCGGGCGGAGCAGCTGGTGCGGTCCAAGCTGCGCCGGGAGACGCTGGACGGCGACGACGCGCGGGTGACTCGCAGGCTGGTGGGGATGCTGGCGCGCCGTGGTTACAGCCAGAACTTGGCATGCGAGGTCGTTTTCGCCGAGTTGGCCGCCGAGCGGGAGCGCCGCCGGGTCTAGGCCCTTGACGTGCGGTTTCTCCCGCGCCAACCCGTCGCCGTACCATGGCCGGGTGACTTCGATGGTGGCGCGGGACGCCGGGACCGCACACACGCCGGCCGATGCCGTGTCCGCGCGCACCTACCAAGTCCGCACCTATGGCTGCCAGATGAACGTCCACGACTCGGAGCGGTTGGCCGGCCTGCTGGAAGCGGCCGGCTATCGGCGCGCCGCCGAGGGCTCGGATTTTGGAGACGCCGACGTGGTGGTGTTCAACACCTGCGCGGTGCGGGAGAACGCCGACAACAAGCTGTACGGCAACCTCAGCCATCTGGCTCCGCGCAAGCGCGGCAATCCCGAGATGCAGATCGCCGTCGGCGGCTGCCTGGCCCAAAAAGACCGGGACGCGTTGCTGCGCAAGGCGCCCTGGGTCGACGTCATCTTCGGAACCCACAACATCGGGTCGCTGCCCACGCTGCTGGAACGCGCCCGACACAACAAGGTCGCCCAGGTCGAAATCGCCGAGGCGCTGCAGCAATTTCCGTCTTCCCTGCCCAGCGCGCGCGAATCCGCCTACGCCGCTTGGGTTTCCATCTCGGTTGGGTGCAACAACAGCTGCACGTTCTGCATCGTCCCGTCGTTGCGGGGCAAGGAGGTCGACCGCAGTCCGGACGACGTCCTGGCCGAGGTCGCCTCGCTGGTCGACGACGGCGTGCTCGAGGTCACGCTGCTGGGCCAGAACGTCAACGCCTACGGGGTGTCCTTCGCCGACCCGGCCCTGCCCCGCGACCGCGGCGCCTTCGCCCGCCTGCTGCGGGCCTGCGGCGACATCGACGGGCTGGAGCGGGTGCGGTTCACCTCGCCGCACCCGGCCGAATTCACCGACGACGTCATCGAGGCCATGGCGCAGACGCCGAATGTCTGCCCCGCCCTGCACATGCCGCTGCAGTCCGGATCCGATCGGGTGCTGCGCGCGATGCGACGGTCCTACCGTGCCGAGCGCTACCTGGGCATCATCGACCGGGTCCGGGCCGCCATGCCGCACGCCGCCATCACCACCGACCTGATCGTCGGCTTTCCCGGAGAGACCGAAGAGGACTTCGCCGCCACGCTCGACGTGGTGCGCCGGGCCCGGTTCTCGGCCGCGTTCACCTTCCAGTACTCCAAGCGGCCCGGCACCCCGGCCGCCGACCTGGACGGGCAGATCCCGAAAGCCGTTGTGCAGGAACGCTATGACCGGCTGATCGCGTTGCAGGAGGCGATCTCGCTGGAGGGTAACCAGGCCCTCATCGGGCAGACCGTCGAACTGCTGGTCGCCACGGGCGAAGGGCGCAAGGACAGCCGCACCGCGCGGATGACCGGGCGGGCCCGCGACGGCCGGTTGGTGCACTTTGCGGTCGGGGAAGCCGTCGGCGCGCCCGCCGACACCCCGGTGCGGCCCGGCGACATCATCACCACGGTGATCACCGACGCCGCACCGCACCACCTCATCGCCGACGCGGGCATCGTCACGCATCGCCGCACCCGGGCGAGTGATGCGCAGGCGGCCGGGCAGCGCCCGGGCGGCATCGGCCTCGGCATGCCCGCCGTCGGGCCGCCCGCCGGCCCGCCCGAACCCCTTGGATGTGCACTATGAGAAAAGAAATCAACAACGACGCACAGCTCGACGCCCTGCGGACCGAGATCGAGGCCGCCGAGCGCCGGGTGGCGCGCGGATTCGACCCGGGCCCTCGCGCCTTCTTCGTGTCGATCCTGGTGTTCGTGCTGTTGGCGTCCTTCATCCTGCCGCACACCGGTGACGTGCGCGGTTGGGATGTGCTGTTCGGTAGCCACCACGCCGGCGTGGCCGCCGTCGCCCTGCCGTCGCGCGTGTTCGCCTGGCTGGCCCTGGTGTTCGGCGTGGGCTTCTCGATGCTTGCCCTGGTGACGCGGCGTTGGGCGCTGGCCTGGGTTGCGTTGGCGGGCACCGCGATCGCGGGCGCCGCGGGCATGCTGGCGATCTGGTCGCGGCAGACCGTCTCCGCGGGGCACCCGGGGCCGGGCTGGGGCCTGATCGTCGCCTGGCTGACCGTGCTCGTGCTCATCTACCACTGGGCCCGCGTGGTCTGGTCGCGCACCATCGTGCAGCTGGCCGCCGAGGAGCAGCGGCGCCGCGTCGCGGCGGCGCAACAGTCGATCACCCTGCTGGACGGGCTGGACAACCCGGCGCCGCAGACCCGCGACGAGCCCGGCGACAAAGGGGACTGATCGCCACTAGGGCTTGCGGGTCAGCGCCTCGACGGCCGCCTGCGCCCACTGCCGCCACTGCTCGGCGTTGGCTTTGGCCTCTTCGGCCTCCTTGGTCCGCCCCGCCGCCGCGGCCTTCTGCGCCTGCTGTTCGTATTGCTCGGCGCGGGCCTGGAATTGCTCGGCGCGAGCCTGAGCTTGCGGGTCAGACCAGCCGACGTCGCCCGCGTCGCGCACCTTCTTCTCGACCGCGCGCAGCCGCCGCTCGAGCTCGGCGGACCGCTCGCGCGGCACTTTGCCGATCGCGTCCCACTTCTCGGTGATCGTGCGCAGCGCCGCGCGGGCGGCGTCGTGATTGCTGGTGTCCAGCTTCTCCGCCTCGGCCAGCAACGCCTCCTTGGCGGTCGCATTGGCGCGGAACTCGGCGTCCTTTTCCGCCGTCACCGCGTTGCGCGCGGTGAAGAACACGTCCTGGGCGGCCTTGAAACGCCGCCACAGGGCATCGTCGACCTCCCGGGTCGCCCGCCCGGCCGCCTTCCACTCGGTGAGCAGCTTGCGGAATTCGGCGCTGGTCGCGGTCCAGTCTGTCGAGTCGGACAGCGCTTCGGCCCGCTCACACAGCCGTTCCTTGGCCTGGCGGATTCCCGAGCGTTCCCGGTCCAGTTCGGCGAAGTGCGATCCCCGCCTCCGGTTGAAGGCCTCCCGGGCCGCGGAATAGCGCTTCCACAGCGCGTCGTCGACCTTGCGGTCCACCCCGCTGATCGTCTTCCATTCGTCGAGGATCGCGCGGAACCGATCGCCCGCGGCCTTCCACTGCGTCGCGTTGGCGGCCAACTCCTCGGCCTCTGCGGCCAGCGCCTCCTTGCGAGCGGTCTGGGTGGCCCGATGCTCCTCGCGCCGGGAGCGGTCCGCGGCGACGGCCGCCTCGGCGTGTTCGACGATGGCGCTCAGCCGGCCCGCCAGCGCGTCGACATCGCCCAGCACGGCCGCCGTCGGCAACGCCTCCGTCAGCTGGGCCGCGTGCGCCTTGATCTTGCGCGCGTCACCGCTCCCGGAGGCCAGGCGCTCCTCCATCAGGGTGACCTCGGTGGCCAGGTCATCGAAGCGCCGGCCGAAGTGGGCGAACGCCGCCTCCCGGTCGCCGGCCTGCCAGGAGCCGACGATGCGCTCGCCGGCAGAGCTGATCAGCCACACCGTGCCGTCGTCGTCCACGCGTCCGAACTGGTGCGGATTGCTGGGCGGCGGCATCACCAGCGGGTGAGCGGTGCTGGGTCGCGGAGTCGGCCGGGGACCGGGGCGCGGTCCCGGGCGGGGCACCGGCCTAGCTGAATCGTCGCGAGGCTCGTCAGCCGTCATGCGCTCGTCACTACCCTTTCGCAACCCTTCCGCGCGGTCCGCGTCCCGCGCGCCTGCCGCGCGTAGCGGCACCGTTTTCCTGCGTCTGCCGGATGCCCGTGGCCGGGGCCCCCAACAGGTTCTTAACAGTATTCAAGCAGCTTGCTCTGGCACGTGCCGCCACCTTGCCGTTCCCGACCGGCCCGACGAGGCAGGCCGACGGCGCGCTGCGAGGGGGCTCAGCCAGCGCTCACAGCTAGCTGTGTAGCTCTCTTAGAGTTATCCCACGGGTTACATAGATTGCTGAAGTATTAGTTGAACGGTTACCCGCGGCGTTATTAGCAACGTGTGCAACGTCATAGATTCGTAGTTGAACTGAACGCCAATTGTGCGTGTATTTGCTTGGGCCACGGGGAAAGCTGGGTCGGACGGCCGTCGGGCGGAGGGATCGATCAATGTCAAAAGTTGATGTCGCGGCGTTACTTGCCTTATGCGCGGCGCTGGCATCTGCGGTCGGCGACGTGATCCGTCAGCGCTCCGCGCACGAGATCACCGACAAGCCGGTCGGGCACCTCGAACTGTTCCGCATGTCGCTGCGCGACACCCGGTGGTGGCTGGGTGGCCTGGCCGCGATCACCAACTACAGCCTGCAGGCCGCGGCCCTGGCATGGGGGTCGGTCGTCTTGGTGACCGCCCTGCAGGTGACGGCCCTTCTGTTCGCACTGCCCATCTACGCGCGGCTCGCCCACCACCGGGTGCAGCCGCGGGAATGGATGTGGGCGCTGATCCTGGCCGCCGCATTGGCGGTCGTCATCATCGTCGGCGACCCGGCTGCCGGTGACCAGCGCGCGCCGCTGCGGATCTGGCTCATCGTCGCCCTGGTCATGGTGCCGCTGCTGGTGACCTGCGTGGTGGCCGCGCGGCTGCGGGCCGGCAGCCCGTTTGCGGCCATGCTGCTCGCGGTGGTGGCGGGTTCGTCGCTGGCGTTGTTCGCGGTCCTGACCAAGGGCATCGTCGAGATGTCCGAGCACGGCCTGCTGCGCGTGGTCACGTCGCCGGAGTTCGTGCCCTGGCTGTTGGTGGCGCTGGCCGGGATGATCTTCCAGCAGTCGGCGTTCCGCGCCGGCGCGCTGACCGCGTCGTTGCCGACGATGACGGTGGCCAAGCCGGTGGTCGCCGGCCTGCTCGGCGTGCTGGTGCTGAACGAGACGCTGCATGCCACCGGTCCCAAGGCCTTCGTGCTGGTCGGCGCAGTGGCGGTGGTCCTCATCGCCACGATCGCCCTGGCCCGCGGCGAAGCCGCCACCATCGACCGCGCCGAGCAAGGGTCAGGTGGTGCCCCGCGAGAAGTACCGGCCCGGGGGGTGACCGAAGACGACGACTTCGGCCCTCGCAGCGACCGTCTGGTAGTGGCGGACAGCTTTCGCCTCTGACGTCGGGAGCCCGGGCAAACCGAACTGATGCCGGACCGCGGCCGCGGTCACGTTAGTTTGGTGGCGTGCTGAGCGCGATCGCGATCGTCCCTTCGGCGCCTGTCCTCGTCCCCGAACTCGCCGGGGCGGCCGCCGCCGAAGTGGCCGACCTGGAGGCGGCGACGCTGGCTGCGGCCGCGCTGCTGCCCGACCGCTGGGTGGCGATAGGGGTGGGGCCCCAGGACGCCGTGCTGGGTCCCGACGCGGTGGGCACCTTCGCGGGTTTCGGCGCCGACGTACGCGTCCGGCTTTCCCCGCAGGCCGACGACACCGCCCCACCGGTCGCGTTTCCGGTCTGCGCGCTGCTGGCCGGCTGGGTGCGCGAACGGGCCCAGCCGCACGCCAGCGCGCAGGTCCGGATCTATCGCGCGGATCGCGAAGCCGACGCCGCACTGCGCCTCGGCGCGGCTCTGCGGGCCGAAATAGACCGGCTGGCCGAGCCGGTCGGGGCGCTGGTCGTCGCCGACGGCGCGAACACGCTGACTCCGGCGGCCCCCGGCGGATACGACCCGGACAACGCCGACGCGCAAGAGGCGCTGGACGATGCGCTGGCCGTCGGCGATATCGCCGCGCTGCGCCGGCTGCCGCGCCAGATCCTGGGGCGGGTCGCGTTTCAGGTGCTGGCCGGGCTGGCCGATCCCGGACCCCGATCGGCCAAGGAGCTGTACCGCGGAGCGCCCTATGGGGTGGGCTACTTCGCGGGCGCCTGGCAGCTGTGACGGCCGCCGTGCGCCCCGTCGCGATCATCGGCCCGACCGGCACCGGCAAGTCGCAGTTGGCCCTCGACTTCGCGGAACGGGTCGAGCGGCTCGGCGTCCGCGCCGAGATCGTCAACGCCGACGCGATGCAGCTCTACCGCGGCATGGACATCGGCACCGCCAAGCTGCCCGTCGCCGCCCGTCGCGGCATCCCGCATCACCAGCTCGACGTCCTCGACGTCGCCGAGACCGCGACGGTCGCCCGCTATCAGGGCGCCGCCGCCGACGACGTCGAAGCGATCGCGGCCCGGGGTGCGGTGCCGATCATCGTGGGCGGCTCCATGCTCTACGTCCAGTCGCTGCTCGACGATTGGTCGTTTCCCGCCACCGATCCCGCGGTGCGCGCGCGCTGGGAGCAGCGGCTCGCCGAGATCGGGGTAGGCGAGCTGCACGCCGAGCTGGCCCGCCGCGATCCCGCCGCGGCCGCGGCCATCCTGCCGACCGACGCTCGCCGCACGGTGCGGGCCCTGGAAGTGGTCGAACTGACCGGTGAGCCGTTCGCCGCGTCCGCGCCGCAGATCGGCGCGCCCAGGTGGGACACCGCCATCGTCGGGCTGGACTGCGACACATCACTTCTCGACGAGCGGCTGGCCCGGCGCACCGACGCGATGTTCGACCAGGGCCTGGTCGGCGAGGTGGTCGCGCTGCTGGACCGGGGATTGCGCGACGGGGTCACCGCCTCGCGCGCGCTGGGCTACGCGCAGGTGCTCGCGGCCCTCGACGCCGGAGGCGGTCCGGAGCGACTCGGCGAGGCCCGCGAGCAGACCTTCGTGGGCACCCGACGCTACGTGCGACGGCAGCGGTCGTGGTTTCGCCGGGACCATCGCGTGCAGTGGCTGGATGCCGCCGATCCCGCCCGGCTCGTCGACGCCGTCATGCGGGTGTGGCGCCACGTATCCTGAGCAGGTGAATTTCGCGAAGGGCCACGGCACCCAGAACGACTTCGTGGTGCTGCCGGACCCGCAGGCCGAGCTGAGCCTGACCGAGTCGCGGGTGGCCGCGCTCTGCGACCGGCGCCGCGGGCTCGGGGCCGACGGGGTGCTGCGGGTCACCACCGCGGGCGCGGCGCTGTCGGCCGGCGTGCTCGACCGGATGCCCGACGGGGTGGCCGCCGGTGACTGGTACATGGACTACCGCAACGCCGACGGGTCGGTCGCCCAGATGTGCGGCAACGGCGTGCGGGTCTTCGCGCACTACCTGCGCGCCAGCGGCATGGAGTCCCGCGACGAATTCGTGGTCGGGTCGCTGGCCGGCCCGCGGCCGGTCGCGGTGCATCGCGTCGATGCGACCACCGCCGATGTCAGCGTCGACATGGGCAAGGCCAATACGCTCGGCCCGGGCGAGGCGGTCGTCGGCGGCCGGCGGTTCTCGGGCCTGGCGGTCGATGTGGGCAACCCGCACCTGGCCTGCGTGGACCCGGAACTGACTCCCGAGGTGCTGGCGGTGCTGGACGTCGCCGCGCCGGTGAGTTTCGATCCCGCCCAATTCCCGGACGGGGTGAACGTCGAGATCCTGACCGCACCGGCCGATGGGGCCGTGCACATGCGGGTGCACGAGCGGGGCGTGGGCGAAACGCGCTCGTGCGGCACCGGAACGGTCGCGGCCGCTGTCGCCGCGCTGGCCGGTGCCGGCGCGGCCACCGGCGCCCTGACCGTTCGCGTGCCCGGCGGCGAGGTCGTCGTCACCGTCACCGACGCCACCAGCTTCCTGCGCGGACCGTCCGTACTGGTAGCCCAAGGAGAGCTCAGCGAGGAATGGTGGCGCGAACAGCAGCGTTAAATCAGGTGCGTGACACCGGTTTCGCGTGCATCATCGTGTATTGCCTATGACAGAACCTGAATTTCGCGATCACGCTTCGGTCGTCCCGGAGCCCAGCACGGGCGAACTCGCCCTCGAAGATCGGTCGGCGCTGCGCCGCGTCGCCGGCCTGTCGACCGAACTCACCGACGTCTCCGAAGTCGAATACCGCCAGCTTCGGCTCGAGCGGGTCGTCCTGGTGGGCGTGTGGACCGACGGCACCGCCGCGGACAGCGAGGCCAGCATGGCCGAGCTCGCCGCCCTGGCCGAAACCGCCGGCTCCGAGGTGCTCGAGGGGTTGATCCAGCGCCGGGACAAACCCGACCCGTCGACGTACATCGGTTCGGGCAAGGCCGCCGAACTGCGCGACGTGGTGCTGGCGACCGGCGCCGACACCGTCATCTGCGACGGTGAACTGTCCCCGGCGCAGCTGACCGCACTGGAAAAGGCCGTCAAGGTCAAGGTCATCGACCGCACCGCGTTGATCCTCGACATCTTCGCCCAGCACGCCACCAGCCGGGAAGGCAAGGCGCAGGTCTCGCTGGCCCAGATGGAATACATGCTGCCGCGGCTGCGCGGCTGGGGTGAATCGATGTCGCGGCAGGCCGGTGGCCGTGCCGGCGGCAGCGGGGGAGGCGTGGGCCTGCGCGGGCCCGGTGAAACCAAGATCGAGACCGACCGGCGGCGCATCCGCGAGCGCATGGCCAAGCTGCGCCGCGAGATCAAGGACATGAAGCAGGTCCGCGACACCCAGCGCAGCCGGCGGGTGCACAGCGACCTGCCCGCGATCGCCATCGTCGGCTACACCAACGCCGGCAAGTCGAGCCTGCTCAACGCGCTGACCGGTGCCGGAGTGCTGGTCCAGGACGCGTTGTTCGCCACCCTGGAGCCCACCACCCGGCGCGCCGAGTTCGATGACGGCCGGCCGTTCGTGCTCACCGACACCGTCGGATTCGTCCGGCATCTGCCCACCCAGCTGGTCGAAGCCTTTCGCTCCACGCTGGAAGAGGTCGTCGACGCCGATCTGTTGGTACACGTCGTCGACGGCTCCGACGTCAACCCGCTGGCACAGATCAACGCGGTCCGCCAGGTGGTCTCCGAAGTCGTCGCCGATTACGGGACCGACCACGACGGTGCCGTGCCGCAGGAGCTGGTGGTGGTGAACAAGGTTGACGCCGCAAGCGATTTGACGTTGGCCAAGCTCCGCCATGCGCTGCCCGGTGCCATGTTCGTGTCCGCACGCACCGGCGATGGTATCGACGCCCTGCGCCGCCGGATCGCCGAGCTCGCCGTTCCCGCCGACACCCCCGTCGACGTCGTGATCCCGTACCACCGCGGCGACCTGGTGGCTCGCCTGCACGCCGATGGGCGCGTCCAGCAGGAGGAGCACAACGCCGAGGGCACCCGCATCCGGGCCCGGGTTCCGCTGGCCCTGGCCGGCCGGCTGCGCGAGTTCGCCGCGCGCTGAACGCGTGCTAGTGCGTCGAGACTGCAACCACGCACCCTCGCATCGGCGTGTCTTGTGCCTAGTTGCAGTGTCGCGGCAGCTCGGGCCGCCGGCCAACGGCCGCTAGCGCCCCGCCGGCTGCCGACCAACCGTCCGGTTGGTATATCTTGGGCTGCAGTATTCCCAGTCGCCGGAGGTCTTCCATGAGCAGCGCCATCAAATATCAGCGCACTCTTTTCGAGTCAGAGCATGACCTGTTCCGTGAGTCCTACCGGGGCTTCCTCGAGCGCCACGTCGCGCCCTACCACGACGAGTGGGAGAAAGAGAAGATCGTCGACCGCGGGGTGTGGCTCGAGGCCGGCAAGCAGGGCTTCCTCGGCATGGCGGTGCCCGAAGAGTACGGCGGCGGCGGCAACCCCGACTTCCGGTACAACGCGATCATCACCGAGGAGACCACCGCCGGCCGCTACAGCGGCATCGGATTCGGCCTGCACAACGACATCGTCGCGCCATACCTGTTGGCGTTGGCCACCGAAGAGCAGAAGCAGCGCTGGCTGCCGAAATTCTGCACCGGAGAGCTGATTACGGCGATCGCGATGACCGAGCCGGGAACGGGTAGCGACCTGCAGGGCATCAAGACCCGTGCCGTCAAGCAGGGCGACCACTACGTGCTCAACGGCTCAAAGACGTTCATCACCAACGGAATCAACTCCGACCTGGTGCTCGTGGTCGCGCAGACCGACCCGGAAAAGGGCTCTCAGGGTTTCTCGCTGCTCGCCGTCGAGCGTGGCATGGAGGGCTTCGAGCGCGGGCGCCACTTGGACAAGATCGGGCTCGACGCCCAGGACACCGCCGAGCTGTCGTTCACCGACGTGCACGTGCCGGCCGAAAACCTGCTGGGCAAGGAGGGCATGGGATTCATCTACCTCATGCAGAATCTGCCGCAGGAACGCATCTCGATCGCCATCATGGCCGCCGCGGCCATGGAGCAGGTGCTCGAGCAGACCCTGCAATACACCAAGGAGCGCAAGGCATTTGGCAAGCCGATCGGCAGCTTCCAGAACAGCCGCTTCGTGCTGGCCGAGCTGGCGACGGAGGCGACCGTGGTCCGCATGATGGTCGACGAGTTCGTCCGCCTGCACCTGGATCACAAGCTGACGGCGGAGCAGGCCGCAATGGCCAAGTGGTACTGCACCGAAAAGCAGGTGCAGCTGATCGACCGCTGCCTGCAACTGCACGGCGGTTACGGCTACATGCGTGAATATCCGGTTGCCCGTGCCTTTTTGGACGCCCGGGTGCAAACGATCTACGGCGGCACGACCGAGATCATGAAGGAAATCATCGGACGCAGCCTCGGCGTCTAGCGTTTCGTTTTCTGGATAGCGGCCTCCCACCCGCGGGCGATATCGGGGCAGCAATATCCGCGAATCGCTGGACGCGACCGACATTCGGGAGTTGTCTCGCACGGTCCTATTGCCGTGAGCGACAAACCGACCGATGCGCGTGGTGCGGGTGTGGGGGGCGGACCGTGAATGCACCACCGGCTCACGTACCGTCGGCGCATGTGTTTCCGGTGCGCCGACCGCGGCATCGCGCATAGTCAGCCCCGCGATCGCGCCGTCGGCTCAGGCGCGCCGCGCAATTCTGGTGTGCGAGTCGGCAGTCCGGCGTCGTCGCTCGATCGTGCGTTCCCGCCGCCCTCCCGTGCGATATCCGCTACACCGCGCGAACGGTGGCACGGCGGATCGCGATTGGGCCATGGGCAGGCATCATTTCGACATCGGTGTGGTATCCGTTTTTGTAAAATTCGTGATTTGACTTCGCATTTCTTGTTGCTTGGAGCAAAGTTATGCGAGCCCGACGATAAGGCTGATCGTGCGCGGGTCCATTTCCGGCGCGAGTACCGCCCGCTCGCCGGTTATGCAGATAAGGGCATCGCCGCTAAAAGAGCCATGTCCGCCGGCTGGGAGGCTTGGTGAAGGTGCAGAGAGGTCACATGCGCAGGCTGATCGGAAGCGCGCTGGTCAGCTTGACGACCACGGCGCTGGCCGCGGTCTTGTTGGCCCCCACCGCGGTAGCGAGTCCGATAGGCGACGCCGAGGCGGCGATCATGGCCGCGTGGGACAAGGCCGGCGGCGACACCTCGCCATTGGGCGCCCGCAAGGGCGACGTGTACCCCGTCGGGGACGGTTTCGCCCTGGACTTCGACGGCGGCAAGATGTTCTTCACCCCGGCCACCGGGGCCAGATTCGCCTACGGGCCTGTCCTGGACAAGTACGAGTCGCTGGGCGGGCCGGCCGGCAGCGATCTGGGCTTCCCGGCGATCGACGAAGTTCCGGGTCTCGCCGGTCCGGACAGCCGGGTGATCACCTTCTCCGCCAGCGACAAGCCGGTGATCTTCTGGACGCCCGAGCACGGCGCACACGTGGTGCGCGGCGCCCTGAACGCCGCCTGGGACAAGCTGGGCAGCTCGGGCGGGGTGCTCGGTGTGCCGGTCGGCGACGAGACCTACAGCAGCGAGGTGTCCTCACAGAAATTCAGCGGCGGCCAGGTCTCGTGGAACAGGCAGACCAAGCAGTTCACCACCGAACCGCCGGCGCTGGCCGACCAACTCAAGGGCCTGCAGGTGGCGATCGATCCCACCGCGGCGATCAACACCGCCTGGCGCGCGGCGGGCGGTCCCACCGGACCCCTGGGCGCCAAGCAGGGCGGGCAGTATCCGATCGGCGGCGACGGAATCGCCCAGAACTTTGCCGGCGGCAAGGTGTTCTTCACCCCGGCCACCGGCGCGAATGCGGTCGAGAGCGACATCCTGGCCAAATACGAGTCGCTGGGGGGACCGGTCGGCAGCGACCTGGGATTCCCGACCGCCAACGAAACCGACGGCAACATCGGGCGTGCCAGCCGCGTCGCCACCTTCTCCGCTGCCGACAAGCCGGTCATCTTCTGGACGCCCGACCACGGCGCCTTCGTCGTGCGTGGGGCGATGAAGGTGGCGTGGGACAAACTGCGCGCTCCGGCGGGCAAGCTCGGCGCCCCGGTCGGCGACCAGGCCGTCAACGGCGACGTGATCTCCCAGCAGTTCACCGGCGGCAAGATTTCGTGGAACCGGGCGAAGAACACGTTCAGCACCGATCCGTCCAACCTGGCGCCGCTGCTGTCCGGGCTGCAGGTGTCGGGTCAGGACCAGCCGAGCAATTCGGCCCTGCCGGCGCACCCGAAGAAGTCCTCCTGGCACTGGTGGTGGCTGGTGGTCGCCATTCCGGTGCTGGCGCTGCTCGTGCTGATGGCGTGGGTGCTGTTCGGTGGGCGGCGCCGGCCTGCGCACGAGGAGGCGGCGGCCTACGCGCCCGGTCGCGGGGGGAACCTCGGCTACGACGCCGACGAGCGCTGGGGCCACGACGATGCCGACGTCGGCGCCGACCCGTTCGGGCTCGGCGCGACGCATCAACCGGAGCCGGAACCGGACGCCGGGCGGGTCAGCTGGCAACGTCAGGCTCCTGCCGATAGCGACTATCGGTTCCACGAGGAGGAAGACCCCGACGCCGTCGATACCGACTCGATCCCGGTCGTCTCCGCGGAGATGCTGTCGGAGGACGAGTATGCCGAGGCGGGGGCCGACTACGCCGACTACACCGACGGCGTCCCCGAGGTCGCCGAGCCCGAGGCGGCGGACGACGCCGCCTACGTCGACGCCGACGGCCCCGATGCGGGTTATCCGCAGGAGGCGTATCCGGAAGACGAGTACCCCGACGTCGCCGTTTCCGGCATCCCGCCGGAGGGCGACGCGGCGGAAGGCCTCCTGGAAACCGCTGAGCCAGAAGACGAATACCTCGACCTCGCGGCGCCGGAACCGGACGTCGAACCCGAAGCGGACACCGCGACGGAGGCCGACATGACGGACACGGCGGTGGGAGCCGCCGCGGTCGCCGATGCGGTCGCGGCCGGGCCTCCGGCGCGAAGCGGTCGGCACGCCGCCGATGACGCCTCGGAAAACGGCCTGGCGGCCCCGGACGGGCGACCCACGATCCACCTGCCGCTCGATGATCCGTACCAGGCGCCCGACGGATACCCCGTCAAGGCCAGCGCTCGCTACGGCTTGTACTACATGCCGGGTAGCGACCTGTATCAGGACACGCTCGCCGAGCTCTGGTTGTCGAGCGAAGAAGTCGCTCAGGCCAACGGCTTCACCCGGGCTGACTGACCGAGGCCGGGCGCGCGTCAGACCTTGCGGATGACGGTGACGACCTTGCCCAGCACGCTGGCGTCGTTGCCCGGGATGGGATCGAACGCCGGGTTGTGCGGCATCAGCCACACCTGACCGCCGGCGCGTTTGAACGTCTTGACCGTGGCCTCGCCGTCGAGCATCGCCGCGACGATGTCACCGTTGTCGGCGACGTTCTGCTGACGGACCACCACCCAGTCGCCGTCGCAGATCGCGGCATCGACCATCGAATCACCGACGACCTTGAGCAGGAAAAGCGTGCCCTCACCGACCAATTCGCGCGGCAGGGGAAAGACGTCTTCGACGGCCTCTTCGGCCAGGATGGGTCCGCCGGCCGCGATGCGCCCGAGCACCGGGACGAACGTGGGTTCCGGTAGGGCGTCCGAACCGGCCACTTCGGTGGTGGGGGCCGCCACGTCGTCGTCGGCCCCGCGGACGTCGACGGCCCGCGGGCGGTTGGGGTCGCGGCGCAGGTAACCCTTGCGCTCCAGGGTGCGAAGCTGGTGCGCCACCGATGACGTCGACGTCAGACCGACGGCATCGCCGATCTCCCGGATGCTCGGCGGGTAGCCGCGGCTGGTGACCGAGGCGCGGATGACATTCAGAATGGTGCGCTGCCGTTCGGTCAGCGAGGAATCCACGGAGTGCAGCCGACCCTCGGGACCGGCCGATGAAACGTCGTTGCTGTCGCCCATGGCACCGAATGTAGCCGCACCGAGGACAAGAATCAAACATGTGTTCGAGTGGCGTGTCGCGGCGGTTCGCGTCGGCGCAAAACAAGCGCGAAGCCGGACGAATTACAGATGTGTAACTCTTCGGGATATCGGGTATTTGAGTGCTCGTGACAGTGGTAGAGGCCGACGAACTTGTCGGTGGTGTGATCTAGCGTTTGCTCGTGCGACACGCTTCGCTCAAATGTTCGGTTTCGAACATACAAGCGATTAGTGTCGAACACACGAGCGAGAGCTAGTTGACCGGAGGAACGAAGATGACAGTCATCCACACGCCCGCGCCGCGTACCAGCAGTCTTCGGCGCCCGATCAATGGACCCGTCCTGGGGCCTCGCTACGGACGGGACGGGCTGGCCCGGTCCCGCCGGCCCGCGCCGTCGCGGCCCGCGGGCGCCGCCACGCGCTACTACGGCACCGGGGTGGCAATGTCCGTCGCTCCGCACCGCAGGCGCGCCACCACCTGGGCGTCGACCATCGGGCTGGCACTGGCCGCCGGCGCGGTCACGCTGTGGCTGGGTCTCGTCGCGAACGTCGGCCAGGTGCTCAACGGCGACTCCACGAACTCGGCGACCCAGGTTCCCGACCGGCTCGCCGTCGTCCGCGTGGACGCGGGGGAGTCGCTCCAGGATTTCGCGCACCGCGTGGCGCCCGGCGCGCC
The DNA here is from genome assembly GCF_059813315.1 of Mycobacterium sp. NGS11. Taxonomy (NCBI): domain Bacteria; kingdom Bacillati; phylum Actinomycetota; class Actinomycetes; order Mycobacteriales; family Mycobacteriaceae; genus Mycobacterium; species Mycobacterium sp. NGS11. Next base: position 21,648 of record NZ_JCALEJ010000011.1, read on the forward strand.
GGCACCCCAGGTCGCCGATCGCATCCGCGAGCTCAACGATCTACACTCGCCCAACCTGCTGGCGGGCCAGACCCTCATCGCTCCGGTCGGCTGAGTGGCGTTGCGCCGAAACGGATGTGTTAGCCGTGCAGGTCAGCGCGCGGGTACGCTCAAGGTCCTGCGGTATCTTGTCGGCGCGACGAAGGAGCGGTCATGCACTGTCCGTTCTGCCGCCATCCCGACTCGCGGGTGATCGACTCCCGCGAAACCGATGAAGGCCAGGCCATTCGGCGTCGCCGATCCTGTCCCGAGTGCGGACGGCGTTTCACCACGGTGGAGACCGCGGTCCTGGCGGTGGTCAAGCGCAGCGGCGTCACGGAGCCGTTCAGCAGGGAGAAGGTCGTCAGCGGCGTCCGTCGGGCCTGCCAGGGGCGACAGGTCGATGACGATGCGCTCAACCTGCTGGCCCAGCAGGTCGAAGACACCGTGCGCGCGGCGGGCTCACCGGAGATCCCCAGTCACGAGGTCGGGTTGGCCATTCTGGGGCCGCTACGCGACCTGGACGAGGTGGCCTACTTGCGGTTCGCCTCCGTCTATCGGTCGTTCGAGTCCGCGGACGATTTCGAACGCGAGATCCAGGCAATGCGGGATCACCGCAGAGTGGCAGCTCGGGGCTGACACCGGGGCCGGGCTCCGATTGCCCGCAACCTCGCCGGGCTAGGCTCGCTTTCATGCCCACGGACTTGCACCCCGACCTCGCGGCGCTTGCCCCGCTCCTTGGGACCTGGTCCGGCCAGGGTGCGGGTAAATACCCGACGATCCCGCCCTTCGACTATCTCGAAGAAGTCGTGTTCGCCCACGTCGGTAAGCCGTTTCTCGTCTACGGACAGAAAACCAGGGCGGTTGCCGACGGGAAGCCGTTGCACGCCGAAACCGGCTATATTCGGGTGCCGCAACCAGGTCACATCGAATTGGTGCTGGCGCATCCCAGCGGCATCACCGAAATCGAGGTCGGCACCTACTCGGTCACCGGTGACCTCATCGAAATGCAGATGTCGACCACGTCGGTGGGGCTGACACCCAGCGCCAAGGAGGTGACCGCGCTCGGCCGTTCATTCCGCATCGACGGCGACGAACTCTCCTACACGGTGCAGATGGGCGCGGTCGGGCAACCGCTGCAGGACCACCTCGGGGCGGTGTTACACCGGCAGCGCTGAGGTCCGAGTTAGGCCGTCGTCAATCGATCTGTCGCACACCGTCATTGACGACCCGCCCGGTCACCCGCACCCAGCCCTCGGCGCTCCACCTGGTGTCGATCACGGAGCCCTTGCCCTGGGTGATCCGCAGGCTCTGGCTCAGGTAGTCGGTGATCCGCATCGCCGCCGACCCGGTCGCCTCGTCCTCGGCCACACCGAGGTTGGCGGCGAACATGCGCGCCCGCAGCCATCCGGCCGCCCGGTCGGTCCAGGCCCACAGGTAGTGCGCGGTGTCGTCGGGATAGTCCGCCTCATCGGCCGCGAGAACCTGGTCGGCTGAGGGGAATTCGTGCAGGGCGAAGTCGGGCGCCCATTCCGCGCGGGCGTTGATGCTGGCGCGGTCGCCGTCGTAACCCACCTGCAAGATCCCGGCCCGCACCCGCAGGGTGTTGATCGGCGAACCGTTCTCGCGCAGCCACCATGTCGCGCCGACGGTCGGGTGGCCGGCGAACGGCAGTTCGGTTCGCGGCGTGTAGATGGTGGCGTGCGCGCTGGCGGAGCCGGGGGCCGGGATGTCCACGAAAACCGTCTCGCTGTAGCCCAATTGGGCTGCCAGCCGCTGTCGGTGCTCGGGCTCGACCTGGGCGGCGTCCACCACGCCCAGCGGATTACCGAAGTGGCCGTCCGCATCGGTGAACACCCGCAGCACCGTCACGCCGATCCCCATGAGCCGACTTTACGGCGCCGCGTCGGGCCGCACCGATCGAGGCGATCAGGTGGCGCTGCGTTCGTCGGAGCCCATGGCGTTCAGCACGGCGACACGCGTGGGAGCGGAACCGGAGACGGCCTGCTCGCCGCCGCCGGTGCGGAGCAGTTCGCGAAGACTGGCCTGGTCGTACTCGGCGGGATCGGTGGAATCGATGAAGCGCTCGACGACGTCGATGAAGCGGGCCGGGTCGTCGTGGAAGGGAAAATGCCCGGAGCCTTCGAAGATTTCGAGGCGGGAGCCCGGCATCGCGGCATGCGCCATCCAAGCGTGCCGAACGGGAACCACCACATCCCTTGTGCCCCAGATGATCTGCACCGGGATGGCTTCGGTCAAATAACATCGGTCCAGCATGGTGACGATCTGCCCGCGCCAATCCACCACCGCGCGCAGCGTCCGGCTGAAAGCCGCCGACGCCGTCGGCTCGGGCAGGTCGTCGAGGATGCGCAGCACGTTGGGCAGATCGCGGCCCAGCCCGGTGCTGCCCAGCGCCACACCCAGGACACGTCCCATCATCTGGACCGCCGGCAGCACCAGCGGCAAGCGCAGCAGGGCGATCGCCTCGCTGCCCATCGGCAGCGAGGCCCAGCGCAGCACGAAGTTGACGTCCTTGGTCACGCCTCCGGCGCCGACCAGGATCAGCCGTTCCACCAGATGCGGGAATTGGTAGGCGAATTGCATAGCCACACCGCCACCCAGCGAGTGACCGACGATGGTGACCCGCTCGATGTCGAGCACGCTGAGCAGGTCACGCATCCCGTTCGCATACGCCGCGATCGAGTAGTCGGCGCGCGGCTTGTCGGATTGCCCGTGGCCGAGCAGATCGGGCGCGATCACCGTGAAACGCTGGGCGAGCTTGGCCTGCACGGTATTCCAGGTGGTGGAATTGTCGCCGATGCCGTGGATCAGCAGTATCGCCGGCCCGGAACCGGCGATGCGGTAGGCCCGCTTGTAACCGTGGATGGTGCGGAACTCGAGTTTGGGTGCGGTCACTTCACGCACCGGGCGGAGCGTAGGTTTGCGCTTCCGCTCGGTCATATCGCCAACCTTGGTGTCGGGCCGGGCTGAGGGCGGTCCGGCTAGGGCGTCACGTGAGTGGGTCAGGGCTTGTCGTCGTCGTCGTACTTCTTCTCCGCCTGCTGGGCCAGAAATCGCTCGAACTCTGCGCCTAGCTCATCGCCGCTAGGCAGATCCTCGTCGCGAGCTAGTAACGATCTGTTCTCCTGAGCGTCGATGAAGGCATCGTACTGGCGCTCCAGCGCGGCCACCACTTGGGCGACCTCCGCGCTAGCTTCCACCTGCTCGTCGATCTTCGCCCGAATCACCTCGGCCGCTTCGGTTAACGCGGTCAGAGGCAGCTCCAGCGACGCGGTCTTGGCGACCTGCTCGAGCAAAGCCTGCGCGGCGGCCGGGTAGTCGGTCTGCGTGAGGTAGTGGGGGACATGCACGGTATAGCCGACGACCTCATGACCGTGCTGGCCCATCCGGTATTCCAGCAGGTTGGACGCGCTGCCCGGGACCTGGATCTCGGAGATCCACGGCTGGAAATTGGCGATCAACTCCGGGTTGTTCGAGTGTGCGGTCATCGTGGTGGGCCGGGTGTGCGGCACCGCCATCGGGACCGTGCCCAGGCCGATGGTCTGGCGCACGCCGAGGCGCTCGGCCAGCAGCCGCACCGCGGTGATGAACCGCTCCCACTTGAGATCCGGTTCCATGCCGGCCAGCAGCAGGAACGGCGTGCCGACCGTGTCGCGCATCGCGTACAGGCTCAGCTCGGGGTCCTCGTAGTGGGTGAAGTGATCGGTCTTGAAGGTCATCAATGGCCGCCGCGAGCGGTAGTCCAGCAGTTCATCGATCGCAAAGGATGCGACCAGCTCGGTGTCCAGCACCGCTTTCAGATGCGCGGCGGCGAGCTTGATGGCATGACCGGCGTCGGAAAAGCCCTCCAGGGCGTGCACCAGCACGGGGCCGCGGCCGTCGGACGTCGACAACTGCGGCGCCGGGAACTCGAGTTCGTACATTCCGGCCTGGCCTGGCTGGTACTGATCATCCGGCTCCTGATGGTGAGCCATCTCCGATCGCCTCCTCTCGAAGTTCTCTCCAGGGTGCCCTACCGAGTGTCCCCCGAATCGGGCGGCACCAACATCTATCAGCGAACTTCGCGTTCACGCTCTTAGCTGGAACGCGACAATTCTCACTCGTAATCCGCAAACCACATCCTGGGGGTCGCCCGCACGCCCGTTGGCGCACCGTCATGTGTGGGAGTCGGCCTGCCGCCGACCGGTCAGGCATGATGAAGGCGATGCGCATTCGGATCCTGATGCTCTGCTCGGTGGTGGGGGTGGCGACGTCGTTGACGTCGTGTCACCGTCCCGTCGAGCATGTTTCGGGTGCTCCGGTGTCCGCCCCGCGCGTCGGCGGGCCGGTGCAGCGGCTCAGCCAGCCCGAGCAGAAGGCCATCGCGGGTCCGGTCGAGCCGGATCGGCGCATCGGGGCGATTTTCATCGACGGTGGCCCGCTGCACGTGTGCACCGGTTCGGTGGTGCATTCGACGGGCGGCAACCTGATGATGACCGCCGCGCATTGCCTGGCCGGAGCCTCGCTGATCACCTTCGTTCCCGGTTTCGCCGGCGACGCCGCACCCGGTCCGGCCGATGTGTGGAAGGCCGACGCGGTCTACCTCGATCCACGCTGGACGGCGAGCAAGGACCCGCACGCCGACTACGCGATCGCGCGGGTCAGCAACGAGGCCGGCGCTCCCGTCGAGTCCCGGGCCGGCCTGGCGCTGACACTGGGAGTGACTCCTCCGCCGGGCAGCCGCGTCACCGTGCTGGGATACCCGGCAGGCGTGGGCGGCTCGCCCATCGGATGCCAGGCCAGCACGTCGGTCACCGACACCGGGTTCCCCTCCTTGGCGTGTGAGGGGCTGGTGGACGGCACCAGCGGTGCGCCCTGGGTCAGCGGCACCACACTCATCGGGGTGATCGGCGGTCTCGAGCGGGGCGGCTGCGCCGCGAACATGTCGTACTCGGCGCCGTTCGACGCACAAACCGCGGAACTCTTGGCCCGCGCCGAGGCCGGGGGGCCCGGCGATCCCGTCCCGAACGACCTTTCCGACGCCTGTTAGTGCCGATCGCCAGCCCGGCGGTTCAGTGCCGGAACTGGTTGAGCGCCCGAACCTTGTTCATCACGTCGAGCGCCGCCACCTTGTAGGCCTCGGAGAACGTCGGGTAGTTGAACACCGCGTCCACCAGGTATTCCACGGTGCCGCCGCAGCCCATCACGGCCTGCCCGATGTGCACCATCTCTGTGGCGCTGGTGCCGAAGATGTGCACGCCGAGCAGCTTGAGGTCCTCGGTGGACACCAGCAGTTTGAGCATCCCGTAGGAATCGCCGGCGATCTGCCCGCGGGCCAGCTCCCGGTACCGGGCCACGCCCACCTCGTAGGGGACGGAGTCCTTCGTCAGCTCCACCTCGGTGGCGCCGACGTAGGAGACCTCCGGAATCGAGTAGATGCCGATGGGTTGCAGCTCGGTGATGCCGTCGGACGCTTCGCCGAACGCGTGATAGGCGGCCAGGCGTCCCTGTTCCATCGACGTCGCGGCCAACGCGGGGAAGCCGATCACGTCGCCGACCGCATAGATATGCGGCACCTTGGTCTGGAAGTTGTCGTCGACGAAGATCCGCCCGCGGTTGTCGGACTCCAGCTCGGCGTTGTGCAGGTCGAGATGGTCGGTCTGGCCTTGCCGCCCGGCCGAATACATCACCGTCTCCGCCGGAATCTGTTTGCCGCTGGCCAGGGTGGTCACGGTGCCCGCCGATCCGACGTCGACCGCGGTCACCTCCTCGCCGAACCGGAACGTCACCGCCAGGTCGCGCAGGTGGAACTTCAGCGCCTCGACCACCTCAGGGTCGCAGAAGTCGAGCATGTCGGCGCGCTTCTCCACCACGGTGACCTTGGTGCCCAGTGCGGCGAACATCGAGGCGTACTCGATGCCGATGACGCCGGCGCCGACCACCACCATCGACGCGGGCAACGACTTGAGGTCGAGGATCCCGTCCGAGTCGAGCACCCGGTGTTCATCGAACTCGACGCCGGACGGCCGCGCCGGCCGGGTACCGGTGGCGATGACGACGTAATTGCCGGTGATCGTTATCTTTTCGCGCCGCGACGGGTCCTCGACCTCGATGGTGTGCGGGTCGACGAAACGCCCGTGGCCGATCAGCAGGTCGATGCGGTTGCGCATCAGCTGGTTGCGCACCACGTCGACTTCCTTGCCGATCACGTGCTGGGTGCGGGCCAGCAGGTCGGCCGGGGTGATCTTCTCCTTGACGCGATAGCTCGCGCCGTAGAGTTCGCGCTGGCTCATCCCGGTGAGGTACAGGACCGCCTCACGCAACGTCTTTGACGGGATGGTGCCGGTCTGGACGCACACACCGCCGAGCATTTGGCCGCGTTCGACGACGGCGACCGACTTACCGAGCTTGGCCGACGCGATGGCGGCCTTCTGTCCGCCGGGCCCGGACCCGATGACGACCATGTCGTACTCCTGCGCCGAACTCATGGCTTAAACAGTAAGGCAGCGCAACGCACAGTGCTGGGTTCATCCACAGGTCCGCTACCGGGCCCGTGGACGTGCGCACCGGTTGACGGTGGCGGCCGTCAGCGTGGGTGCTCATGACGACGCATCGAGAAGACTTCGAACTTTTACGCCCCGGCGCACTCATCGCCGCGCTGCCGGCCGTTCTCGGCTTCGTACCCGAAAACTCATTGATATTAGTGTCTTTGGGCGACGGGAAACTCGGCTCGGTGATGCGTGTGGACCTCTCCGAGGAACTTGCCGACCGGGTGGAGCACCTGGCGGAGGTCGCCGCCGCGGCGGCCCCCGAGGCCGTGATCGCGGTCATCGTCGACGCGGACGGGGCCTACTGCCCAAGCTGCAACGAGGAATACCGGCAGCTGTCGGTGGCGCTCGCAAAAGCCCTGTCGCAGCACAACGTCGAGCTGTGGGCCACGCATCTGGTCGACCAGGTGGCCCTCGGCGGCCACTGGCATTGCGCCGAGGGCTGCGGGTCGAGCGGCCTGGTCGACGATCCCGCGTCCTCGCCGCTGGCGGCCGCGGCGGTGCTCGAAGGCAGGCGGCTCTATCCGCGGCGTGCCGACCTGCAGGCGGTCGTCACGCCCGACGATCAGGCGCGCAGCGACGCGCTGGCCGGTGTAATCAGGCGCCAGGCCACCCGGCGCAGGGCGGCGCATCGTGCGCATCCGATTCGCTGCACCCGTGCCGACGTTGAGACGGCGATGTCCGTCGCCAGCCGGGTTGCGGCCGGGGAATCGCCGTCCGACACCGAATTGGCGACGCTGGGCTGCGCGCTCAGCGACGCGCAGGTGCGCGACATCCTGTATGCCCTCGCCGTCGGCGAGAGCGCCGGCGAAGTCGAGTCGTTGTGGGCGCTGCTGGCGCGCAGGTTGCCCTCGCCGTGGCGGGTCGAGGCGCTGGTCTTGATGGCGTTCAGCGCCTATGCGCGCGGCGACGGCCCGCTCGCCGGGGTGTCGCTGCAGGAGGCGCTGCGCTGCGAGCCCGACCATCGGATGGCCGGCATGCTGGACACCGCCTTGCAATCGGGCCTGCGGCCCGAGGACATCAGGGACCTGGCGCTCACCGGCTACCGCTTGGCCAAGCAGTTCGGCGTGCAGCTACCGCCGCGCCGGCCGTTCGGCCGCAGGGCCGGGTAGGGGGCACGGACAGCCCGGGTCAGACCTTCTCGACCTTGACCGCGTGCGCCATCTCGTGCGGCAGGGTGACGTTCTCGTGGCCGGGAATGACGATGGTCACCCCGGCGGTGCCGGTCTCGACGGTGACGCGGGCGTTGGGGACGACGCCGGCGTCCTTCAGGCGTGAGATCAGGTCGATGTCGCCCTGCACATGTTCGGTGAGCTGGCGCACCACCACGGCCACCGGCGCGCCGGGTGGCAACTCGGTCAGCCGGACCAGGGGACCGTCTTCGGACCAGGACTCGGGACCCACGCCGAGGTCCAGCAGCCCGGGGATCGGGTTGCCGAAGGGCGAGGTGGTCGGGTTGTTGAGGACCTTCACCAGGCGCCGCTCGACGTCCTCGCTCATCACGTGTTCCCAGCGGCACGCCTCGGCGTGGACCTCTTCCCACGGCAGGCCGATCACGTCGACCAGCAAGCGTTCGGCGAGGCGGTGCTTGCGCATCACGGAAATGGCCAGCGCGCGGCCCTTGTCGGTGAGCTCGAGGTGGCGGTCACCGGCCACGTGGAGTAAACCGTCCCGCTCCATGCGCGACACGGTTTGGCTGACAGTCGGCCCGCTCTGATCGAGGCGTTCGGCGATTCGGGCACGCAGCGGCGTCACGCCCTCTTCTTCGAGGTCGTAGATGGTCCGCAGGTACATCTCGGTGGTGTCAACCAGGTCGTTCATTCAGCACCCTCCGTCGACGCTGAGTCTACTTGCCCAGCTGCGCGAATGGTTGTAACGCGTCGGCGACAAGCAGTATGCCCGCCGCTGGCGCGGCGGGCATACTGTCTGCTACCTAGCTTGGGGGTGAGGCCTTAACTCGCGTACGACCGTAGCCTGTCGGCGCGCTCCCCGTTGCGCAGTTTCGACATTACGTCCCGCTCGATTTGGCGGACCCGCTCGCGGGACAGGCCGAACAGCTTGCCGATCTGGTCCAGCGTGCGCGGCTGGCCGTCGTCCAGGCCGAAGCGCAACCGGATCACCTGGTGCTCACGCTCGTCCAGGGTGGCCAGCACGCTGCGGATGTCGGTGTGCAGCAGCTCGGCGATCACCGCGTTCTCGGCCGACATCGCTTCGGCGTCCTCGATGAAATCGCCCAGCGGGGCTTCTTCCTCGGAGCCGACCGGCATGTCCAGGCTTACCGGGTCGCGGCTGTGCTCGAGCAGGTCGTTGATCTTTTCGACCGGAATGCCGGACTCGGCGGCCAGCTCCTCGTCGGTGGCCTCGCGTCCCAGGTTCTGGTGCATCTCGCGCTTGATCCGCGCCAGCTTGTTGACCTGCTCCACCAGATGGACCGGCAGCCGGATTGTGCGGCTCTGGTCGGCCATGCCGCGGGTGATGGCCTGACGGATCCACCACGTCGCGTAGGTCGAGAACTTGAATCCCTTTGTGTAATCGAACTTCTCCATCGCGCGGATCAATCCGAGGTTGCCCTCCTGGATGAGGTCCAGCAGCGGCATACCGCGACCGGTGTATCGCTTGGCCAGCGACACCACCAGGCGCAGGTTCGCCTCCAGCAGGTGACGGCGCGCCGCCTGACCATCGCGCACCACGGCCTGCAGATCGCGTTTACGGTTCTCCCCGAGGCGCTTACGCGTTGCGAGCAGGTGTTCGGCATAAAGCCCGGCTTCGATGCGCTTGGCGAGTTCGACCTCGCCGGCCGCATTGAGAAGTGCCGTCTTCCCGATTCCGTTCAGATATACGCGCACTAGGTCCGCTGCGGGGCTTTGAGCATCCAGATCGCCGTCAAATCTGCTCGTGCTGGCGTTCGCCATAGCGACCTCCCGTTCGGCTTTGTTCTGTCATCGAGTTCAACGACAGATCAGCTTTGAGAGTTCCCAACGACCCCGCATCTCACACGTCTTGACGTGCAGAAATGTGCCACAGACCTGAGAATGTCCTGAGAAGTCCGTCGGCCGCGGCACCTTCAGGAGAAACGGCGACTAGCCGTGATCGATTCCATCGCGAAACCCCGTCGGCCACTCCGGCTGCGGGTCTCGGGGGGCCTCCAGCGCCGGACGTTCCGCCCTGGGGAACAGGCGGTTGTGCTGGCGGGCAGCGTCGAAACGGCGGGGCTCGTCGGCGCTGCGCGGCGGCCGATCGTTGGCGATCAACACCGCCATCCAGGGCAGCGGGATTGACAGCGCCACGATCGCCAGGGAGATCAGCCCGTTGTGCCACGCGCCGTAGGCGACCGCGGCCAGGATCAGCGCGGGAATCCGGAAAGCCATCAGCGTCAGGTACTTACGGACCCGCGCACGGTGCTGCTCGTCGTACGAGGTCGCGGCGGCGGTGATGAGCACAGGGCGGCTTTTGCTGCCGTCAAAGTCATCGAACCCCGGATCGGAGCCGTGCTTCATTTCTCCACTGTCCCACAACTCGCCGTTTCCGGCTCGGCCGGTTTTCGGGGCCTGCCGGCGGTGCACAATGTCAGGTATGCAGACCCAAACGATCGAACGCACCGACACCGACGAACGCGTCGACGACGGGACCGGCAGCGACACCCCCAAGTACTTCCACTACGTCAAGAAGGACAAGATCGCCGAGAGCGCGGTGCTGGGCAACCACGTTGTGGCGCTGTGCGGCGAGGTGTTTCCCGTCACCAAGGCGGCCAAGCCGGGCTCACCGGTCTGCCCGGACTGCAAGCGGATCTACGACCGGATGAAGAAAGACTGATCAGCCCGGCGGCTCGGCCGGCGCGACGTCGCGTTGCGCGGTGATGGGATTCGTCGTCACCGGATTCGACAGCGTGTCAGCCGCCTTCGCCAGCCCGGGCGAGCGCGACAGCAGCCACCTGCGCAGCCGGTGCGCATGCGTTCGCGGCGCGGGGAACTCTTCCTGAATGGCGGCATTGAGTTCGGCGCCGATCATGATCGCGAAGCCGCCGAAGAACGAGAAGAGCAAGAACGCGATGGGCGTGGAGAGCGCGCCGTAGGTGTAACCGGTGCTGGTGATCCATTGCAGGTAGATGCGCAGGCCCAACGTGGCGATGACGAACACCGCGGTGGCCAGCGCCGCGCCGAAGATCAGGCGATGCGTCGGGAGCGGTTCCGGTAGCGATACCCGATACAAGATCACCACCCCGAACATCAGCACCAGGATCAATGCCGGGTAATAGCCGTAGCGCAGCACGTTCGCCAGGCTGACCGGAATGTGTTCACCGATCTTGCGCGGTCCCAAGACAATCAGTGGTGCGGTCATGACAACGCCGATCAACCCCACCACGTAGAGGAACAGCGCGAACAGGCGCTGGCGCACCGGATGGCGCAACGGCGTCTGGTCATGCGCCTCGACAACCGAGTCGACGAACGCCGAGATGGCCGACGACCCCGCCCACAACGAGATGATGAACCCCAGCGACACCACCTCGCCGCGCGCGTTGTTGGCGATATCGCGGACGGTCGGCTCGATGATCTCGTTCACCACGCTGGGGGAGAACACGCTGTGTGCCGTCGAAATCAGCTGACGCAGGATGCTGGGCAGCATGTCCGGGCCGAACAGCGGCGCCACGTAGGCCAAGGTGCCCAGCATCCCAAGCAGCAGCGGCGGCAATGACAACGCCGACCAAAAACCAGCCTGAGCCGACTCGGAGAAAATCGAGTCGTCCCAACTCTTGGAAAGAGTCCTCAGGGTGATCCGCCAAATATGGTGGCGCGACGGTTTTGCGACCTGCTCGCTCATACCCGTCCAGCATTACCGAAGATCGCTCGCACCGCCCACATTGGCGATGGGCGAGTTCGGTGCGGGCTAGCTTTCGCTGATCTCCAGCACGGCGTCCAGCTCGGTCAGCTTCGCCTCGTGCTCGTTGGCGTGGTGCTGGCAGAAGAGAAGCTCCAGTCCAGAAGGCAGCTTGGCGCGCACACGAGCCGCAGCACCGCAGCGGTCGCAGCGGTCGGCTCTGGTCAGTTCCGGACTCGTCAGAGTTGCATTCATGGCTTCTCCGTTCTCGTACATTCACTTTCTCAGACGTATGGCGTTTTCGCCTTGTTCCCCGATCGTTATCGGGTGTGTCGTTTCTCACGGCCTGGTCAGGTTTGGTTTGGGCGGTGTCTAGGGTGTCGGGTTGTGACGATCGCTGGTGACGTCCTGGTGCACCTGTGCGGAGACGAGCAGTGGGCGCGGGCCCGGCAGGTGGGACGGCTGAACCCGGACACCGCCGGTGGCGGCGAGTTCATCCATCTGTCGACGCCCGAGCAGGTGCACCTGCCGGCCAACCGTCTCTATCGCGGTCGCGGCGACCTGGTTCTGTTGCACATCGACCCCGCCCGGCTCGACGCGCCCGTGCGGTGGGAACAAGGAGTACCAACCGACCCGGACTCCATGTTGTTCCCGCACCTGTACGGCCCGTTGCCGGTGGCCGCCGTGGTCCGGGTCACCGCCTACCCGCCGGCCGACGACGGCACCTTCGCGCCGATCGACGGCGGCTCCGCCGGGCGGTCGACGTAGGCGTCGGCTTCGATCTCCACCAACAGGTCGGGCGCGATCAGCGCCGAGACTTCGACCATGGTGGCCGCGGGCCGTATCGCACCGAAGACCTGCTCGTGCACGGCCCCCACCTCGCGCCAGCGCGAGATGTCGGTGACATAGATGCGGGTGCGCACCACGTCGGCGAGTGCGGCGCCCGCTTGGTGCAAAGCGATCTCAATGCGGCGCAACGCATCTCGTGCCTGGGCGGCGATGTCCCCGGCGGGCCCGACACCGGTCGTTCCGGCCACCGCCACATGCGGGCCGACCCGCACCGCGCGCGAATAACCCACCACCGACTCGAAGGCGGATTCCCCGGAAACGACTTTGCGATTGGTCGACATGGGAGTCACCGTACGGCGGCGGCGCCATCGGCGCAGCCGAATTTCCCGGTGGCAGCGGCCCTTTGGCCAAAGCGCTCGCTGGGTGCCGAAACAGCCTGCGGGACAACGATTCTCGTCGTAAGGCTTGACCGAGACCTCAGTGCTCCAGGACGAGCTTGCCGACTTGCTCGCACTTGGCGAGCTTGGTCAGCGCATCGGGATAGGCGTCGAAGGGAAATACCTCGTCCACGACCACCGGCAGACCCCTGGCGATGTGATCGGTCACCTGGACGAACTCGAGGTGGGATCCCGTCGTCACACCGATCAGCTCCTGCTGCTTGAAGAACAGCCGGGGCAGCAACAGCGGCACCTCGACCCCGCCGGTCGCGCCGCAGGTCACGAAGCGACCGCCGTTGTCGAGTGCCCGCAGCGCCGGTTCCCAGGTCGCGGCGCCGACGCTGTCGACGACGACCTCGACCTTGACCGGATATGGCCCGGCGGAATCGAACGCCTCGACTGCGCCGAGCTCCTTGGCGCGTTTGCGCTTGGCCTCGTCCCGCGACGTCGCGTACACCTCGGCGCCCAGGTAGTTGGCGATCAGCAGCGATGCGACGGCCACGCCCCCGCCGCCGCCGACGACGAGCACCTTCGTGCCGGCCTGCACGCGGGCCTTGCGCAACATTCGCCACGCCGTCACGTGACATACCGGATACGCCGCGCACTCGACCCACGACAGGTGCTTGGGTTTGCGGACCGGATGCCACGCCGGGACGACGACATAGTCGGCATGACCACCCCACTGATGCTCACCGAGCAGGTGCGTCCCCGGGTCGACGATGCTGTCGATGCCGCGGGTGAGGATCGCCTGGTGGGAGGTGATGCCCGCTTCCATCACGACCTCATCGCCCGGCTGCCAATCGCCCACACCCGGACCGACCTTGTCGATCACACCGGCGACGTCGGAGCCCGACACGTGCGGAAACGATCGCGGCTTGGGCATGCCCCGCGTCAGCCAGAGATCAATGTGGTTGAGGGCGGATGCTCGGACCTCGATGCGGACCTCGCCCGGTCCCGGCTCTGGAGTCGGGACCTCGCCCCAGCGGTACTCGCCCGGTGATTCCTCGAGGATCCATCCACGCATGGATCAGTACGGTACCGACGTTTGTTGCGCCGGGGAGCGGGTTGGGCCGCTGGTGTGTCGCTCAGTCCAGGTAGTCGCGCAACACCTGGGAGCGGCTGGGGTGCCGCAGTTTCGACATCGTCTTGGACTCGATCTGGCGAATGCGCTCGCGGGTCACGCCGTAAACCTGCCCGATCTCGTCCAGGGTGCGGGGCTGGCCGTCGGTGAGACCGAAGCGCAGCCGTACTACGCCCGCCTCGCGCTCCGACAGCGTCTCCAGCACCGACTGCAGCTGGTCTTGGAGCAGCGTGAACGAGACCGCGTCGACGGCCACCACGGCCTCGCTGTCCTCGATGAAATCGCCCAGCTGACTGTCGCCCTCGTCGCCGATCGTCTGGTCAAGCGAGATCGGTTCGCGGGCGTATTGCTGAATCTCCAGCACTTTTTCGGGCGTGATGTCCATTTCTTTGGCGAGCTCTTCGGGAGTGGGCTCGCGGCCCAGGTCCTGCAGCAGCTCGCGCTGGATGCGGCCTAGCTTGTTGATCACCTCGACCATGTGCACCGGGATGCGGATGGTGCGGGCCTGGTCGGCCATGGCACGGGTGATGGCCTGACGGATCCACCAGGTCGCGTAGGTGGAGAACTTGTAACCCTTGGTGTAGTCGAACTTCTCGACCGCGCGGATCAGACCCAGGTTGCCCTCCTGGATGAGGTCCAAAAACGCCATGCCTCGGCCCGTGTAGCGCTTGGCCAGCGAGACCACCAATCGCAGGTTGGCTTCCAGCAGGTGGTTCTTCGCGCGGTCGCCGTCGCGGCAGATCCACACCATGTCGCGACGCTGCGCGGCGGGCAGTTTGTCGCCGCGCTCGGTCATCTCGGTCATCAGCTGGGTCGCGTAGAGCCCGGCCTCGATCCGCTTGGCGAGCTCGACCTCTTCCTCGGCGTTGAGCAGCGCGACCTTACCGATCTGCTTGAGGTAGGCGCGAACCGAGTCGGCCGACGCCGTCAGCTCGGCGTCCTTGCGTGCCTGCCGCAACGCCTCGGACTCGTCCTCGTCCCACACGAAATCGCCGGAGGCCTTGTCCTTTTCGCTGGGTTCGGCGATCTCCTCGTCGTCCTCTGCCGCGGCCTCGCCACCCGTGGCCGGCTTCGCGACGACCTCTTCCTCGCCCTCGGCGGCTTCGGTTTCGCTCTCGTCGGCGTCCTGGCCGTCGGCCGCCACGTCGTCCTCGAGGTCGTCGAGGTTCAGGTCGGTGTCGATGTCGAGGTCTTCACCGGGCTCGCCCTCGAGATCGGGTTCGTTGTCGAGATCCTCGACGGCGCCGTCGGAATCGAGGGCGTCGGGATCCGCCGGCGCGGCCTTGGCGGCTTTGGTTCCGCGCGCCGACGGCGCCTTGGCGTCGCCCTTGGCCGCGGCGCGGGTCTTGGAGTCGGCGGCCGCTTCGGCCTTGGATTTGGTGGACGGCGACGCTGATTTGGCGGCCCGCTTGGCGGGCGCCGAGCCGTTGGCAGCCTTGGCCGCCGGTCGCTTGGCGGGGGACGACGGAGACTTCGTGGCGGTGCGTTTCACCGGCCCGTCCGTCGCCGGGCTTGCTTTCGTCGCTGCCACTTACACCCCTTCGTTTGGGCTCACCTTCGGTGGGTATTGGGCATGGTTAACCGAAAGTGTCTGCTATGTCGATGTCGGCGTTGGTATCAGCGTGAGTAGTCGCACGCTATTCGGTTGGGCGTTCGCCGAGCACCATTGTAACGACAGTGCGCGGTACTGCGGCTCTGCCGGGCGAAATCAGTGGGTGACGTCCGAGGTGGCGGCCATCGCCGCGCCGACGATCCCGGCGGTGTTGAGCAGGGCCGCGGCCACCACCGGGGTGCGGTTGGTCAGCAGCGGCACCCATTTGTCGGCCTTGCGGCTGATTCCGCCGCCCGCGATGAACAGATCCGGCCACACCGCGTTCTCGATGCTCACCAGCACTTTGGTGACCTGCTTGGCCCACTTTTTGTAGGACCAGTCGTTCTTCTCCTTCACCGAAGACGCCGCCCGCTGTTCGGCCTCCTTGCCGCCGACCTCGAGATGGCCGAACTCGGTGTTGGGGATCAGCGTCCCGTTATGAATCACCGCGGAGCCGATCCCGGTGCCGAAGGTGAGCAGTACCACGAGGCCCGACTGCCCTTTGCCCGCACCGTAATGCTCCTCGGCCAGCCCGGCCGCGTCGGCGTCGTTGAGGACGACGACGTCCTGACCGTTCAGCTCCGCGCTGATGATGTCGCGCGCGTTGCTGCCGATCCATGCCTTGTCCACGTTGGCCGCCGTCTGCACGATGCCGTGTGTGACGACTCCGGGATAGGTCACGCCCAGGGGGCCGGTCCACCCGAAAGCGTTGACCACCTCGGCGATCGTCTTGGCCACCGCCGAGGGTGTGGCGGGCTGCGGGGTCAGCAGCTTGACCCGCTCGCCGATCAACTGCCCGGTGTCCATGTCGACGACGCCGCCCTTGATGCCGCTGCCGCCGACGTCGATACCGAATCCGCGACGCTGTGGCCTGCCGTCGCCGGCGGCGGCGCCGGGCGTATCCGTGATCGAGTCGGTGCTGGTCATCGAATCTCCTCGGCGTCACTGGGCTGTCCGCTCACCTTAACGCCGCGACGGCGCGGCCCGTGGCGTCTGCGCGAGTGGGGCGACTGTGATCCGATAGACCGGTGACCCCTTCCGATGACGAGCTCGCGAGGCTGCGGTCGGTCGCCGAAACGTTGGCCGCGGAGGCCGCCGCGTTCGTGAGGCGTCGGCGGGCAGAGGTTTTCGGCGCCGATGCGGGCAGTGACGGCAGCGGCGCCGTGCGGTCGAAGAGCACCCCGACCGATCCGGTGACCGTCGTCGACACGGAAACCGAACGGCTGTTGCGCGAGCGGCTGGCCGAATTGCGGCCCGGAGACCCCATTCTCGGCGAGGAGGGCGGCGGTCCTGCTGATCCGGCGGGCGCGCCGGCCGGTTCGGTCACCTGGGTCCTCGATCCCATCGATGGCACAGTGAATTTCGTCTACGGCATCCCCGCCTACGCCGTGTCGGTCGGCGCACAGGTCGACGGCGAGTCGGTGGCCGGGGCGGTCGCCGACGTCGTCGGGCACCGGGTGTACTCGGCGGCGGTGGGCCTGGGTGCGCACGTCACCGACGGCGAGGGGACGCAGGCGCTGCGGTGCTCGGCCGTCGACGATTTGTCAATGGCGTTGCTGGGCACCGGTTTCGGCTATTCGCGGCAGCGCCGCGCGGCGCAGGCCGCGCTGTTGGCGCGCATGCTGCCGGTGGTCCGCGATGTTCGCCGGATCGGCTCGGCGGCACTGGATCTGTGCATGGTCGCGTCGGGCCGGCTCGACGCTTTCTACGAGCACGGTCTGCAGGTGTGGGATCGCGCGGCGGGTGCGCTGATCGCGGCGGAGGCGGGGGCCCGGGTGGTGCTGCCCGCGCCCGGCGTAGCCGGGGCCGGCCTGGCGCTGGCCGCCGCGCCCGGAATCGCCGAGGAACTGCTGTCCGTGCTCCGGCGCTTCGACGGCCTGGATCCGATCTTGGATTGACCGCCCGCGTCAGCAGCTGTTGGCGTGAATCTTGGCCAGCAGCGCGGGATCTGAGGGCTCGGTGGCGCCGGGACGCAGGGTGGCGAGCACCGCGTCGATGTCGTCGTTGTGGGCCAACGCGGAGAAGTCGGTGCCCAGGGACAGGTCGACCGAGTCGTCGGCGCGGTTGTCGTTGAACAGTTCGGTGCACGGCGCCACCAGCCACACGGCGGCCGCGGTGGCCTGTCCGGCGGTGCCGAAACGGATTTGGCCCTGACAGGTGAGTCTGGTGCCCGCATAGAGGGGGTCGTTGGCGGCGGTCGGTTGCGCGAAGCCGAGGTCCTTCATGGCGCCCGCGACGTCGCCGGCCTGGCCGCCGCGGCCGCTGGCGTTGAGGACGCGAACCTTGGTGTCCGCGAGCTTGGCGGGAGTGACGTCCATCATCGCGCTGCGCGACACCTGCTCACCGAGCTGCGCCGGCGCCGACCCGGCCGACTGGGGTGGCGGGTTGCACACCGCGGCCTCGTGCACCTTGGCGGGTCGCGTCAGCGCGATCGTCCAGATCACGGCGGTGGCCACTGCGAGAACTATGGTCGCGACGATGGCCGGCCGGGGGTTGCGGCGCCGGAAGGGCCGACCGTGCTTGTCAAACGCTGTACCCTCGGTGATTTGCGTGACCACAGCTGCACTCTAACCGCACGCTAAACCCACTGTTCAGAGACGAGCGCAAGGGTAAAAATGGCTGTGTGACGTAAATCACACCTTAATGGGTCGCGATACGGGCACGAATCATTTGGTGGATGCGTTCGACGCTGGTACAAAGCGATGCTTGGACAACGAGGGCATGTGAGGGGACAGGGCAATGCCTACCGACTATGACGCTCCACGGCGCACCGAGACCGACGACGTTTCGGAGGATTCGCTGGAGGAGCTCAAAGCGCGACGGAACGAGGCGGCTTCGGCCGTCGTCGATGTCGACGAATCTGAATCAGCTGAGAACTTCGAACTGCCGGGTGCCGACCTTTCCGGGGAAGAACTGTCGGTGCGCGTCGTTCCCAAGCAGGCGGACGAGTTCACCTGCTCGAGTTGCTTCCTGGTGCAACACCGCAGTCGGCTGGCCAG
Organism: Mycobacterium sp. NGS11; assembly: GCF_059813315.1. Taxonomy (NCBI): domain Bacteria; kingdom Bacillati; phylum Actinomycetota; class Actinomycetes; order Mycobacteriales; family Mycobacteriaceae; genus Mycobacterium; species Mycobacterium sp. NGS11. Next base: position 39,926 of record NZ_JCALEJ010000011.1, read on the forward strand.
CGAGAAGAACGGCGTGATGATCTGTACCGACTGCGCGGCCTGATCGCTGCGCTCACCGTGTCAGGGCCGACAGCACCCGTTCCGGGTGACGGCAACTCACCAGCCAGTACGGCGTCGGATCGTCCGGATCGTCGAGTACCGCCAGGATCATCGGCCCCACCCATGCCCTGTGTAGGACGTACGCCGCCGGGTCGAGCTGGCGGCCCAACGCGGCGGACTTGGCCGACGGCGCTATCTCGGCGGATCGGGAGATCACGGTGACCGGCAGATGCGCCGGGCCGGCCCACAGCTGCACTTCGCCAGGCGCCGCCGGGTCTTCGGTCACCCGGATCTCGATGCGGCCCAGCCACAGCAGTGCCGCGGCCGCCACCGCGAACAACGCCGCGTACGGCCACCAGACCGACTGGCGGGTGACGCCCATGTTGAACTCGAAAGCGACGATGCCCGCCAGCGCGAAGGCCGGCGGCCACCACCACCAGGGAACCCACAATCGTTCGCGATACCGCACGTTGTGCGGCGCGACGCGCGTCTCGGACACGCAGTCAAGGGTAGTCTTTGGCCCCGTGTCGACCAGTCTGGCCATCGTCCGTCTTGACCGAGAGCTTCCGCTGCCCGTCCGCGCCCACGAGGGCGACGCCGGCATCGATCTCTACAGCGCCGAAGACGTCAAACTGGAGCCCGGGCGGCGCGCCCTGGTGCGCACGGGGGTCGCGGTGGCCATCCCGTTCGGCATGGTCGGCTTGGTGCACCCACGGTCGGGACTGGCTGCGCGAGTTGGACTTTCGATCGTCAACAGCCCCGGCACCATCGACGCGGGCTATCGCGGCGAGGTCAAGGTTGCGCTGATCAACTTGGACCCGAGCGAGCCGATCGTGGTGCACCGCGGCGACCGCATCGCCCAGTTGTTGGTGCAGCGGGTCGAATTAGTGGAGCTGGTCGAGGTCTCGTCGTTCGACGAGGCCGGGCTGGCCGAAACATCCCGTGGCGACGGTGGTCACGGTTCCTCCGGCGGACATGCGAGTTTGTGATGGCATTCGGTAAACGCACACCCAAAGACGAGGACGCCTCCGGCGCCGACACACCGGTGGCGGACCACGTCGCTGCCGGCGACGCCGACGAACCGTCCCCCGAAGAGCTCGAGGGCCCGTTCGACATCGAGGACTTCGACGATCCCGCGGTCGCCGAGCTGGCCCGGCTCGACCTGGGCTCGGTGCTGATCCCCATGCCGGAGGCCGGCCAGCTGCAGGTCGAGCTGACCGAAACCGGTGTGCCGAGCGCGGTCTGGGTCGTCACGGCGAACGGGCGTTTCACCATCGCCGCCTACGCCGCGCCCAAGACCGCTGGCCTGTGGCGTGAAGTGGCCGGCGAGCTCGCCGAATCGCTGCGCAACGACTCGGCCCAAGTCAGCATCAAGGACGGGCCGTGGGGACGCGAAGTCGTGGGCACCGCAGCCGGCGTGGTGCGCTTCATCGGCGTCGACGGCTACCGCTGGATGATCCGCTGCGTCATCAACGGCTCCCAGGAGACGATGGAAGCCCTGGAGCAGGAGGCGCGAGCGGCCTTGGCGGACACCGTGGTTCGGCGCGGTGATACGCCGCTGCCGGTGCGGACACCGCTGGCCGTGCAGCTGCCCGAGCCGATGGCCCAGCAGCTGCGCGAAGCGGCCGCTGCGCAACAGGCTGCACAGCAGGTCGACGCCCAACAGGCGCAAGGGCAGCAGGCACCGCCCACCGACCCGGCCGCACGCCGCAGCGTCGACGGGTCCGCTATGCAACAGCTGCGCACCACCACCGGGGGCTGAGCCGGCTACGTGGCGATCGCGAGCGCGGCTTAGCCGGGCGCTGCGGGTCGCCACCATCGGGCTAGAGCTCGGCCAGCGCGGCCAGACACGCCGCGCCCAGGGCGGCGGGATCGACCCCGATCTGATCCAGCGTCACCGTCCGCAGCGCGGCGCGCGGGGCCGCCGCGACCCAGTCGAGTCCGGCCTGCAGCGGGTGGATCGGATCGTCGACCGCGGCGGCCACACCCAGCGGCACGGCCAGCGCGGCCAGCTCGTCACAGCTCGGCGCGACGTACGCCGCCGCCTCTTCCATGGCGTCGGGCAAATGCGGCCACTGCGCGCCCCACGACCGGGTCAGCTCGTCGGCCAGCCACGGGGGGCTGGACGCCCGCATCTGGGTCGTGGTCGCCGCCAGCCCGTCGGCGCGCAACCGCGACGCCGAATACCGCGCCGCAAGGGCCGCCGGCGCGGACCCGGGCGCGCCGGCCCAGGCCGGCAGCGCGGCCAGCACCGCGACCGACCGATCGGCATGCGCCAGCGCCCAGGCGGCCGCCACCGCGGCGCCGATGGAGACCCCACCCACAGCGATCGGCCCTGTGCGAGCGGCGTCGTCCAGCGCCATCAGGTAGCCCTCGATCAACCGGTCCGGCCGCGGCGCCGGGGTTACCAACAGCGCGCCGACCTGGGACAAGGGGCGGAAAAAAGCCCGGTGAACGTAGTCGTCGTCGGAGCCGGTGCCGGGCAACAACACCGTCGTGACACCGCGCAGATCGACCACCACCTTTAGATAGTGCCCCGCCGTTCAACCGCCCTCCAACACGACGTTTGAGTCAGTTGGCGCTGGGGAACCAAGAGGTCTACGGTGTCCGTTGGCATAAATGGAAGCGTCGAGGCTTATCAGCATTTGTCAGGAGTGGCCATGGGGGCCCAAGGGTATCTGCGCCGGCTCACCCGTCGGTTGACGGAGGATCCGGAACAACTCGACTCGGAGGAACTCTCCGACGAGGTCGCAAGCACCGGCGCGCAACGCGCGATCGACTGTCAGCGTGGCCAGGAGGTCACGATGGTGGGCACCCTGCGTAGCGTCGAGTGCAACGGCAGGGCCTGCTCCGGCGGGGTACGCGCCGAACTGTTCGACGGCAGCGACACCGTCACGCTGGTATGGCTGGGACAGCGTCGCATACCGGGCATCGACTCGGGCCGCACGCTGCGAGTGCGTGGTCGCCTCGGCAAGCTGGAGAACGGAACGAAGGCGATCTACAACCCGCACTACGAAATTCAGCGGTGACCGACCCCGAAGATCTGGGGACGACCCCGCCGGAGCCGGCCGCGTCGGAAAGCATGACCAGTAACCGCATCGACCCGGAACGCCTGCTGGCTCAGGCAGGCGGGATCAGCGGCGTCATCTATTCGTCGCTGCCGGTGGTGGTGTTCGTCATCGTCTCGAGCGTTTCCGGTTTGGTTCCCGCGATCGTGGCCGCGCTGGGGGTGGCCGCATTGATTCTGATGTGGCGGCTCATTCGCCGCGAATCCGCACAGCCGGCCTTGTCCGGTTTCTTCGGCGTCGCGCTGTGCGCGCTGATCGCCTACGTGCTGGGGGAGTCCAAGGGCTACTTCCTGCTGGGCATCTGGATGTCGTTGGTGTGGGCGGTGGTCGTCGCGGCGTCGGTGCTGATCCGCCGGCCCGCGGTCGGCTACGCGTGGAGTTGGGCCACCGGGCGGGGCGACGGCTGGCGCGACGTGCCCCGGGCCGTCTATGCGTTCGACATCGCCTCGGTGGGCTGGGTGCTGGTGTTCGCCGCCCGGTTCGTCGTTCAGGGTCTGCTCTACGACGCCGATCGGACCGGCTGGCTGGCGGTGGCGCGGATCGCGATGGGCTGGCCGCTGACCGTGCTGGCCGCGTTGGCCACCTATGCCGCGATCAAGTCGGCGCAGCGGGCGATCGCCGCTGCCGGTGTTCCCGCGGTCGACATCGAACCCGGCGCCGTCACCGACTGACTACTCGCCGGCCGGGCTGTGGCTGCCCAGTAGCAGCTTCTGCAGGTCTTCTTCGGCCTCGGCGACGGCCACGAACAGCAGCTCGTCACCGCCCTCCAGCGGCTCGTCCTCCTCGGGAACGATCACCCGGGGGCCGCGCAGGATGGTCACCAGCGAGGTGTCCCGCGGCAGCTGCAGTTTGCGCACGGGCTTGCCGCCCCACGGCGTGTCGTCGGGCAGCGTGATCTCGACGAGGTTGGCCTGGCCCCTGCGGAATTCCATCAGCCGCACCAGATCACCGACGGCGACGGCCTCTTCGATCAGCGAGGCCAGCATGCGCGGCGTCGACACGGCCACGTCGACCCCCCAGGCGTCGGTGAACAACCATTCGTTGCGGGGATCGTTGACCCGGGCCACCACCCGCGGTACCGCGAACTCGGTTTTAGCCAACAGGCTCAGCACCACGTTGGCCTTGTCGTCGCCGGTCGCGGCGACCACCACGTCGAACTCGTGCAGGCGCACCGACTCGAGCAGGCTCAGTTCGCAGGCGTCACCCAGGCGCCAGTGCGCGGCCGGGATGGCGTCGACGTCGACGTGATCGGGATTACGTTCGATCAGCGTCACATCGTGGCCGTTGCCGATGAGTTCGCGGGTGACCGAGCGGCCGACCGCGCCGGCGCCGGCGACAGCTACCTTCATGTGCGCCGCTCCTCAAGCCGCTCGTTGGAATCCATCACAAGTCTTCGCTGGGTGGTAGCGCGGCGATGGCGACCGCCTCGGCGGCGCGACCGGAGATCGCGGCGACGTACACCTGGTCGCCGGATTGGATAACCGATTTGGGCTCCGGCAACACCCCGGCCCCGAAGCGGATCAGGAACGCGACCCGGGCGCCGGTGGCCTGCTCGAGATCGGTGACGCGATGCCCGATCCAGTCCTCGTGCAGGACGACCTCGGACACGGCGACCGTGCCGGTGGGGTCGCGCCACTTGGCCGTCTCGGACTCACGCAGCAACGCGTTGAGCAGGCGGTCGGTGGTCCAGGGCACGGTCGCGATGGTGGGAATTCCCAGCCGCTCGTAGACCTCGGCGCGCTTGGCGTCGTAGATGCGCGCGACGACCCGCTTGACGCCGAACGTCTCGCGGGCCAGCCGCGCCGAGATGATGTTGGAGTTGTCGCCGGACGACACCGCGGCGAACGCGTCCGCTTCCTCGATACGTGCCCTCAGCAGGACATCGCGGTCGAATCCCTGTCCCAGCACCCGCTCGCCGGCGTATTCGGGGCTGAGCCGGTTGAAGGCGGTGCTGTCACGGTCGATGACGGCGACGTCGTGACCGATCCGCGAGAGCCCGTCGGCGACCGAGGAGCCGACCCGCCCGCAGCCCATCACCACTACTCGCAACTTGAAGTCCTCTCGACCGCGTCCTGCGCCCCTCATCGGCAACCCACGTCGGCCAGCCGTTTCGGTCGGCAAACATTCTCCTACGAACGCTACCGCCAAACCCGCCGGGGCTTACCCTTGGCTCTCGTGTCCAAATTTTCAACCGCCACCCGTCGGTTGCTTATCGGTCGGCCGTTTCGCAGCGACCGGCTGAGTCACACGCTGCTGCCCAAGCGGATCGCCTTGCCGGTGTTCGCCTCCGACGCGCTGTCCTCGGTCGCGTATGCGCCCGAGGAGGTCTTCCTGATGCTGTCGGTGGCCGGAGTGACGGCGTACGCGCTGACGCCGTGGATCGGGCTCGCGGTGGCCGCGGTGATGCTGGTGGTGGTGGCCAGCTACCGGCAGAACGTCCATGCCTACCCGTCCGGCGGCGGCGACTACGAGGTGGTCACCACCAACCTCGGCGACACCGCCGGCCTCGTGGTCGCCAGCGCGCTGATGGTGGATTACGTTCTGACCGTTGCGGTCTCGACGGCGTCCGCGATGGCGAACATCGGGTCGGCCATCCCGATCGTGGCTCAGCACAAGGTGTTCTTCTGCGTGGTCTCCATCCTGTTGGTGATGGCGCTGAACCTGCGTGGCGTGCGCGAGTCCGGGCTCGCGTTCGCCATCCCGACGTACGCGTTCATCGTCGGAGTCCTCGTCATGATCGGCTGGGGCCTGTTCCGGATCTTCGTGCTGGGCAATCCGCTACGCGCCGAGTCGGCCGGTTTCGAAATGCATGCCGAGCACGGCCAGGTCGTCGGCTTCGCGTTGGCGTTCCTGGTGGCGCGGTCGTTCTCGTCGGGCTGCGCGGCGCTGACCGGTGTCGAGGCGATCAGCAACGGGGTGCCGGCGTTTCAGAAACCCAAGTCGCGCAACGCCGCGACGACGCTGCTGATGCTTGGGGGCATCGCGGTGACCCTGCTGATGGGCATCATCGTGCTGGCCGAGAAGATCGGGGTCAAGCTCGTCGAGGATCCCGCGAGACAGCTCACCGGCGCGCCTGCGGACTATTATCAGAAGACCCTGGTCACTCAGCTGGCGCAAGCGGTGTTCGGTAGCTTCCACATCGGCTTCCTGCTGATCGCGACGGTGACCGCCCTCATCCTGGTGTTGGCGGCCAACACGGCGTTCAACGGCTTTCCCGTGCTTGGCTCGATCCTGGCGCAGCACAGCTACCTGCCACGCCAATTGCACACCCGCGGAGACCGATTGGCGTTCTCCAACGGAATCCTGTTCCTGTCCGGTGCGGCGCTGCTGGCGATCATCGCGTTCCGCGGTGAGGTCACCGCGTTGATCCAGCTGTACATCGTCGGCGTGTTCATTTCGTTCACGCTGAGCCAGATCGGCATGGTACGGCACTGGACCCGGCTGCTGCGCACCGAAACCGATCCGCGGGCGCGGCGCAAGATGATGCGCTCGCGGGTGGTCAACACGGTCGGCTTGCTGTCCACCGGCACGGTGCTGCTGGTGGTTCTGGTGACCAAGTTCGCGGCCGGGGCGTGGATCGCCCTGTTCGCGATGAGCTTGCTGTTCGGGATCATGAAAATGATTCACCGGCACTACAACACGGTGAACCGCGAATTGGCGGAGCAGGCCGCCGCCCAGGAGGACGTGGTGCTGCCCAGTCGTAACCACGCCGTGGTGCTGGTGTCAAAGCTGCATCTGCCGACGTTGCGGGCGCTGGCCTACGCGAGGGCCACCCGGCCCGATGTGCTGGAGGCAGTGACGGTCAGCGTCGACGACGCGGAAACCCGCGATCTTGTCTACAAGTGGGAGGAAAGCGATATCAGCGTCCCGCTCAAGGTCATCGCCTCGCCGTATCGCGAAGTCACCCGTCCCGTCCTGGAGTACGTCAAGCGGGCCAGGGAAGAGTCGCCGCGCACGGTGGTGACGGTATTCATTCCCGAGTACGTGGTGGGCCATTGGTGGGAGCAGGTTCTGCACAACCAGAGCGCCCTTCGACTCAAGGGCCGCCTGCTGTTCATGCCGGGCGTCATGGTGACTTCGGTTCCGTGGCAGTTGAGTTCGTCCGAGCGGCGGAAAACCTTGCAGCCGCACGTGGCGCCGGGTGACGCTCGTCGGGGAATCTTCGATTGACCCGCGAATCGACTCGCGCGCCGCGCGCGGGGCCGCCCCCGATCGGGGAGCTGACCCTGACCACCGATGCCCCGGCCAACGGCGGCAGTTGCGTCGCGCACCATGAGGGCCGGGTGGTGTTCGTCCGCTATGCCTTGCCCGGTGAGCGGGTTCGCGTCCGGGTCACCGCGGATCGCGGATCTTATTGGCACGCAGAGGTTGTCGAGGTCGTCGACCCGGCGGCCGGCCGCGTCACCTCGCTGTGCCCCATCGCCGGCGTTGGCGGCGCCGGCTGTTGCGACCTGGCGTTCGCCGCTCCCGAGGTGGCCCGCCGACTCAAGGGCGAAGTCGTGGCCAATCAGCTCGAGCGCCTCGGCGGGCATGTGTGGAATGGGGAGGCCGAGCCGCTGGATTCCGCGCCGACCGGGTGGCGCACCCGCGTCCGGCTCGGCGTGGGCCCCGACCGTCGCGCGGGTTTCCACCGGTACCACAGCGAGGAATTGGTGACCGACTTGCGTTGCGCCCAGCTGCCCGCGGGCATGCTCGACGGGATCGCCGACACCAGGTGGCCGCCGGGAGCCCAGCTGCACGTTGCCGTCGACGACGACGGCGTGCGCCACGTGGTGCGCACCATCAGGCAGGGCAGGCAGACCGCGACCAAAGTGGTCGAGGGTCGCTACGAGGCGGTGCAACGCGTGGCCGGGCGAAGCTGGCAGGTGCCGGTGACCGCCTTTTGGCAGGCGCACCGCGCCGCGGCGGACGTCTACAGCCGGCTGGTCGCCGACTGGGCGCAGCTGAGCAGCGGGATGCGCGCGTGGGATCTGTACGGCGGCGCAGGCGTTTTCGCCGCGGTGCTCGGCGACGCCGTCGGGCACTCCGGACGCGTGCTCAGCGTCGACACCTCGCGCGCGTCGACACGGGCCGCCCGCGTCACCCTGGCCGGTCTGACCCAGGTGCACATCGTCACCGACTCGGTGCGCCGCGCGCTGCTGGCGCAGCGGGGGCGCGCCCACGTGGCGGTGCTGGATCCGCCACGGGCGGGCGCCGGGCGCGAGGTCATCGATCTGCTGGCCGCCGCGGACGTCCCTCGGGTGGTGCACATCGGTTGTGAGGAAGCATCTTTCGCGCGCGACATCGGAATCTACCGCGGCCACGGCTACTCCGTCGAGAAGATCAGAGTGTTCGACGCGTTCCCGCTGACCCATCACACCGAATGCGTCGCGCTGCTGACGCGCTAGGGATGTTCGACGGCCGCTCGGGCCGTCACCGCAATACGGCGCGGGCGGATCTGATCACCGGCTAGACTGCGTCGCGGTGTGCCGGGAAGTCTGGTCGGCGGTGTCTTAAACATTGTCGACCGACCGAAAGGTGCGCGTGTGAACGAGACCGTTCGTTACGCGCTGTTGGTTTTGTTCTCCAGCGCAGTCGGTTTGGCCGCGGTGCTGGCGAATCGACTGACCGAGCGGGTCAAGATCCCCGTCGCGCTGCTCGTGCTCGTCGGAGCTGCCGTCGCGGTGCACGCTGTGCCCGCGGTGCAGCCCCCCTCCGAGCGAATCGTGGAACGGGTGATCACCATCGCGTTGGTGTTGGTGTTGTTCGACGGCGGCATGCACATCGGGCCTTCGCGCTTCCGCGCAGCGGCCGTCCCCATCCTGTCGGTCGGCGTCGTGGGCACCGCCCTCACCGCGGCGGGCGCGGCACTGGTGCTGCACTACGTATGTGGAATCGGCTGGTTTCCCGCGGTTCTCGTGGCCACAGCCGTGGCTCCGACCGATCCGGCCGTGGTCTTCTCTGTGCTGGGCAAACGCGAGATCAGGGGCCGCAGCGGCACCATCCTGGAGGGCGAGTCGGGCGCCAACGATCCGGTCGGCATCTCCCTGATGTCCAGCCTGATCGCCGCCGGCGGTCTCAGCGCTGCCGGATTCGCCGGCGTGGGAACGCAATTCGTTCTGCAAATGGCGGTCGGCCTGGCCGTCGGGGTGCTCGGCGGTCGTGTCCTACTCGTCTTCATGCGCCGCGTCGCGTTGCCGAGTGAAGGTCTCTACTCGCTGCGAACGCTGGCATCGTGTCTGATGTTGTACGGCATTGCCACGCTCGCGCACGGCTCCGGATTTCTGGCCGTGTTCGTCGCCGGCATCGTGATCGGCGACGCCCGCGCCCCCTACAAGCCGGAGATCCAGCGATTCCACGCCGCCCTGGCCGGTCTGGCGGAAATCGTCGCGTTCGCCGTCCTGGGGTTGACCGTCGACCTCGATGTCCTCGGCCATCCCGAGGTATGGGTGCCGGGGCTCGTCCTCGCTGTGGCCCTGACCGTGCTGATTCGGCCGTTGGCGGTGGGCGCCTGCCTGGTTGGAGTCCGATTGCGCCGAAACGAGCGCAGCTTCGTTCTTTTCGCCGGGCTCAAGGGGGCGGTGCCCATCCTGCTGGGCGAGTTCCTGCGGGCCGCTCACCTCGCCGACGCCGAACGCCTGTACGGCATCGTGATCATCGTCGTCGTCTTCTCGGTGCTGGTGCAGGGCAGCTCCGTGCCTGGCGTCGCCAGACTGTTGCACCTGCCCATGCGCACCGTGGAGACCCGGCCCTGGCAGATAGGTGTGCGACTCGCCGACGAACCGCGGGGTGTCCATCGCTTCAGCGTCGCGACCGGTTCTGTCGCCGAGCGTTCCACCGTCGAGGGTCTCGGTGACCAGGTCGGTGACATCTGGGTGAGCATCGTGGTGCGCACCACCGGCCTCGTGCCGGTGCGGGGCGACACCGAACTCGAGGCCGGGGACGAGGTCGTCATCCTGGCCGATCCCGAACTTCATGACGCCCTGGCCGAACTGTTCGGACCCGCGCAGAAGTGGTGAGCGCCCGCCACGTCGCCTGTTGTTGTCGCGGGCGCTGCGTAGACTGACTGGATGCTGGAACAGATCCGCGGGCCCGCTGATCTGCAGCACCTTTCCCAACACGAACTTCGCGAACTGGCCGCCGAGATTCGCGAGTTCCTGATTCACAAGGTTGCTGCGACAGGGGGGCATCTGGGCCCCAATCTGGGCGTGGTCGAGCTGACGCTCGCCCTGCACCGGGTGTTCGATTCGCCCCACGATCCGATCATCTTCGACACCGGCCACCAGGCCTATGTCCACAAGATGCTGACGGGCCGCTCGCTCGAGTTCGAGAGCCTGCGCAAGAAGGGCGGGCTGTCGGGATATCCGTCGCGCGCCGAAAGCGAGCACGACTGGGTCGAGTCCAGCCACGCCAGCGCGTCGTTGTCCTACGCCGACGGCCTGGCCAAGGCGTTCGAACTCAGCGGGCACCGCAATCGCCATGTGGTCGCGGTGGTCGGCGACGGCGCGCTCACCGGCGGCATGTGCTGGGAGGCGCTGAACAACATCGCCGCCTCCGGTCGCCCGGTCATCATCGTGGTCAACGACAACGGCCGCAGCTATGCCCCGACGATCGGCGGGGTCGCCGACCATCTCGCCTCGCTGCGGCTGCAGCCGGCCTACGAGCAGGCCATGGAGAAGGGCCGCGACGCCCTGCGCGCGCTGCCGCTGGTCGGCAAGATCGCCTACCGCGTCATGCACAGCGTCAAGGCCGGCATCAAGGACTCGTTGTCACCGCAGCTGATGTTCACCGATCTCGGTCTGAAGTACGTGGGGCCGGTCGACGGGCACGACGAACGCGCGGTGGAGGCCGCGCTGCGACACGCCCGCGGCTTCGGCCGCCCGGTGATCGTGCACGTGGTGACCCGCAAGGGGATGGGTTTCGCCCCGGCCGAGGACGACGAAGCCGAACAGATGCATTCCTGCGGCGTCATCGACCCGGTCACCGGGCGGGCGACCAAGGTCGCCGGGCCCGGCTGGACGGCGGCGTTCTCCGACGCCCTCATCGGCTACGCCAGGAGGCGCCGCGACATCGTGGCCATCACTGCCGCCATGCCCGGCCCGACCGGGCTGACCCCGTTCGGGCAGCAGTTCCCGGACCGCTTGTTCGACGTCGGCATCGCCGAACAACACGCGATGACGTCGGCCGCCGGCCTGGCCATGGGGGGCATGCACCCGGTGGTGGCCATCTATTCGACGTTCCTCAACCGGGCCTTCGACCAGATCATGATGGACGTGGCGCTGCACAAGCTGCCGGTCACCATGGTGCTCGACCGGGCCGGCATCACCGGTGCGGACGGCGCCAGCCACAACGGCATGTGGGACATGTCGATGCTGGGCATCGTGCCCGGTATGCGGGTGGCCGCACCCCGGGACGCCACCCGGCTGCGCGAGGAACTCGGTGAGGCACTCGACGTCGACGACGGCCCCACCGCGCTGCGCTTCCCCAAAGGCGATGTGGGCGAGGACATCCCGGCGGTCGAGCGCCGCGGATCGGGCATTTCGGGTGTCGACGTGCTCGCGGTCCCGGCCGGCGGGTGCAACCACGACGTGCTGCTGATCGGTGTCGGCGCCTTCGCGCCGATGGCGCTGGCGGTGGCCGGGCGACTGCAGGACCAGGGGATCGGCGTCACGGTCATCGACCCGCGTTGGGTGCTGCCGGTCTCGGACAGCGTGCTGGAGCTGGCGGCCCAACACAAGCTCGTCGTCACCTGCGAGGACAACGGGGTCAACGGCGGGGTGGGTTCGGCGGTGTCGGCCGCCCTGCGCCGCGCCGAGATCGACGTTCCGTGCCGCGACGTCGGACTGCCGCAGCGGTTCTACGAGCACGCCTCCCGCGGGGAGTTGCTCTCGGAGCTGGCGCTGACCGATCAGGACGTGGCCCGTCGCATCACCGGCTGGGTAGCGGCGCTGGGCAGCGGCGTCACCGAGGCCGAGATCCGCGAGCACCTCGACTAGTTGTCGGTGCCTTCCGACGCCTGCAGTGCCCGGGCCAGCACCGGGTCCACCAATTCCCGTTGCCAGGGCCGGGCCTGGCCGGCGCGCAGGAACGTCTCGACGGCGTCGAACGGGTCGGGCGCGGGCGTCCAGTCCCAGCACAGCCGTCGCACCAGGTCCGGCGACACCAGATTCTCGGTGGGGACGTGGACCCGCTCGGAGACCTCCGACAGCGCCGAGCGGGCGGCCTCCAACCGGGCGGCGGCCTCCGGCTTGCGCCTGCTCCACCGCGCCGGCGGCGGCGGCCCATTGGGCGGTTCGCTTTCGGCCGGGGGGTTCTTGGTTCGCCGGGCCTCGTCCAGCGCCGCCAGCCACGTCGCGGCGCTGCGCCGCTGGTTGCGCCCACCGAACACGGGCAAGGCGACGAGCTCCTCGATGGTCGTCGGGTTGGCCAGGGCGGCATCGATGATGGCCGAGTCGGGCAGGATGCGGCGCGGCGCGATGTCGCGGCGCTGCGCGATCCGGTCGCGGGTCAACCACAATTCTCGGACGGCGGCCAGGCCACGCTGATCGCGCACCCGATGGATGCCCGACGTTCGCCGCCACCGATCCGGTCGCACCGTAGCACCCGGATCCTTCAGACCCGCGTCGCGCAGGTAGTCGAATTCCTGTGCGGCCCAATCGGTTTTGCCCTGCTCGGCCAGGACGCCGGCCATCGCCGCGCGCAGCTCGATCAGCAGTTCCACGTCCAGGGCGGCGTAGTTGAGCCATTCGGCGGGCAGGGGACGCTTGGACCAGTCGGCCGCGCCGTGGCCCTTGGCCAGCCCGACGCCCAGCAGCCGCTCGACCATGGTCGCCAGGTTCACCCGTTCGAACCCGGCCAGCCGGCCGGCCAGTTCGGTGTCGTACAGCGCCGGCGGCCGCATGCCCACCTCCGCCAGACACGGCAGGTCCTGATCGGCGGAGTGCAGGATCCACTCGTCGGTGCCCAGCACCTCGGCCACCGGCCGCAAGGCCTGCAGTGGGTCGGCGCCGTGGCTCACCGGATCGATCAGCACCGTTCCGGAACCGGCCCGCCGGATCTGGATCAGGTAGGCGCGGTTGGAGTAGCGAAAGCCCGAGGCCCGCTCGGCGTCCACCGCGAAGGGGCCGTGCCCGCGATCCAGTCGCTGCGCGGCGGCCTCGATCTCGCGGACGCTCACCGAGACGGGCGGGACGCCTTCGGCCGGATGTGGCAGCGGGGCGGGGTCGGCGCCCACGTCGCCGGGCGCGCTGCTGCCCGGCCCGTCGGCCGACGGTTCGGCCATGCTAGGCGCGTGACCGCGAGCTCAGGTCGGTGACTCCCGCGGGTGGCAGGCCCGCCGCGTGTTCCAATACCTCGCAGAACGCCTCGACATGCCCTCCGACCGCGGGCGACGTCGCGGTCCAGGACGCGCGCAGCTCGAGCTGGTGGGCGCGCGGCGGCCCGGAGATGTCTCCGTAGCGCACCGATGTGGTGGCGGTGACGGTGCCGCCCAGGGCGACGACTTGTTCCATGCGTGACTCCAGTGCCTCGACTAGCCAGCTCCACGCTACTTCGGGCAGCAGCGGGTCGACCGCCTCACTGGGGTCAAGGTCGGCCTGGATGTAGGCGACCATGCGAATGGTGCCGTCCCACGCATCGGCCCCTTCGGGGTCGTACAGCAGGATCAGCCGTCCGAAGGCATCGCCGTCGGACCGCTCCGGAATGATGTCGCGATCGGGATGTTTGACCTCGGCGCCCAGGGCGTAGCTGTGGGGCGCCAAGCGTTGCGGCGGCCGGATGGGACCCAACTCGATCTCCGGCCGCACGACCACGGCGTTCATCGCCGCTACCGCTTCGCGGAATGGGGCCGGTTCGGATGAGGTCACTTGGCGCCGCTCCTGTTCATCCCGACCGTTCTGCGTCGTCACGGCACGGGTCACAGGGATCGACGGTAGACCTACTGGCCGACACGCCGCGACAGGCGCGCCGGGTTTCAAACCCGCCGCGACCAAGCCGTTACCAGGTCTCCACCAAAGCTATATGTGCAGCTCAGGCGCGGTCAGCGGGTGAAACGCGCCTGGCGTTTCTCGCGGTGGGCGGCCAGGCCTTCCTGCACGTCCGGACCGCTGAAACTGAGGAATTCCAGGCCCACCGAGGTCTCGAAGGTGGGGCCCATCATGCGGTACCAGTGGTTGAGGCTGCGCTTGGTCCACCGGATCGCGTTCTGCGCGCCCTGCGCCAGGTTTTCGGCGATGCGGGTGGCGGTGGTCAGCACGTCGTCATCGTCGACGCAGACCGACACCAGCCCGATCCGCTCGGCTTCCTCGCCCAGCAGCGTCTCGCAGGTCAGCAGGTAGTACTTGGCCTTGGCCATGCCGACCAGCAGCGGCCAGCAGATCGCCGCGTGGTCGCCGGCCGCCACGCCGAGCTTGGTGTGCCCGTCGATCAGCTTCGCGGTCCGGCCCGCCACCGAGATGTCGGCGAGCAGGGCCACCACCAGACCCGCGCCCACCGCCGGTCCGCGGATCGCCGACACGACGGGGGTGTCGCAGTTGATCAGGTTGTGCACCAGGTCGCGGGCTTCGCGCATGATGCGGAGCCGGCCCTCGTAGTCGTTGATGGTCTCGTCGATCAGGTCGAAACTGCCGCCGGAGGAGAAGGCCTTGCCTTCACCGCGCACCAGGACGGCGCGCACGGCGGGATCGCGGTCGATCACCGGCCAGATGTCGGCGAGGTCGCGGTGCATCTGCGGCCCCACCGAATTCAGCCCTGGGGAGTCGAGAACCAGCGTCAGCACGCCGTTCTCGCCGAGCTCGCAGCGCAGGCTGGGGAACTCGGCGTAACTCGCTGGGGGCTGACTCACTGGCATCCGATGCTCCTGACGTTCAAACGGTTGCGGTCGTTGATAGTACGCAGCGGCGTCCGGTGTCCTTCGGCCATGGCAGCATTGAGGCTGATGAGTACTCGCCGCGACCTTCCCGAGTCGCCGTATCTCGCGGCCGTGACCGGCCGCAAACCCAACCGGGTGCCGGTGTGGTTCATGCGCCAGGCCGGCCGTTCGCTGCCCGAATACCGGGCGCTGCGGGCCCAGACCGACATGCTGTCGGCCTGCTTCGACGCCGAGTTGGTCTGCGAGATCACCCTGCAGCCGGTGCGCCGCCACGACGTCGATGCGGCGATCTTGTTCTCCGACATCGTGGTGCCGCTGCTCGGTGCGGGCATCGACCTGGACATCGTCGCCGGGGTCGGGCCGGTCATCGAGTCGCCGGTGCGCACCGCCGCCGCCGTGACTGCAATCAAACCCCTTGAGCGGCAACGTGTTCAGCCGATTTCCGACGCGGTGTCGCTGCTGGTGTCCGCGCTTGGCGACGTGCCGCTGATCGGCTTCGCGGGTGCGCCGTTCACCTTGGCGTCCTATCTGATCGAGGGCGGCCCCAGTCGCCACCACGCACGCACCAAGGCGATGATGCTTTCCGAGCCCGACACCTGGCATGCGCTGATGGAGAAGCTGACCGCCATCACCGTGGGCTTCCTGCGAGTGCAGCTGGAGGCCGGGGTGGACGCCATCCAGGTCTTCGACTCGTGGGCCGGGGCGCTGTCCCTGGCGAATTACCGCACCTACGTTCAGCCGCACAGCGCCCGGGTTTTCGCCGCGCTCGCCGACTACGGCGTGCCGATGACCCACTTCGGGGTCGGCACCGCCGAACTGCTGGGCGCCATGTCGTCGGTCGGTGCGAACGTGGTGGGCGTGGATTGGCGAACGTCGCTGGCCGACGCGGCCGCCCGCGTGCAACCTGGTACGGCGTTGCAGGGCAACCTCGATCCGGTGGTGGTGTTGGCGGGCTGGCCGGTGGTGGAACGTGCCGCACGCGCCGTCGTGGACGACGGCCGCCGCGCGATCGACGCGGGAGCTGCCGGTCATGTTTTCAACCTCGGCCACGGCGTGTTGCCCGAAACGGATCCCGGCGTGCTGACCGATCTGGTGTCGCTGGTCCACTCCCTATGAGTCCCCTCTCGTATTGTGTTGTGGGGGGCGGAGTTTCGGGCCTGACAGCGGCCTATCGGCTCCGCATGGCCGCCGGCGACGGCGCGACGATCACGCTGGTCGATCCGGGAGACAGGCTCGGCGGGGTCCTGCGCACCGAGCTGGTCGGCGGGGTGCCGATGGATCTGGGCGCCGAGGCTTTTGTGCTGCGTCGCCCCGAGCTGCCGGCCCTGCTGGCCGAGCTGAATCTGTCCGAGCGCCAGCGGGTTTCGACCGGCGCGCGCCCGCTGGTCTACAGCGGGCAAGGGTTGCGCCCGCTGCCGGCGGGCACCGTGGTCGGGATCCCGTCGTCGGCGGCGTCGGTGGCGGGACTGGTCGACGCGGCCACGGTGGCCCGCATCGAGGCCGAACCCGCCCGTCCGATGGTGTGGGAACCGGGCAGCGACCCCGCGGTCGCCGACCTGGTGGGTGAGCGATTCGGCGACCAGGTGGTGTCCCGTTCGGTGGATCCCCTGCTGAGCGGGGTGTATGCGGGCTCGGCGGCCACCATCGGCCTGCGTGCGGCCGCCCCGACGGTGGCGGCCGCACTGGACCGCGGCGCCACCAGCCTGACCGACGCCGTCCGGCAGGCGCTGCCGCCGGCCTCCGGCGCGCCCGTGTTCGGGTCGCTGGAGGGCGGCTACCGGCTGCTGATCGACGAGCTGGCCGCGCGCGCTCGGCCGCGCTGGGTGCGTGCCGCGGTGTCGCGGCTCGAGCGCGCCGGCGCCGGCTGGTCGGTGGTCGACGACACCGGCGCTCGCTGGGCCGCCGATGCGGTGATCCTGGCCGCGCCGGCGGGGGAGTGTGCCCGCCTGCTGGCCGGGATCGCCCCGCGCAGCGCCGCCGCGGCCAGGCGCATCACCAGCGCCTCGTCGGTGGTGATGGCGCTGGCCGTGCCGGGCGATACCGCGTTCCCGGAGTGTTCGGGCGTGCTGGTGGCCACCGGTGAGCGGTTGCGGGCCAAGGCCATCACGCTGTCGTCGCGCAAGTGGGGCGTCCGAGGCGATGCGCAGCTGCTGCGGCTGTCGTTCGGCCGGTTCGGCGACCGCGTAGCGGCCGACACGTCCGACGACGAGCTGCTGACGTGGGCATTGGGCGACCTGACCACGGTGTTCGGGCTGACCATCGACCCCGTCGACGTCCGCATCCAGCGCTGGATCGACGCGATGCCGCAATATGGGCCCGGCCACGGCGACCTGGTCGCCGAGGTGCGCGCCGGCCTGCCGCCGACGCTCGAGGTGGCCGGCAGTTACCTCGACGGCATCGGCGTCCCGGCCTGCGTCGGCGCGGCCGGGCGAGCGGTCGATCGTGTGATCAGGGCCATCGGAGACTTGGACGCGCAGGTGGCACGATAGGTTCCATGGCCAAGCTCGACTACGACTCGCTCAACTCCACGATCCGCTACCTGATGTTCTCGGTGTTCTCCGTTGAGCCGGGTGAGCTCGGTGACCAGCGCGACGACGTCATCGATGAGGCGTCGACGTTCTTCAAGCAGCAGGAGGAGCGCGGCGTCGTGGTGCGCGGCCTCTACGACGTCGCGGGCCTGCGCGCCGACGCCGACTTCATGATCTGGACCCACGCCGAACGCGTCGAGGCGCTGCAGGCCACCTACGCCGATTTCCGGCGCACCACCGCGCTGGGGCGGGTTAGTTCGCCGGTGTGGAGCAGCGTGGCGTTGCATCGGCCGGCCGAGTTCAACAAGAGCCACATCCCGGCGTTCCTGGCCGGCGAGGAACCCGGCGCCTACATCTGCGTGTATCCCTTTGTGCGGTCCTACGAGTGGTATCTGCTGCCCGACGAGGAACGCCGCCGCATGCTCGCCGAACACGGCATGGCCGCGCGTGAGTACAAGGACGTCCGCGCCAACACTGTCCCGGCGTTCGCGCTCGGCGACTACGAATGGCTGCTGGCCTTCGAGGCTCCCGAACTGCACCGCATCGTCGACCTGATGCGCGAACTGCGTGCCACCGACGCCCGCCGGCACACCCGCGAGGAGACGCCGTTCTTCACCGGCCCCCGGGTTGCGGTCGAGCAGCTGGTGAATGCCCTGCCATGACAACGCCTTTCGATCCGACCGATCCCACCCGCTTCGAGGAGATGTACCGCGACCAGCGGACGCGGCACGGCCTGCCGGCCGCCACACCGTGGGACATCGGCGGCCCGCAGCCGGTGGTTCAGCAGCTCGTCGCGCTGGGCGCGATCAAGGGCGAGGTGCTCGACCCGGGCACCGGTCCGGGCCACCACGCGATCTACTACGCGTCCAAGGGATATTCGTCGACCGGCATCGACGGGTCGGCGGGAGCCATCGAGCGGGCCCGGCAGAACGCCGAAAAAGCCGGTGTGTCGGTCAATTTCGAGCTGGCCGACGCGACGAAGCTGGACGGTTTCGACGGCCGGTTCGATACGGTGGTCGATTGCGCGTTTTACCACACCTTCAGCACCGAAGCCGAGCTGCGCAGGTCCTATGTGCAGGCACTGCACCGCGCCACCAAGCCGGGCGCCCGCTTGTACATGTTCGAGTTCGGCGAACACAACGTCAACGGCTTCAAGATGCTGAGGTCGTTGTCGGAGAACGACTTTCGCGACGTGCTTCCGGACGGCGGCTGGGAGATCACCTATCTGGGCACGACCACCTACCGGGTCAACGTCAGCGTCGAGTCCATCGAGGCGATGGCCCAGCGCAACCCGGACCTGGCCGATCAGGCGGAGAAATTGCTGGAGCGTTTCCGGGTGATCGAGCCGTGGCTCGAGGGCGGCCGGGCGCACGCCCCGTTCTGGGAAGTGCACGCCATCCGGGTGGACTGACGGGCGCCCGGCGCCCCACTGCTTGTCACGACACCTACACCGCTGCGCCGACACGCCGACGGGTGTCGCGCTGGCTTAAGTCTGGTGGATCCCCGCAGCGGGCAAGCGCGTCTTCATTGCGTGGAAGACGTGTTCAGAGGCAGCGAGGCTGTGCGCCGGGGAAGCCTGAGCCCGTATCAGCTGCGAACCCAGCACCGTGCGATCTATCCCGACGTCTATCTGTCGGGCGACGCCGCACCGCCATTGCGAACGCGATGTGTTGCGGCATGGCTGTGGTCGGGCCGGCGCGCCGTGATCGCCGGACTGGCCGCGGCGAAGTTGCACGGCTCGAGTTGGATCGACGACGACGAACCCATCGAGTTGATCTGGCGTAACCCGCATGCTCCGGCCGGCGTGATCACCCGCAATCAGCGAGTTGAGCCGGACGAGATCACCCGCATCGCGGGATTGCCGGTGACCACTTTGGCGAGAACGGCCTACGACCTGGCCAGGCGGCTGCCCAGGGGCGAGGCGGTGGCACGGCTCGACGCGCTGATGCGCGCGACGCCGTTTGACGTCGAGCAGGTGTCGCTGCTGGCCAAGCGGCACCCGCGCGCGCGGGGCCTGCGACGCCTACGCGCGGCGCTCCCGCTCATCGATCCCGGCGCCGCGTCACCCAAGGAGACCTGGCTGCGCCTGCTGCTGGTCGATGCCGGGCTGCCCGCACCCGAGACGCAGATACCCGTGAACGAGAACTGGCGAACGGTTGGTGTGCTCGATATGGCTTGGGAGAGATACAAAGTGGCCGCCGAGTATGACGGTGATCATCACCGCGCCGACCGTCGCCAGTACGCCCGAGACCAGTGGCGGGTCCGCAAGCTTGAAGAGCTCGGCTGGATCGTCGTCCGGGTGATCGCCGAGGACAAACCCGAAGACGTCGTGCGACGCGTGCGCGACGCACTCATCCGTCGAGGTTGCCGCGAGATGTAAAGCGTTGCGATCGACTTCGGCGTGTCGTCGCAACTGGTTAAGTGTCGCGGACGAAAAACCAGCCGGCCTCAGCCGCCCGCCGGCACCAGCCGCAGCGACACCGAGTTGATGCAGTAACGCTGATCCGTCGGCGTCGGATAGCCCTCACCGGCGAATACGTGCCCCAGGTGGCTGTGGCAGTTTGCGCACAGCACCTCGGTGCGCGTCGTGCCCATTGAATGGTCGGGCCGCAGAATCACGGCGTCGGATCTGGCCGGGTCGAAGAACGACGGCCAACCGCAATGCGATTCGAATTTCTCGGTGCTGCGGAACAATTCGGCGCCGCAGGCCCGGCACTGGTACACGCCTTCGGTCTTGGTGTCGGTGTATTCACCGACGAAGGGCCGCTCGGTGCCGGCTCGGCGCAGCACGTGAAATTCTTCGGGGCTGAGCTTCTTGCGCCACTCGTCTTCGCTCAGTTGCACCTTGGGCTGCGACACGTCGGGAGAGGTCATGCCTCCACGCTAGCTCGCTCGCGCTCGGGCGTCAGCCACGCGGGATCGAGGCCGTCGTCCAGCCGGTTCTCGGCCCTGGCGTCCAGGTAGCGGAAGAGCAGCACGGTGAACACGACGATCAGCAGCAGCGACCAGCCGTAGGTGATCTTCAGGTAATGCAAGGCGCGGCCGTATCTCATGTACTTGTAGATCAGCCAGTCGTCCAGCGCCATGAAGCCATAGATCCCGAGCCACGCCGGCCAGTTGCGGATAAGCGAATTCCGCAGCACCACCGTCATCAGGAACGGGAATAGCATCATCGAGTAGTAGCCCTGGGCCAGCGACGACACCAGGAACGACCACAGCAGCAACACACCCGAGGAGCTGGTGAACCAGAACAACGGGTCTCGGGTGCGGTAGTAGCGGTACAACAGCCACATCGCACCGATCATCAGCAGCGTGAACAGGATTCGCATGAACACGATCAGCCAGGTGGGCAGGCCGAAGTACACGCCGTTGCCCTCGACGGAGCTGTTGAAATAGTCCCGGGTGCCCAGGAAGTAGGGCACCGTTTTCGTGACGAAGTCCATGGGATCGCTCACCAACGGCCATGCGGCCACATTGACGACGACGGGGACCGCGATGGCCGGCACCAGCGTCCGCCACTGCCGATTCAGCAGCGGCAGCAACAGCAGCGGGCCCAGCACGGGTTTGAGCGTGAGCGTCAGCCCGATCACCAAGCCGGCCCACCACTGGCGCCCAACCCTCCCGTCCAGCAGCCAGCGAAAGAACAGGACCTCCGCCAGGAGCACACAGCCGTTGATGTTCGTGAACACCAGGGTGCTGGTCACGCTTTCGGTGCAGAACATGGCCAGCAGCAGGGCGGGCGCGGCCACCGAAGCCAGCGTGAATTTGAACATCCGCAGCAGCAGGTACCAGGCGATCAAGATGGCCACGGTGTTGATCAGGATGAACAGGTAGCGCGACGGAGTGAAGGGCAGGTATCCGAACGGCGCCATCAGCAGCGTGCCGCCGGGCGGATACAGGTAGTGCGGGTCGACGTAGTCGAAGTGCTCGTTGTAGATGTCCCAGCCGTGCCGGAAGTTGAGGACCGCGCGGTACACCGGTTTGAAGTCGTCGGTGATATTGCCGTTGAGGGTGAGGATGATGCTGCGGTGCAACACCGACATGATGGCCACCGGCCAGAGCGCCATCCGCAGGACGGTCGGTGTGCTCAGCGGGCCGGTGCGGGGACCAAAGGCGGCCAGGGTCCGCTCACGCAAGCCGGTTCGGGTCGATTCAGCTGCCGTCACCAGCGCACCGTACACCGGCGCACACGGACGCCGGAAAGCAGCGTCAGGCCGGGCAGTACGTGTCGGTGTTGGGCAATTTGCCGCTGTTGAGGTAGCCGATCAGCGGCGGAACGGCGCAGCCGGAGAAGATGCTGGCGCCGTGGCCGATGCCCTGCCACATGACCCGCTTGCTGGCGGCGCTGGCGTTGATGATGCTGGCCGCGGTCGCCGCGACGCCGTCGGTCCCGACGATCGGATCGCTCTGCACACCGAGCAGCAGCACGTCGACCTTGAGTGTCTTCGGTGTGGGCGGCGGCGAGCCGGTGGGCCAGTGCACGCACTTGACCATGCTGAGCGCGGCGACGGTGCCGAAGTCGGGGTAGAGCTTGCCCCAGGCGACGACGAGTTCGCGCACCCGGTCCGGCGTCGGGCGATTAACCGCGTCGCTGCACACGTTGACGAACTGGCCGTCGGAGTCCTGGATGGCGTTGGCATGGTTGATCAAACTGTTCAGCGCGTTGGCGTCGCCGGAGCGGGCGGCCGCGAGCGCGTTGGCCAGGTTGGTGGTGGCGTTGACGCGGCCGCCGGCGGGATAGCCGAGCGCGACGGTGATGGCGTTGGCCACCTGGGCAACCGACGCGCCGCCGGGCCCCTTGCCCGCGCGGGCGTCGGCCAGCAGTGCGCTGACGGCGCCCTTCGGGTCCGCACCGAGCGCGCAGTTCACCGCGATGCACTGCGCGGCGAAGGCGTCGAGGGCGGCCTGCTGGCCCTTGACGCGTTGCTCGGCGGCGGCCTCGGCGTTGGTGCCCAACGCAACCGGTGAGTCGAGGATCAAGCGGGCCACCTTGTCCGGCCGCGAGCCCGCGTACGCCAGCGCCACCTGCGCGCCGTTGCCGATGCCGATCAGCGCTAGGGCCGGCACGTCCCACACGGTGCGCAACCGCTCGATGTCGGACGCGGCGTGCGCGTCGTCGTAGGAGGACGCGTTCGGCCCGATCCCGACGGCGTCGCCACAGTTGGTGGTGGCGGTGTTGGAGACCTCGGAGAGGTTGGCCACCGGGTCGTCGCCGCTCTGGAACTGCGACTGGTCGCGCATCTGCTGCCGGTCGAATTTGTCGCGGCAGTCGATGGGGCTCGACATCCCGATGCCCCGGCGGTCGACGGACACGATGGGGTGGGTGGCGAGCACGTCGGCGCCCGCCCGTGACAGCCAGACGGGCAATTGCGTCGAGGACGGCAGATCGGAGCCGGTGGTGAACACCAGCGGCCCGGCGTCCTGGGGTGTCTGGTTGGAGCGGGCGCGCACCACGCCGATGCTGAGGCTGCCGCCCCCTCCGTTGACCGGATCCAGGTCGGCGTCGTAGGTCGCGCAATCCAGCTGGACGCCCGCGGCGGCGGGGACCGCCGCGTCGGCGAACACCCGTGAGGTGCAGTCGTGCCACGCCAGGTCGTTCTTCGGTGCGGCGATCGCGGGCGGGCCGCTGGGCGCCGGCTTCGAGGTCGCCGCCCCCTGCGGCCGCGCACCGGAATTGGTGGCGAACCGCGGATCGGCGGCCAGGCCCGGGACGCAGCCGGCCAGCAACGCGGTCACCGCAACCAGGATCGTGGCGCACGTGGACGGCCGACTCATGCCGACCACAGTAGCTAGGCCCTGACGTAGCGGGTGTAAAGGTAGCCGGCGTCGTCGGTCAGGACGTGGGCGCACCGCATCCGGGTGAGCAGCTGGCCCGGGCCGGTCGCGATGCGCGGCGCCTGGCCCCCGACCAGGCAGGGCGCGATCGTCAGGCACAGCTCGTCGAGCATGTCGCGCTGCATCAGCGAGTCCAGCAGCGTCGGTCCGCCCTCGGTGAGGATGCGCCGCATGCCCCGCGCGCCGAGGGCCGCCAGCAGGGCGGCCTGGTCGATCTTCTCGGGATCGCGGCCGGAGCAGTCGAGCACCTCGCACAGGCCGCTGAGCGCGCGGCGCGTCTGCTCCGCGGCCGCCGCGCAGGTGAGCACCAGCGGCTGCACCTCGGTGCGGGTGAACACCGCCATGTCGCGGTTGAGGTGGCCCGATCCGGTCACGATCGCCAGCTGCGGGACCTCGCTTTGACCGCGGGCCTGCCGCCGCTGGCGCCGGGCGACGCCGACCTGCGCGCCGGAGTAACCCTCGATCCGCACGGTGCCCGCCCCCACCACGATGACGTCGGCAAGCTCACGCAGGAGGTTGAAGACGAACCGGTCGCCCGCGCCGCCCATCGCGCCGCTGCTGCCGCCCGAGGTGGCCCCACCGTCGACGCTGGTGATGAAGTTCGCCCGCACCCACGTCCCGTCGTGCTCGGGGTAGCCGTAGAGCGCGGCGAGGTCGTCGTCGCCGAGTCCGCGTACCGAAGCGAGCAGCGACAGTGCGGCGCCGGAGTCGGGCATGGGTCTGATTGCAGCACGCCGTTACAGTTCCTGCATGCACGGGTCCACCTCTGCGGGCGCTTCGGCCACGCCTGCTCACCTGGTGGATCGGCATCCGACGGTGTCGCCGGAACGGCTGATCGCCCAATTGCGGCCGCCGCCGACCTTCGCCGAAGTGAGCTTCGCGACCTATCGGCCCGATCCGGCGGAGCCGACGCAGGCCGCCGCGGTGCTGGCGTGTGAGGACTTCTGCCGGCAAGCCGTCGAGCGGCGCGCCGGACGGCGAAAGCTGTTGGGCCGGCGGGAGATTCTGCCCGGCGTCGGGTTGTACCTGGACGGCGGGTTCGGCGTGGGCAAGACGCACCTGCTGGCGTCGGCCTACTACCAGCTGCCGGGCCAGGGGCCGGGTGGGCCACCGGATGGCCCGGCTCCCAAGGCGTTTGCGACCTTCGGCGAGCTGACTCAGCTGGCCGGCGTGTTCGGCTTCGTCGAGTGCGTCGACCTGCTGGCCAACTACACGGCGGTCTGCATCGACGAATTCGAACTCGACGACCCGGGCAACACCACGCTGATCTCGCGGCTGCTCTCGTCGCTGGTCGAGCGCGGCGTGTCGGTGGCCGCCACTTCCAACACGCTGCCCGAGCAGCTCGGCGAGGGACGCTTCGCCGCGCAGGATTTTCTGCGTGAAATCAGCACGCTGGCAAGCATTTTCACGACCGTGCGGATCGAGGGGCCCGACTATCGGCACCGCGGCCTGCCACCGGCGCCGCGGCCGCTGTCCGACGACGAGGTGGTTGCGCGCGCCGCGCGTGTCGACGGCGCGACGCTCGACGATTTCGACGCACTGTGTGCGCACCTGGCCACCATGCACCCGTCGCGGTATCTGACGCTGATCGAGGGGGTCAGCGCGGTGTTTTTGACCGGAGTGCACGGCATCGACGATCAGAACGTCGCCCTGCGGCTGGTGTCGCTGACCGATCGGCTTTATGACGCGGGGATCCCGGTGGTGGCCTCGGGCACCAAGCTGGACACCATCTTCAGCGAGGAGATGCTGGCCGGGGGATACCGAAAGAAGTACCTGCGGGCCACTTCCCGGCTCCTGGCGCTCACCGCCGCGGCGGACCCAGTTCGCGGATCATGACGTAGTCGCTCTCGACGTCGGTGCCCAGCTGAAACGTCCTGTTGCCCGCGATGGTGAAGCCGCTCTTGAGGTAAAAGCGTTGTGCGCGTTGGTTTTCTTGGTTGACGCCCAACCACACGCGCCGCGCGCCCCAGTCGCCGGCGGTGGCCAGCGCGAGGCCCATCAGCGCGGTCGACGCCCCGCCGCCGTGATACTCGGGCAGCACGTAGATCTTGGACAGCTCGGCGGCATCGGCGCCAGCGCCACGAACCAGCATGGCGTAACCGATGATTCGGCCGTCGTGGCGGGCGGTGAGCAGGGCGCGATCCGGATCCTTGAGATACTCGTCGAATCGGTCGGCCGACAGGTTGGCCTCGATGAACGACGCGATGTTGTCCGGGCTCGCGGCGGGCGGACATGCCAGCGGAAAGGTCTGTG
This sequence comes from Mycobacterium sp. NGS11, assembly GCF_059813315.1. Classification (NCBI taxonomy): domain Bacteria; kingdom Bacillati; phylum Actinomycetota; class Actinomycetes; order Mycobacteriales; family Mycobacteriaceae; genus Mycobacterium; species Mycobacterium sp. NGS11. The sequence goes on from NZ_JCALEJ010000011.1 coordinate 65,497, forward strand.
CCGCAACGGCGGCCAGCTCTACGGCGTCACCGGAATCGGCCGACGCAACCTCAAACGCCCCTGTCAGAGGTTCCACTGCGCGAGGTGGTAACCCGTCTTCTTGTCCAGCAGGACGACGGCGGAGACGGGATCGCGGTAGGCGTCCCAGTACACGCCGCCGCGCACGATCGCCCCGTTCGGGGCGTTGACGAGCACGTTGTCCAGCGCGTCGGGTGCGTCGGAGGCTCGCGGCTTATAGGCGTCGGCGGTCGGGGTCACTCCGTTGAAACTCAGGACGGTCGCCATGATGTACGGATTGGGCACGCGGATCGCGCGGACCGTCACGTCCGCGCGGTCGACGGTGCTGCCCGGGAAGCCTCTGAAGGTGCCTTCGCGGGTGTAGCCGAATCCCGGCGGCGGGTCGCAGGGCGCCACGCCACTCACGGTGACGTCGGCGATGAACGTGCCGTTGTCCACCCGAAGCGTGTCACCGATGTGGCCGATCGGCGCGTCACCGGCCCATGCGCGCGGCATCGGAATCGCGGCGATGCCGGCAGCGGTGACGCCGGCGACGGCAACCAGGAAGGCGCACACCACCAGCAGCCCGCGGTGCATCTTCGCCATGTCGTGCCTCCTTGACGCCGTTGTGGGGGACCTTCGCATGATCGCACACGCGCGGACGCGGAAGGGAGCGGTCGGTCACACTGATCAGCCCTCGCGGGCGGCGCTTTCGCCGCCGGCGAGGGATTGCAGCGCCGTGAGCAGATCCGCCTCGACCCGGTCTTTGTCGACTCCGCCAAGGTGCAGCGGGCCGTCCCCGCCCTCGAGCTCCAGCAGCGCCAGCAGTTGGTGCTCGGTGCCGACGTAGTTGTGGCCCAGCCGAAGTGCCTCGCGCACGGCCAGTTCTAGCGCCTTGCGCGCCGGCCCGCTGAATGGAATGAGCTGTGGCGGTTCGGCATTCACGCGTAGCGCGGCGATCGACTCGGTCGCGGCGGCGCGCAGCGCCTCGGTGTCGACGTTCTGCAGACGCAGTAGCACCGTCGCAAGGGCGGCCGCGTCGCTGAGCACGCCGAGCAGCAGATGGTCGGGGGTGATCTCGCTGTTGCCCGCTTCGTGCGCGGCGTTCTGGGCGGCCACGACCGCGCCGCGGGCCCGCGGGGTGAAGCGCGCGAAGCCCTGTTCGAGATCAAGGGCGGCGGGCTCGGCGCGGGGCACGAATCGCTTCTGGGCGGCCTGCTTGGTGACGCCCATGCTCTTCCCGATGTCGGTCCAGGACGCTCCGGAGCGGCGGGCCTGGTCCACGAAGTGGCCGATCAAATGGTCGGCGATCTCGCCGAGATGCTCGGCGGCCAGGACGGCGTCGGCGAGTTGATCCAGTACGTCCGGGCGGGTCGCCTTGATGGCGTTGATCAACTCGTCGAGGCGGATCGGATAGGCGATGCGGACAGGCTCGGACATGTCGTCAACCCTAAGTTGACGCACCCGTTGGAGTCAACCATGGGTTGACGTCGTTGCCCATATCCGCCGCTCAAAACGGTGCGGGCAAGTGGACCGCTCTGGGAGAATTCGTCAGTCATGAAGCCACTGCTGACGCTGTGTGGTCTGGCCGTCGCGATCGGCGTGGCCGCACCGGCGCATGCCGACAGCACCGACGACTCGTTCATCGCTTCGCTGAAGGCGGCAGGCATCACGTTCGCCGACCCGGGCAAGGCCGTGGGTGCGGGCAGATGGGTGTGCGACACCGTCGGGCAGGGCACGCCGATGCCCGACGTGGTCAAGACGCTGTTGTCCAAGAACACTGCGCTGAGCCAGGACAAGGCCAACCAGTTCGCGGCGATTGCCGCCACCACGTACTGCCCGAGCGTCATCACGCCGAGCGCGCCGAACGGCTCGTAGCGCCCGAGATGCCGATTCCGGGCGGCTTTGCGACAATCACTGCGTTATGCGATTTCTCCTCGGGCTGACCGGCCTCGCAACCATGATCGTCGTGGCCGTGCCCGCGCACGCGGACGTCGACAACGATCAGGACTTCCTCAAAGACCTCCGCGACGCCGGTATCACGTATCAGGACGGCGGCAACGCGATCACCGTCGGCAAGTCGGTGTGCGAAATGCTCGACGACGGCCAGTCCGACGCGAAGATCGTGACGGATCTGCGCAACCAGAATCCGGCCTTCCAGGGCGCCGCCGCGGCCAAGTTCACCTACCTCTCGGCCGCCCATTACTGCCCGAAGTACGTCACCGGCGAGGACCGCGGTCCGAAGCCGGACGGCGCCGCAGGCAACTGAATCAATCCGGGCCGCAATAGGCTGGTGGCCGTGCGCGTCGATCCCGGACCGCTGACATGGGACGCGGCCGTTCAGACCTGGCATTTCGACCTCGTCTCCGCGGCTTTTGTCGCGGTGCTCACCGCGGGATACGCCTGGTGCTACCGGCGCGGTCGCGACACCCAAAGTGCGGTGCGTGCCGCGAACCCCGCGTGCTTCGGTGTCGGCATGCTGGTGTGGCTGCTGGCCACGATCAGCGCCCTCGGTGCCTATGCCTACGTCCTGTTCTGGGTGCGCGCGCTGCAGGTGTTGTTACTGCTCTACGTCGTGCCGTTCTTCATCGCACAGGCCAAGCCGGTCACCGTTTTTCGCGACGCCCTTGGGCCGGCGGGCCGCGACCGCATCGATCGGCTGTTGGCCACCCGGTTCGCGCGCGTGCTCGCGCATCCGGCCACCACCTCGATGGCGATGCTCGCCACGCCCTGGTTGCTGTACCTGACGCCGTGGTACACCGCGGCCCTGCGGGACGAATGGGTCGGTGCGCCCACGCGAATCGTGTTGGTGGCTATAGGCTTTGGCTACTTCTATGCCCGGCTGCAGGAAGACCCCGTGCCGCGCAGGTATCCCCAGTCGATCTCGCTGCTGATCACCGTGGCCGAGGCGCTCGGTGACGGCGTTCTGGGACTGGTCGTCTGGCAGGGCTCGTTGATCGGTGCGGCGTATTATGCAGGGCTACAACGGTCTTGGGGTCCCGACCCGCGACTCGACCAGACGATCGGCGCCGGCGTCCTGTGGATCCTCGGGGATCTGGTGGGGTGGCCGTTTGTGCTGCTGCTGATGCGCGCGATGTCCCGCGACGAGAGGGCACACGCGGTCGCCGTCGACGCCGAGTTGGACGAGGCCGAGGCGAAGGCGCACAGCGCCGAGGACGCCGAGACTGAAGGCGCTGCGCCCTCGGCGCTCTGGTGGGAGAACGACCCGCAGCTGCGGGAGCGGTTCCGTCGCGGCTGACGTCCGGCCACCTAGGCGGCCCGCGCCGTCCAGGTGAAGCTCTGCATTTCCGGAATCCGAGGCGCCAGCGCCGCGGCGACGCTGCGGCCGATCTGGTCGGCGGCCGCCAGCGGAGTGTCGGCGTTCAAGAAGCCTTCGACCTCGACGCGCAGGGTCCGCCCGGTCCACCTGGCCCGCGCGTGCGCGTGCGTCACGCCGGGGACTGAGGCGGCGACGGCCTCGGCGGTGGTGATGACGTCGGGGTCCACGCCGTCGAGCAGGCGATGCGCGATATCGGCGGTCACCTCCCAGCCGACATGGCAGATGAACCCGGTGACGACGATCCCGGCGACCGCGTCGGCCCAGCCCCAGCCCAGCGCCACGCCCACCAGTCCGAGCACCGCGCCTGCCGACGACAACGCGTCCAGCCAGGAATGCTTGGCGTCGGCCACCATGGTCGCCGAGCGAATTCGCCTGCCCACCACCAGTTTGTAGCGGGCCACCAGCTGGTTGCCGACCACGCCCACGACCGCCGCGCCGATGCCCCAGCCCACGTAACCGGTGCCGCCGTGTCGAAGCAGCTTGGTGACGCTCTCGAAGCCGGCGACAACGGCGCTGCCCCAGATCACCAGGGCCACACCGATTCCGGCGAGGTCTTCGGCGCGTTCGTAGCCGTAGGGGTACCGCTCGGTGGGCAGCTTGCGCGAGGTGCGGAAGCCGATGAACACCAGGGCGCTGGTGGAGACGTCCGACAGGTTGTGCAGCGCATCGCCCAGCAGCGCCACCGAGCCGGACAGCAGCGCGATGACCAACTCGACCAGTCCGGTCAGCGCCAGCCCGACGGCGCTGACGGCGACGGCGCGGTTGGCCTGCCGGCGCTCGCCGGCGTCGTCGGCTGCGGTGTCCAGGGGAAAGCTTGCAGCCGGGTCACGAACTCCATTGATGACATGCATACCGCCAGCATGCCGCACTCGCGGTTCAGGCGCCCTTGATCAGCTCGGCCGTTACCCGTTGTTTCTGTTCGGCGATCATCTGGTTGAGGTAGTCGGCCTTGGCGCAGCCGTAGTACGCGGCGAACTGCAGGGCGAGTTCGTCCATCTCCTCGAACGAGACGTCGCCACTCTTGAGTGCCGCGTAAACATGGGACGCGATCGGGATTTCGGCATCCTGGAAGGCGACGCAGGCGACGGTGATGAGACGGCGTTCCTTCATTCCCAAGCCGGGTCGCAGCCACATCTCGCCGAAGACGAAGTTCAAAATGCCCGCTCCCGAATACGGGTTGTCGCGCGTCGGCGCGAACGGTAGGCAGTTGATCTCCTTGAATGACTCCTCGCCGCCTTTGAGCCGTTGCTCGGGATCGCTGGCGGTGGGCAGCGGTAGCAACGGCTCCGGGGGAGGGGGCGGCTCGCCGCGCGCCTCGGCGATCTTGGCCCATTCCACATCCACCGCGATATTGAACCGCGACGCCTTCGGCCAGCCCGCGTAGACGGCGAAATGCAAGACGGTTTCCCGCATTTCGGTGATGGTGAGGTCACCGCTGTTGAGTGCGGCGTAGACGTGCTGCTCGAGGGGCGCCTGCGCGTCGGCGGCCGCGACGCAGGCCAGGGTCACGAACCGTCGGTCGCGGCGGCTGAGCCCCGGGCGCGGCCACACCTCACCGAAGACGAAATCGATCAGCCCGCCCGCGCACGGAGTGTCGCCATCCGGCGGGTCGATCGTCATCACCTCGGCGAAGGTGCGCAGCCCGCGTTCACGTCGCGCGCTGTCGCGCGTTGGAGCCTTATCTGATGGTGACACCGGCGTCGACCTTCAGTTCGAGTCCTGTGACGTAACGAGATTCATCGGAGATCAGGTACAGCACCGCGTTGCTGACGTCGGACGCTTCGATCAACGGTGCGGGCAGGGCGTTGAGGAAGATGGGCACCAGGTCGGGTCGCTGCTCGGCGATCAGCGTGTGCATGTTCGGCGGAGCCATTCCGGTGGCCACCCCGGTGGGGTGCACGGTGTTGACGCGAATGTTCTGCGCGGCAAGCTCATTGGCCAGGGCCAGCGTCATGCCGACGATACCGTGCTTGGATGCCGTATAGGGCACATGCAGCGGTGTGCCCTTGATGCCGGCCGAGGAGCTGATGTTGACCAGGCTCCCGCCGCCCTGCGCGACCAGGTGGGGCAGCGCGGCCGCGCAGGTGTTCCAGGCGCCGATGAGGTTGACGTCGAGGACCAGCCGCCACTGCTCGGCGGTGGTGGTGTCCCACGTGCCGACGGTGAGCACGCCGGCGTTGGCGACCGCTCCGTCGAGCCCGCCGAGTTCGGCGGCGGCCGCGTCGACCGCCGCCTTCATGGCGGCCTCGTCACGCACGTCGACGATGCGGGTGATCGCGCGGCGGCCGTGTTTCTCGACCAGTTGCGCGGTCTCGTGCAGGTCGTCTTCGGTGGCCAGTGGATACTCCAAACCCTCTGGCGTGGAGCAGATATCGATCAGGACGCAGTCGGCGCCTTCCTCGGCGAGGCGCACCGCGTGCGACCGTCCCATGCCGCGTGCGGCCCCGGTGATCAAGACCCGCTTGCCCGCGACGCGGCCCGCTGCGTTGTTGGTCGTCATCGCTGTGTCAGACCTTGTTGCAGAAGCCGGCGTCGACGGGGAAGGTCACGCCGGTGACGTACTTCGCCTCGTCGGAGACGAGGTAGGCGATGGCGGCGCTGACGTCTTCGGGTTCCAGCATGCCGACGGGCATCGGGTTTTGCAGGTGGGGACCCGCACCAGGGTTGTGTTCCAGGAATTCAGTCATGTCGTCGTTGGTCGCCATCATCGTGTTGACGGCGGTCGGATGCACCGTATTCACCCGAATGCTCAGCGGTGCAAGGGCATTGGCCAGGGTGCGCATCAACCCGACGATCCCGTGTTTCGATGCCGCGTAGCCCAGGCCGCCGCCCTGCAGACCTCCGAAGCCCTTGATGCCGGCGGTCGAGCTGGTGAAGATGATGACCCCGCCGCGGTTACCGGACAGCAGATGCGGGACCGCCGCCCACGCCGTGTGATACGCCCCGTCGAGATTGACGCCGGTGACCGCCCGCCACTGGGCGAGTTCCTCCTCGATGCTCAACTGCCGAAACGCCAGCGGTGCGATTCCCGCGTTGGCCAGCACGATGTCGAGGCGCCCGAAGTGCTCCACGCCGGCATCCACTGCGGCTTTGACTTGCTCGAAGTCGCGGACGTCGGCCACCGTGCCCAGCATCTTGCCGCCCGCCTCTTCGACCAGCGCAACGGTCTCGTCCAACTCCTGATGCGAGGCCATCGGATAGCCGTTGGCGGGGATGTCCGCGCAGATGTCGATGCCGATGATGTTGGCGCCTTCCCGCGCGAGTCGCACCGCATGGCTGCGGCCCTGGCCGCGCGCCACTCCGGTGATGAAGGCGACTTTGCCGTCTAGTGAACCCACGGAGCGGTCCTCGTTCCTTCGTTTCGTCCGCGCAGATCGCGCCCGAGTAACGCCGTTACTCGCCACCGCACAGTAACATGGTTACCGTGACGGCAAAAGGGGCACGCGTGGTTGCGCTGGGCGACGCTTCCGGGCGGCGAGCCGATCCGATCCTGGAGATCGTGGTCGAGATGCTCGACAGCGAGGGCTATGAGGCGGTGCAGCTGCGCGAGGTTGCCCGACGGGCCCGGGTCTCTCTGGCGACCATCTACAAGCGATACCCCACTCGTGACGAGCTCATTGTCGCCGCCCTGGACGGGTGGATGGATGCCAAACGCTATGCGCGCCTGCCGGCGCTGATCGACGATTTGCCCGGCGAGTCGATCTACGTGGACCTGATGCACGTGATGCGGACCATCTTCGAGCCGTGGGAGCAACATCCGTTGATGCTGCGCTCCTATTTCCAGGCACGATCCGGCCCCGGCGGAAGGCGCCTCATTCAGCGTGGCGTCGACGCGGTCGTTCCCGTCGTCAAAGCCGTACTGGCACAAGCGGAGCCGGGCTTCGCCAAGGATCTCGAGCTCATCCTCACCGGCGTGGTCTACGGGTTCCTTACCCGATTCACGCAGGGGGAGATCGACGTCACCGAGATCGTGCCGGGTATCGAACGCGCGGTGTTCTGGTTGACCAGCGCGTATGAGAACGGTCCCGCACGGGCGGTGCAGCGCTGAGCACCGCGAAACCCATTGTGCTGCAACGGCCCCCGATCACATGAGCGGCGGCAACGGCAGCAGCCAGGTCACGGAGGGATCGATATCGTCCTTGTATTCCGGGCAATAGGTCGCTATCGACAGGCCGACGAAGTAGGCGGACTGCTTGACGGAAAGGTCCGTTTGCCTGGCCAGCTGAATCGCCGGCACCGATGCGTTCGGGTTGTTGGCGATGCTGGTGCACACCGTGTGGGCTATCGCAATAGCATCATCGTTGTCGGGCATGATGATTCCGCCCCTCGACAGGCCCGCGATGAACGCGTCGTCGGTATCATCCGCTGCCGCCGGCGCCGCGGAGGCCAGCGCGGCGGTGGACAGGACGATCGCGCAGACGGTCGGCCACTTCCCGGAACCAACCTTCATCGGACTCGGGGCCTCCGTTCTCTGCGCGGCCGATCGGCGTTCGGTCAAGGACGACGTGAATCGACAATAGTCGAATCGCCTGTCCTCTTGTCGGACGCTGAGTGCCGGCCTGAGGGGTCAGCCCGACGACAACGCCAATGGTTGACCGCACCGCTGCTCCTGCGGGCTACCCTTCCGGGTCTTCGGCCAGGTAGGTGACTTCATACCAGCGTCGGCGCGCGTCGAAAGCTTCGGTCGCGGTGGCCCGCTCGAGCCGAACATCCGTCAGATGCGGATTGCCCACGCGGATGCCGTCTTCGAGCTCGGCATGCAGCGCGTCGCCGTCCAGGGTGTCATCTGCGAGCGCTCTGCCCGTATACCTCGTCCAACTCACGTCTCACATCTTGCTCCGGCCGCCGCGCCACGCGACACGGCCGGTCCACGTGCCTGGGCGCGGCGGCCCAGCGCGCCCGTCGGGACCCATTGGTAACCTTCCCCGGGCGCACTACATCTGACGGCGCCTCGGCGTTCTTACCCCCGAGAGGGTCGCGGTGAAAGATAATGACCTGGCGATGAAGAGAGTCATCTGCGATCATTCCGGCACTGGCGGCCACCTCAGCCCGATGCCGCTATGCCGCTGACTGCTCGACCGTGAGCTCCCCGACTTTGATCGGCGAACCGCCGAAAACCACCAACGACACCGCGCAAGGTGCCGTGAGAGTCACTGCCCTCCAACGTTTTTGCGGGGGACCGCGGCGCCGCAACGCACTGATGGATTGAGCGTGGCCCTCAAACGTGTTGACGAGTTGAAGCCGGGAGACCGGATCCGCATGAAGGTCGGGCACGCTACCGTCATCGCGACCGAACCCCTTGACGACGACCGCACCCTGCTCACCTTCACCTACGGGACGAAGGGGCCCGCCGACAACGCTTTGACCGTGGATGTCCTCGAAGACGACGAGTGGGGCTGGTAAGACGGCCTTTCGATCTCTCGGTCGCAATCGGCAAAGACCTTGTCGGCGACGGTCCCGCATACGACAATCGGATCGGCCCCGGAGGAGGAATCATGACCCCACACCGCCTGAAGGGCTTCGCAGGTTTATCCGCCGCGGCGCTCGCGATTGCCCTGTCGCTTCCCCCGGCTGCCTTCGCCGACAATCCGTCCTGGAACGGGCAGTACGCAATCACGTTCATGGTCGGCCCCAAGGCCGGGACGAGCATGGCGGTCGGCGACCCGGAAACCCAGCACACCGAGACCTACGGTTTCCGCTCGAGCTGCAGCGACGGGAAGTGCGTCGCCACCATCGTCAGTGGCCCTCCGCCCACTAACCCGACGGTTCCGCAGCCCGTTCAGTTCACCTGGGACGGAAAGTCTTGGTCGCAGGTCAACGATTTTCAATGGGACTGCATGATGCCCGATACCACGATCCAATGGAATCCCGCCCGGGCCGCGGTGCGCTACACGCCCCAACCCGACGGGTCGCTCGCCGGCATCATGCACACCGACATCCTCAGCGGCGCGTGCCAAGGGACGATCGACATGGAGATGAGGGCCGAGCGCGTGTGAGTCGGCCCCTTCGGGAACGCGGCTCACGGGGTTGGCAACCAGTCTCGACGTGTTCCCTTGCAGCGCAACGTGTCTGATGTCAGGGAATCGCGCTCGCGATCGTGGCTGCGCTCAGGTGTGGACTTTCCAGCCCGCTAATGGGGTGGGTGCCGCCGGTGCATCGGGATCGTTGAACTCGATGTAAACGTCGCCCTGGTTGATGCTGCCTGCGTAGGCGATGAACCCGTGGGCGGTTTGGCCGTTGGTGACGCTGCCGGTGCGCAGCGGTGGCATCTTGTTGATCTGCTGGTAATCGATCAGGGACGAGCCGCCCTCGGTATCCCGGTTCGGGTCCTGCCGCCACGGAGAGGAGGCAGCGGTCACGGTGGTCTGGGCGTACCGGAACGGGGTGTCGGACTTGCCGGCGATGGTGAGTTCGATGACGTTGCAACCCCCGCCGCCGTAACAGCCGGACGAGACCCACGTCGCGTTGTTGAGCGTGACGTCGGCGGTCGCGGTGCTGTACTCCGTGACGTGGATGGTGGTACCGGCTTTTCCGGTGGGGAAAGGCGCCTGTTGAGGCGTGGGGTCGGCGGTTCCGTGGGGCGCGGTCAAACACGCTGTCACCGCCAGCGTTGCTGCGAGGGCGCCCATGTGCGCAGGCCTGGTCACTGCGCGAAGATAGCGCATCTGGGAAGGCGGGCGGATCGGGCACGGGCTGTTTCGGTTCATGCGACGGCCGCGAACAATTCGGTTTTGCCTCTCAGGTGCGGCTGTGGCCTTTACACTGGGCGGGAAATGAGCGCCTATCAGACCGTGGTGGTCGGCACCGATGGCTCGGACTCGTCGCTGCGCGCGGTGGACCGCGCAGGCGCTATCGCGGCGGATCACGGCGCGAAATTGGTCGTTGTCACCGCGCATCTACCCGTCCCCGAGGAGAAGGGCCGCTACGCCATCCCGCCGGGAAGCGACCACGGCCAGGACTACCGGACGGTGGGGGAGGCGCCCTTCTACACGATCCTGCAGAACGCCAGGGAGCGGGCGCACCAAGCCGGGGCCAAGGACGTGGAGGAGAAGTCGGTCGTCGGTGCCCCCGTCCACGCGCTGGTGCAGCTGGTCAACGAGGTCGATGCCGACCTGCTGGTCATCGGCAATGTCGGACTCAGTAGCGTCGCCGGGCGACTGCTTGGCTCGGTTCCTTCCGAAGTCTCCCGCAAGGTCAAGACCGACGTGTTGATCGTCCACACCACCGACTGAAACCTTGGCCCGGATTTCTCAGTGAATCCGCGTTTCGCGGCTAGGGACAAACACGGCTGAAGTAGTCCGTCCGCCGGGTTAAAGCGATAATATCTGGGCCATAGCTATAAGTGCCGACACCTGCAAGTGAAGGGCATGGCCGATGAACGCGACTGGCGCCAAGCGGCGCGCATTAGGCGCGGGGGACTACATAAAAGCCGACGTGAACTTGTCCTGGCATTTAGTTTGGCTATTCGCAATTCTCGAAGGCATCACGGTTCCGCTGTTATCTGTGTTCTCACAGGGCGGGCCCAGGGTGGGCCGAGCTTCTCGCACTGCGACGGTTGCCGAGCAGTTCGTGGCCTTCGCCAACAAAATGCTTATCATCGGTATCTACGGGTTGGTCATAGGGTTCGTCGGAGCCTCGGTAGTTTGTTTGTTATTGAACTGGATCGTCTTTCCCCGAGTGAGGATCCGGCTCGATGACGCGGTTGTAGTGCGCGTGCTCCACCCGTTCATTGTTGGGATCTGGGGTGGCGTTCTACTAGCGATCATCTTCTGGATACAGCTGTGCATCGCTGGGTTTCTGACCTTCCCGATGGTCGTGAATCTGATACTTTTTGGGTTCGTTTCGGCGGCGGGCAGCATCCTGCTGACGGGTGCTGCTTATTCATCGTCGATAAAAGCTTTGCCGAAGCTAGGCATCCAACTGATCACCGCGCAGCAACGGTTGCTGTTGTTCAAAATGCCGGTCGTATCGTTCGCAATATTGGTCGGGATCTACGAAGGATTGGCAGCACCAATTCTCCAACGATGGGAACTCGCCCCCCATCATAAAGTGTTGATGGCACTGCTCATGGGGGTTTTGGGTGGTGCATCGAGTAGTTTGGTCGTCGTTGCGTTAGCTCACATACGCGCGGTGAAGAAGCACCTGTGGCTGAAATTTGCCGTCATAGACCAATCAGGCTGATTGGCTTAGACGCCTTCTGCGATCAAGCCAGTGCATGCAGCGCGCCCGCTTTATGTGGGACGGCGGCGGCCAGCTCGACGCTGGGCTTCCGGTCTCGTCCACAGTTGCCTGGCGGAGTGGATCGCGACGAAAAGGGGTAGCCGCTTTCTTGGCGCAAAATTCGGAAACCGGAAGAGAAGGTAACGCTGGTGAGCGGTGCGAATAAGGCCCGGAACAAGGTAAACCAGGTCACGGGAAAGCTGAAGGCGGCGTTCGGCCGGGCGATCAACGACCCGAGGTTGGAGGCCGAGGGGAGAGCCGATCAGCGGGCTGCTCACCTCAGAGACGCGGGTGAAAAGGTCAAGGACGCGTTCCGCCCGCGACCGCGCCGACAAATGCCTCGACGGCGTCGTCGGATATAGCTCGTTAACTCGCGAGCCGCAGCCGCTTGGTCGGCCGGGTTATTTCTCCATGGCCGAGGTTGGTGCTCCGAGGTCGATCGTTATGCAACCTGACGCCCCCAGCATCACACCCGTCAGCACCGCGACGGCTGCGGCAGCTTTCAGCATCTTCTTCTTGCTTGCGCTCATCGGTTCGCCTTTCTGCGGGTAGGAACAACCGTGGCAATAAATACCGTCGGCCAGCTGATGCTATCGCGGTCTTTGGACACGTGTGCAATATTGACCAAACCGCCGAAAGGGGCTTTTGCCGGCGGCTCGAGAGCCGAGATTCGCGCGCCGTTATGACGTGGGGTTGCATCGCCTATTCGTCAGTGGCACAAAGGCTTTGACTCGCCTCCGCGCGGTCGGGTGTCATCGAAACTGTCACCGTCCCCGAGGAGTCTCGCTGCGGGGGTGCAGATCTGCCGGCCCGGTGGCACCATGAGCGGGTGAACGGGCAAATCTGCACGGGTTGCGGCCTAAAGACCCATCGCTCGTACGGTAGGTGGTCGGACCAGCATCCATGGGCCGCTGCGACCTTCGCGGCCCTCGTGCGGATCGCGCGGAGCGTCGATCGGCGCGATCAGGGTCCGACGACCGTGATGTTGTCGGTGGTGCCGGCCACGCTCGTCGGCTTAGCCGTGGTCTCCGCGTACCCACTGGTGTTCGTGCCCCTGCTGGTGCTCTTCGGGGTGGCCTTAGTGGTGTTGGTCCGCAACGAGGAAATCAGACGCAACCCAGCCTGTTGGCGCGGCGACTGCCCCGCCGTTCGCACCGGACGATAAGGCGGCCGCCGTCGAAGGGCTCACGGCGGAAGATCTGAATTCGGCCGGCCTGTGTCGAACAAAGCCGTTTCTGGACTCGGCTCGTCGAACCGCCGCCAGCGTGCGCGCGGCAAAGTGCCGCCACCAGCGGTAACTGCGGAGTAGCGTCTTGCGCGGCACGGCGGATGAAGGAGCGCACATGGAGCTGCATCTGTCGGGCAAGATCGCCGTCGTCACCGGGGCCAGCAAGGGGATCGGACTCGCGGTCACCAAAGCCCTCGTCGACGCTGGCGCGCATGTGGTAGCCGGGTCACGCACGCCTGGCAAGCAGCTGCCCCTGCTCGAGGAGAGCGGGCAGGTGTCGTATGTGTCGGTGGACCTTACTCAGCCCGGTGCCGCCGAAGAATTGATCGCCGCCGCTGCCTGCCGCGGCGGGATCGACGTGTTGATCAACAACGTCGGCGGCGCCACGGTTCGCCCCGGCGGACTCGCCGGCATTTCCGACGACGAATGGCGGAAGTCCTGGGAGCTGAACCTGATGGGCGTGGTGCGCCCGACGCGCGCGGCGCTGCCTGAGATCGAGCGGCGTGGCGGAGGTTCCATCGTCATCGTCAGCTCGATCAGCGCCTATGCCCCCGGCCCCAACACCTACGACTACTGCGCCGCCAAGGCGGCCGTCGCCAATTTCGCCAAGGCATTGTCAAAAGACTTGGCACCAAAGAACATTCGCGTCAATTCGGTCAGTCCGGGTGCAGTGTCGACCGGCAAGTGGACGCAGCGGGGCGGGATGGCCGATGAGTTCGCCGCGATGAAAGGTCAGACGGCCGACGAGATCAGGTCGGAACTCGCCAGCAGCGCACCGACGGGACGGTTCACCTCTCCCGAAGAAGTCGCAGACCTCGTGTTGTTCCTGGCGAGCGGCCGCGCCGGGAATATCACCGGATCCGACTACCGGATCGACGGCGGGTACGTCGCCACCATCTGATTACGGCGACACATGACGGAGCCGTCATGCGCTGGCCGATCATTTCGACAAAACGCGACATACCTTGTGGCCTGCCGAATAGCCTCGATCTAGGTTTGGGCCCACCCCACTGCCACACGGAATTCCGGCTCCGCCCTGTGCGATGCGCGGAAAGCGTTGCCGGAGAACTGTCCGATCGGCGGGACGGTCCTACCTGCCGGGCGGCCCACCGGGGGCTGCCTCCACAAAAAGGAACATCATGAGCCCGACCGATCACCTCGACCGCAACACCGAGTCCAAACTGATGAAATTGGCCGCCAGAACCGTTCTCGCATCTGGGTTGGGAATGGCGGTCATGATGCTCGCCGCGGTCACCGCCAACGCAGACCCCGCCCCGCCAAATCCCACGGGACCAAACCCCACCGCGGCCCAACATCCACACTCGGAGTCAGGGCTGTGTAATCAGGACAGCGCACCGCGTGGCGCCCCGGCGCCGCCTCCTGGGTACTGCGGGTAAGGGCCGACAGATGAACTGGACGACGTTAGTGGCCAATGCGCTCGTACCTCTCGCCTCGGTGATCTCGAGCGCCGCCGTCGCGATCTGGACCAAGCGCATCGACGCCAGGAACAAGGCGGAGGACCGCCGCCACGAACGTGTCCTCGACTTCGAGAAGCGGGCGGCCGATGACAAGAAGGCCGTGTTGAAGTCGCTGATCTCGGCGACCATTTACGTCAAGCGCGCAGCCCAGTACGAGGGTGCCGGCACCGCCGAGGAGATCGCCAGCCAGCGGCGCGCCGAGGCCATCCGGGAACTCTATGACTTCCGCATGCGGCTGGGCCTCGACGACGGCGTAGCCGAGCTGATGGTCTATGCCGCGCCGCCGGTGCGCGACATGGTGAGTCTCCTGCTCGACGAGTGGGACCGTCAGTTCCGCGAACACGGCTATTCGCTGACCCAATTGGATTCGTGCAAGCGACAATTGGCGCAGACCACCGCGTGCCCCGCCCCACAGGAAGACGTCACCGTGTACTACGAGGGCGAACTGAAGTGGTCCGAGCTGAGGAAAGTGGAGACGGTGTGGCTGGACAGGTTGGGCAGGGAATCGGATCTGGACCTCGACGCACTCGTGGGCCTATGCGACCGCACCCTAGAGGCCGCGCACAAGGACTTGCGCGGCGGCTACGGCCTCGAGTACTGACGCACGGAAAGCATCTCGTTGCTCGCAGGACTGCCGCCTGACCGGCGCTGAAGGTGGAGCGCCCTCGGCGGCCGCTTTATTGACCACCGAGAGCTAGCATCGCCACAGTGCTAGCCCCGCCGCGTTGCCTGAACACTGCCTACCCGCCGCGCAGCTTTGCGGAAACATCCCCACAGAGATTTCTCGTCTCCGGACGCTCGCGCCGCGAGATTCATTCACCCTCAGCGGATTTGAGCGTGAATGATCATCGCGCCGCCGGTCATGACGGGTACTGCGGGCAGTAGTACTCGATTGCCAGGTCCACGAACGCGGCGGCATTAGTAAATTGCGCGACGCGGTCTGTCCGGGCAATCGCGTCGGTTGGCTGCCCATTCTTCCGGTCCGTGCAGACGGTCTGCGCAGTCTGAATCGGGTCTACGGACAGCGGAACCACGACGTTGTTGTCACGCAGGGCGACGAGGAAGCTGTCATCGTTCGGTGACGCGCTTGCGTGGCCAGGTATGCCGACGGCGACCGCACAGCAGGCGATGGGGGCGATTACGTACTTCCTCATGGGCGGTTCCCTTCGTCTCGGCACTAATGGTCACCAGCGGTGGCCGTGTCGTGCAACCGGCTCTGCTTTTCGGTTTCGCTGCCAGCCGCCCGCGTGCATGTCTACGTCCGCACGCGTCCGAGGAAGATGCGCTGAAGCGCAGCCTCGATGTTTCCGCGTCTGGAGTGCCTCGCAATTGCAAACGAGATAACTGGTGCCGCCGCAATCTGATTCGGCCGCTGACACCGGTGGCCGCGAGCAGATTGTTCCGCGACATGACAGTCAGCCCTGTTCGGGGCAGATATGGCGGCCGATGTCGAGTAGCCCGCATTTAGGACATCGCTGGGGGCTGGTCTGCTGCTCGTGATAGAGGGTGTGGAGGCCTTCGTTCTTGACAATGGCGCCGCACGTCAGGCATTCACGAAAGTACATGCCCCCGATGGAACAGGACTTGTAGTAGATCAGCGGGCCGGTCATAAACCGCACAGTACGCAACTGAGCGCCCGCGCCGGAGGGTTCTCACAGCTTCTTTGCGTCTGGGTTGTGCACTGGTGCCCAAGATGTTCGACCGGTCGGCCCCTGAGGATGCCTTTGACGCCGCCTGTGAGCGGCAAAGGACATCCCCAGTGCCGAGGCGAGCCGACTAAAGTGTTCTGACCGGGGCTGGTGCGAGGTCGATCGTTATGCAACCCGACGATCCCAACATCACACCGGTCAGCACTGCAGCCGCTGCAACAGCTTTCAGTATTTTCTTGGTGTTCATGGATCACGCCTTTCCGACTGGTAGTGATTACCCTCCCGAAATTGCCGCCCGATTATCGGATGTTATCGCCGTCACTGGACGCGTGTGCAATATTTCCTAAACTGCTTCGCGAAGGAAGCTGGCGGAGGACAAGTCGAAAGGCATTGGAGTCACAGGACTGATCTGCTGGAGATCAGCCGGGTGGTCACCACCTACACCGACGCCTGGCATGGGGTCTCGTCCGCTGGCGTCCAAGCTTCGTGGGCCGCGGAGGCCAGCGAAGTATCGGACGACAGTCCGGCGTTGGGCGAGCCGGAGGTTCCTTGCTTTAAATTGCAGGTATTCGCGCCATTTTCGGTTGAGCTGCAGGGCAATGCGGTCGCACTTGTCAGTGAGATCGGCAAGCTTCTGGCTGATGGCGCGCTTCAGCTCCTGAACACGTCGTTGACCACAGGTAGCGGTACGGGCGAGCCCACCGGCATCGTCACCGCGCTGGCCGGCGGCAGTTCAGTGGTCTCGACGGGAGCGGCGGGAACCCTTACGGCGTCCGACGTGTACGCGCTGCAAAATGCGCTCGGCCCTCGCGGGCAGGCCAACGCACGCTGGATCGGCAACCTGGCGACTTGGAATACGTTGCGCCAGATGGAACTGGTAACGGTAGCTTGCTCTTTCCGGAGCTGCGCGCTGCGCACCCCAGCCTGTGGGGCCGGTCCACGAAGCCTCCGTCATGGACAACACCGTGGCGGCCGGCAAAAACCTGCTGGTCTACGGCGACTTCAGCAACTACCTGATTTCCAAGCGTGTGGGAAGCAGCGTCGAGCTGGTGCCGCATCTGTTCGGCAGCAACCGGCGACCCACGGGCCAGCGCGGGATGCTGCTCTGGGCGCGCTGGGGAGCCGACAGCATCAACGACTCCGGCTTTCGGATGCTCCAGGCCTAGAAGAACTCCCGCGCGGGGCTTAACGGAAAAAAGTCGGGTGTAGCTCTCGGTGCCCCGCGCGGGCCAAACTTCCGTTGGACGGGGGACAGTGTTGCGGCGCGTAAAACCGAATGCTGGGGCGTGCCAATACATTCAGGGCTGTTTCCCGTCCAACGGGACCACCCAACAGACTCCCGTGGCCGGGGTATTGGTCGTGGCCACCATTGGCCTCCCCCGGTCACGGGCGATCAGACGGGAAGACGACCGCGCGGTTTGCCCGTGACGGGTCTACCGACCCGCTCCTCGGCTTACACTTTCGCAATGTTCTCGGAGACGCGCTACGCGATGAACGGGGACTTGCGCGTCGCTTACCGCGCCTCGCCCCCTGGCGCTCGCGACATCGTGTTCGTCCCGCACTGGTTCACGTGCTGCGAACTCTTCCCTGAGCTGCCGTCGCTTCAAGGGTGGGTTGAGGCGATGACCTCGCTTGGACGGCTGATCTTCTTCGACCAGCCGGGCTCGGGAGCGTCAGATCCCGTCGAACCGGGCGCGCTACCGACGTTGGAGCAATGGGCCGACAGCATCACCGCGGCGCTTGACGATCTCGGAAGTCACGAAGCCATCCTCCTCGCGATTCCTGGCGCGCTCTCGGCAGCGGCACTGTTCGCCGCGACGCATCCGTGCCGCACAGCCGCGCTGGTCGTGCTTGAAGGCAGTGCAAATCCGTCGGGGATTGCCGATCTCGAAGACGTGCTCGCTACCTGGGTCGCCTTGTGGGGGGACGGGTGAGATGCAGCATGTCTTGAATCCGGACATGCCGTGGAACGAGGAGATCCGGGCGACCTTGGCGCGACACGAACGCCTGGCGGCGAGCCCACGGACCCTCGCTGTGACGTTGCCTCTCGCAGCTCGACAGGACGTGCGGCCGGTCCTGCCGACAGTCCGAGTGCCGACCCTGGTCGTCCACCACGCCGACGACCCGTTCGTCGTGCCCGCGAGCGGCAAGTACGTCGCAGACCACATTCCGGACGCGAAGTACGTTGAGCTGTCGGGTCGCAACACCTGGCACTTCGTGGAGCCGTGGCGCGATTCGTTCCAGGTGATCGCCGAGTTCCTCACCGGCGAGCAACCCGACGTGGCCGATGATCGGGTCCTCGCCACGGTGCTGTTCACCGACATCGTGGACTCAACACGGCGGGCGGCGGAGATCGGTGACCGCGACTGGCACGCCTTGCTCGACGCACACGACGCCATCGTCCGCTCGCAGCTGGCCCGTTTTCGGGGCCGCGAGGTCAACACTTCAGGCGACGGCTTCCTGGCGATGTTCGACGGCCCGCAGCGGGCAATTCGCTGCGCGATGGCGATCCGAGACGCGGTGCAAGCGTTGAGCATCCAGGTGCGGGCGGGTTTGCACACCGGCGAGTGCGAGGTCCGCGGCGACGACATCGGCGGCATCGGCGTACACATCGGAGCGCGGGTGAGCGCCCTGGCAGGGCCGAACGACGTGCTGGTGTCCAGCACGCTGCACGACCTGGTGATCGGCTCAGGACTGGAGTTCGAGGAGCGCGGCGCACACCAACTTAAAGGCGTACCAGGCGAGTGGCACCTCTTCGCCGTCGCTTCTCCATAGCGCTGAGTTCGGCGAACCCGGGGGGTGGGGTGGCCGCGCGAAACGGACGCCAGGCCACACTTCCCACCAGCTGGGTACGCACCCCCCTAAAGTTTTCCGAAAAATTTTTGCCCTGAATTGTCGCTGGCAGCAATGGATCTCACGTGTTCACGCTGGTCAGCGTCGTGCTGCAGCAGCTCTCGGGGTTAGCGGCAAAACCGAAGACGTTCGGTTTTGCGGTCTACGGCATAGCGACGAACTGAGGATGAGCTTGCTCGGCTCCGCGCCAAGCGTTCGGCGTAGTGTGCGGCCATGCCGCTCAAGTTCATAATGCAACTCCCCAACGGGGATATGGAGGAACACGAAGTAACCCCAGGCGGTGACCTCCGGCTTGCGGTAGGTGAGCGTGACGGGCCACATGGGGCAGTATGGAGAGTATTCGCCGGCAAGAACGAGCCCAGCTTCTACATCGCGCTGAGGGCTATCGCCAGCCTGCAAAAGTGGAGCATCCACGGGACGGGAGACTGGCGCTACCAGTGGCTTGATACTCCGCAAGCTGAGCACCGCGCAAGAGAGCTTGGACACGAGGGCGGTCGGGTGCTTGACCGTTGGCCGCAACCTCCGGAGATTGGCGAGACCGGATGGACTTCAGCATTTTCGATTTGCATACGGCATCAAGATCTGGAATGCCAGGACGACTCTGCCTTGCCGCAGGACATTTACTGGATTCCCGCGCCGCCCGAAGGCGCTGCTCTACAGCTCCATTTCGCAATCTTGCGGCCGACGGAAACAGTAATTGACATCAAAGGCATGGTGCCACTTTGCGGATTCGGTCTCGCCGACAATCGGCATGTCCTCGTCCTCGGCAGTACATTTAAGGTCAGCGACGAGTTGAACGCCAAGATCGCCGAATGGACCGACACGGGCCATCAACACCTGGCGAGTCGCCACATTGATCCGGGTGAGTCGATAAGGATGGCTATCCACTCAAGCCGCGAAGACGGCCACAGAGTGGCGTGGGATCTAGCCTTGAGGGGTTAGCTGACGCCTGCCCAGAGGGCGAGTCCATCCGGCACGCTATTGAACCGCGTCCCCGGCCGCTCGGTCAGCGCGCAGACACCACCGCGCTATGCATCGACTCAGCGGTATCCCCGAAATGCGTGCGTGAAATCGACGGCGAACCATATCTTTTGCAGTCAGGGAACCTGACAGCCTGCCGCAGCGTCTATTCATTGTCGGCCCGGTTTCCGACTGGTCTCTCCTGCCCGGTCGAGACCGGGCTGACGCATTTGGCCGAGCTCGGGCCGCTAATTTTCTGCTGGAGATGCGGTGTGGCGCTTCAGACGATGACCGCATTGCTCGCATGCAAACGCCGTTTGGGTTGTCAGCACCGCCTGGACATGCTGGCACTTAAAGCATCTGACGTTCTTGGTGGTAAAGCGGTACCCGCAGTACCTGCATAGCTTCGCATCTGCGAGGACGGTTTCCGCGCAGTCCGGGCACTTCTTGGTTTGGGTTTGCAGCGCGGCCGGCCCGCCGATCGCTTGAGGGCCGTCGCCCTCCCCAGGGCGCGGCGGCAGGTCACTCCACTCCCTGCCATTCCAATATCTTTGGCTCCCAGTCCCAGCTGGGTTCGGGTACCAGCCAGCTGCCGGCATGCCAGGGGCTTGACTGCGCATGAAAAGCTCAATGATGACGCCGAGCACGCCCAGCAACCCGCCAAGTAGTAAGCCTTCGGTCCAGTTGCGATTTTTCGACTTCGCGATTGCCGCACCGATGGCGGCGCAAAACAGCCAGAGCAGTATCGCGGTCTCAAAGTTCACAAACGTTGAGGCTAGGTGGCGACGCTCGCGCAATGAGGCGTTTTCAGCGAAATGGAGGTCGGGCGGGGGCAACTATGAGAACGCTTTGGTATTTCCCCAGCCCAGTCATAGGTGTTTCGAGGACGCTGGCGGCGGTGTTGAGTGCCCTCACTGTGCTATGACAGTCCTGCGCTGCGGTCGCCTGACCCAACTGGACCATGTGAGCCGTCGCGTCGTGTCAAGATTGCCTCATGCCTGACGATGCCAGCCGGTATTCGATCCCTGCAAAGGCCGTAGCAGTGATGTCGTCGCTTGTAGCGCTTGGAAGCCTTGCAACCTTGGTGGTCGTGGCCAGCGTCAAAAACGCGGACATCTTGAGTGTGGTCGCGCTCGCCCTGGCCATCCTTGCATTCGTGGTGCAGCTAATCGTTTACATTGTCCAGTCCTCCTCCGCGGCAGAGCAATTGGCGGACGCCAGGACACTGCAAGGAGAAATGATGTCTGTGCTGGCGAAAATCGAGACAAGGAGCGTTGGCACGCAAAAATCGATTGACTTCCTTCAAGAGCAGACGATCGCCGAACTTCGGATCAAGGCGGGTTACAGGTCGCGCGATGGGGAGATCGAGGCTGCCTCAGTAGGACAAATAGCTACTGACCGGGAACAGATCAACCTTGACAGAACTATCGGGTACTCCGGGTCTGGCGACGCTCCACCAACACAGGTTGCAGCACGGGTAGCGCGAGACAAGTATCCACCGGCATTGCCTCAATCCGTGCGTGAAGCAATTCACGCAGAGCTATTGACTTGGCCTGTTGCCGAGGACGCCGATGAATTGCGATCTCTGTTCCAGGAGCGACCGAGAGGATTTTTGCTCAGTCTGGCGCTATTAGTAAGCGATTCCCTGAAATTCACTCGGCCGGATACGATCTACGGACCCGGCGTGACGATTGACGATCAGGACGACGAAGATCTAATAGAAGAAGGGTTTGCCGAGAAGATACCGGGCTGGAGATTGATGGTTCCAACGCCAAAAGGACGGCGGATTGGCAGAGTATTTACGGCGCAGGGTGACCCCCCAGAGTGGGTGCCGAGCGAAGCCATAGGGTTTCGGAGGAGCGTCGAGGAAGCACGCCTTAGGTGGCTTGAAGAACGAGATGAAGAGCGAATGAGGTCAAATCGCGACGTCGACTAACACTCAGGTCTGAGCAGGACACCTCCTAACTTCCTTAGGTACGTTCATTAGGTCCGCGAAATTAATGTTCACGCGGTCCCGAGCGTGCGGTCATAGCTGGCCGACATCCGTCGCGGCGATTGAGTGCCCGCGCCCTGGAATCACGGCGGTTATTGGCACGTAGCTGGCACGCGGGTCGTATAGCTCCGCTAGATACCGCCATTGAGCTGCTAAAACTCTGGTGCGCGATACTGGGATTGAACCAGTTAAATTGGTTTGCTAGCGTGGGTGTGGTGACCAGCGCAAATACCCGATCTATCTGCTCTGATGCTGGTCAGTGTAACAGATGACTTCTACTAAGTTGTCAAGAGTTGGTATGGTTTGTTAGCCCAAAGCTGGCCCACGTTGGCCCACGCCAGTACTCAACGGTCTATCGCAGGGGAGTCACCCATGGCACGCAAGAAACGGCAGCCCGGCACCTTCGGGGCAGTCGAGACGCTCCCAAGCGGCCGCCACCGCGCGCGTTACCGCGGACCTGACGGCCGCCGCTACACCGCGCCAACCCTGTTCCTCACACACAAGGACGCTCGGAGCTGGCTGGCGCTTCGCCAGGTGGACATCATCAAGGGCAAATGGATGCCGCCCGACGCCGACGAGATGCCAGTGCCGCGTCTGACGTTCAAGTCCTACGCCGACACCTGGATGGAACAGCGCGACCTCAAGGACCGCACTCGTGAGCACTACTCGAAGCTGCTCGAGCATCACATCGTCCCCACCTTCGGGGCGTTGCCGATAGCGTCAATCACCGCCGACGATGTACGGGCATGGCACGCCAATATGGGAGCGAAAGCCCCGACGTTGCGCGCCCACGCCTACGGGCTGTTGCGCACCATCATGGGCACCGCACTGTCGGACGGCAAGATCAAGGTCAATCCGTGCGTGATCCGCGGCGCCGGCAGTGCCCGCCGCGTCCACAAGATCCGCCCGGCGTCACTTGACGAAATAGGGGTGATAGCCCAAGAGATGCCCGAGCAGTATCAGGCGATGGTTCTGCTCGGCGCGTGGTGCGCACTGCGGTTCGGGGAGCTGACCGAGCTGCGCCGCAAGGACATCGTCATCGTCGAGCCGACCGAAGACGAATTGGCGAACGCGGCGGCCAGTGGAGCCGAGGCACCCGAGCCTTACGGCATCGTCCGCGTCGAGCGCGCGGTGGTGCGCACCGATGAAGGCTTTCAGATCACGACCCCGAAATCCGACGCCGGCCGCCGCGACGTCGAGATCCCGCCGCATCTGCTGACCGCGATCAAGGACCACCTTGAGCGCCTGGTTGAGCCGGGCAAGGATGAGTTGTTGTTCCCGGCGCAACAGGGTGGTCACCTCGCGCCGGCCAGCCTGTACAGGCACTTCTACCGAGCGCGGTCAGCCGCGAAACGGGATGACTTGCGCTGGCACGATCTCCGCCACTCCGGTGCTGTCCTCGCGGCAGCGACCGGCGCCACGTTGGCCGAATTGATGGCGCGCCTTGGACATTCGACACCGCAGGCCGCGATGCGCTACCAACACGCCGCACAGGGCCGCGACCGCCAGATCGCCAAGCTGCTGTCCAAACTCGCTGCGCCCGAACCGTTGCCATCGTCGCACTGACACGCCGACGAATGCGAAGTTCTTGCGCGTTGCAATGACTTGTGGTGTATTTGACGCGCTAGAGGTGAAAGCAGCCCGGCAAGTCCCGGCATGGGACTTGAGCCTGAAATAGGCGTTTCGGGTGAGGATTAGCCCCGTAACGGACCACCTGACATAGGGAATGGTCGAGCAACGCAAGAAGCCGAACGGCTTCGACCGGAGCTTGACCCGCAGTGGTTCCGAACTCTCCGGTAGAAGCGCCTTCGGCTTAAAGCCGAGCTACTTGGAGAGTCAATTCCCATGGCAGTCAAGCCAACTCAAAGAACAGCTTTACCCGCTCGCCGCTGGGCCTCGCTGAAACAGGGCGCCCAGCACATCGGTGTGACCGTCCAAACTATCCGACAGATGATCGCCGATGGAAAGATCACCGGCTACCGCGTCAACAAGCGGCTCTACCGCATCGACCTCAATGAACTCGACGCCGCTTTGCAGCCCTTCGGCGGTGCGGCGTGAACGGACCCCCGGAACGAGAAAGGCTGGCCCCGCCACAGAGCCAGCCGATTCCTCACCACACGGATAACGACAGCGTACCGTCCGGTCGGCGGGTCTGCTGGGTGCCATGCACGTGGAGCCACCCACAAGACTTGCCTTCCCAGCTCGGCCGGCGCCGAGACCATGTGAGGCGAAGCGTCCCGCTCGATTGCGGCTGCCGCGACCCTTGGCCGTGCCGCTGCACCGAACCGCCGCTGTCCGACAACGCTATTGACGGCTGGCGTGACGCTGCCGAGCATGTTCTGGCGATTGGCCGCACACCGTTGTTGCCGTTGGAAGTCAGACGTGCGCTGTGGCGTCGCGGCGGCCGTGACCGTGAGCTTGCCGAGCTGTTGCACAAAGCGTGCGGCGAGGTGATCGCATGACGGTATCCGACGGTGCCCAGCTACTCGATGAGCTGCTCTGCACCATCAAGCGGTACGTGGTGTTCCCCGACGATTACGCAGCAGTCTCCTTCGCGCTCTGGATCGCGACGACGCACGCTTTACCGGCTTTCGAGTGCGCTCCTCGCCTGGTGATCACAAGCCCCGACAAGCGTTGTGGCAAAAGCAGATCACTCGACATCATCAGCGGTACCTGTCACAAGCCGTTGGCGACCGTAAATGCCACCGTGGCCGCCATATTCCGGTCGATTGGCGACCAGCACCCGCCGACTCTGATCATCGATGAAGCTGACACGCTGTTCGGCTCGAGGCGAGTCGCTGAGCAGAACGAAGACTTGCGGGCATTGCTCAACGCTGG
Organism: Mycobacterium sp. NGS11; assembly: GCF_059813315.1. Lineage (NCBI taxonomy): Bacteria > Bacillati > Actinomycetota > Actinomycetes > Mycobacteriales > Mycobacteriaceae > Mycobacterium > Mycobacterium sp. NGS11. The sequence goes on from NZ_JCALEJ010000011.1 coordinate 90,053, forward strand.
CCACCAGCGCGGCCGCCCTGCGCTGCGCTGCGTCGGGCCGAGCCAGATCCCCACGGAGTTCCCTACGTTCGCGATGGCCGTCCTGGCAGGCATCGGCACGATGCCCGACACGATCAGCGACCGCGGCGTCAACATCACCATGCGTCGGCGCACCAAGGACGAGACGGTGTCGCAGTTCCGGGCACGTCGCGACGGCCCCATCCTTGAGCACCTCCGCCAACGTCTCGGCGCGTGGGCCAACGAACAGTTGGGCAGCTTGGGGAAGGCAGAGCCGGACATGCCTGTCGAGGACCGCGCGGCTGACACCTGGGAGCCGCTGGTGGCTGTGGCAGACGCTGCCGGCGGTCACTGGCCAGTAACCGCACGCGCTGCGTGCCGTGCGCTGGTGTGCCGGGCCGGGGAAGCGGATGAAGATCAGTCGCTCGGTGTTCGATTGCTTCTGGACATTCGCACCGTGTTCGCCGATCGTGGCGCTTCGTTCTTGCCATCCGGCGATCTGGTCACCGAGCTACGGCGCATCGAAGAAGCGCCTTGGAGCGATTTCGAGTTCAGCCCCCGCAAACTCGCGTTCCGGCTGAAAGACTTCGGCATCAAGCCGCAAAGAAACACCCTCGGCAGCGTTCGCGGCTACAGCCTCGAAGCCATGGAAGACGCGTTTCAGCGGTACCTCCGTCAAGACCCGTCAGACCCGTCAGAAACCACCGATATGCAGCGAGAACCTGTCGACGGATCAATTCCGCCTGACACATCGATCCGTCAGACAGAATTACCCGTCAGCAGCGAAAGCCCAGCTCAGGCACCAAATCTGACACTTCTGACGGATTCTGACGCCCCTAGCGCCGAAAACGGCTTCACGACACAAGAAGGTCGGTCACCAATGCCGCACACCCGCGAACACACCCACACTCGACCGGCAGCCAAACGGAAGCACCCCAGCAAATTTCAGGGACCGGCAGGGCAGGGCCGCTGCCCCATCTGCCGGTGGCACATTGAATCGATGGGCCACGCCGACGATTGCGCCGCACAGGACGCCGGATGACCGCCCAAGCAGAGGCGCGCCGACACCGGCCGACCACTGGCGTCTGCTTGAAAAATGCGCAGAAGACTGAGTGCATCAGAGGCCACGCCTTCGACGCCAAAAACACGCACCGATGGACAGACGGGCGCGGATACACCCACCGCCAATGCAAGAAATGCAACCGAGACCGCGACCGACAACGACACAGATAGGAACAAAGCGCATGACCGAAACCAAGATCGAGCCCTACGACGAGCAATCCGACTTCAATCGCGAAACCGCCTCTGTGGCACTGGAACTGATCGAGATGGCCCGGCGAGCCCACAACGAAGGCGGCCTGGACATGGCCGAAGCTTGGGAGATGCTTTCCAGCGACAACCCGCTCGTCGTACTCGGGGCTTGCGGACGCGTCATCGAAGTCGCGATCTCGCTCAGCGCCAACGGGACCAGCCCCGAAGCCTTCAACGGCCGCCTGGGCGTCATCCGCAGTGTGTTCGTCGATCTGCTCGGAAGGGGCTAGGAATGTCTGATCTGCCGCCCCAAGTGCCGCAGCCCGACCCACGCGGCTGGCTGGCGTTCGCCGCACCACTACCCGACGAGCTGCAGCGCGCCGAAGATTCCACCCAACATGCGGACTTCTGCGCCCAAGGCGTCCAGTGGCGATACGAGTGGGACCCGGAAACCGGCTACAGCTGCGACTATTTCGAGCGACCGGCCACCGACACCGAAAAGACACTGCTGGCCCAACTCGGCTATACCGTGCCCGGCGACCTCACCACCAAAGTGAGCTTCCCCTCTGATCTGGTGCGCCGCCGCCGGTGGCCCGCCCTCGAACCCCAGGAGCGACTGCCATGACTCAGCCGAATGACCCCTCGACGACCCCGACCGCGGAAACCACCCCAATCGACAGCGATGTCGATCCGCAGAACGATCCCGCCGCCGAAACGGACTCGCCCGAGGATGACTCGCCCGACGCCTCACCGAACTCCGAGGCCGCGCGGTGGCGCCGCCAGCTCCGCGACGTCGAGGCCGAACGCGACGCCCTGGCCAAACGCGTCCAGGGATACATGCGGCGCGAGTGCGAGTCTATGGTCGCCGATCTGCTCGACGTCCCCGCCGACCTCTTCGAGATCGGGCAAGTCGACGTGAACGCGTTCTACGACGAAGACGGCACCCTCAACGAGGGCGAGCTGCGTGCGGCCGCCGGCGCGCTCCTCGACATGCGACCCCGACTCGGCAAGCCGCGCCCAGAAGGCCCGCGGTGGCAGAACTTCGGGCAACACTCACCGCCCCCGCCGCGTGGTTCCTCCTGGGGTGACGTACTGAAGGGCTAGAATCGCAGGTGACGTTCGGAGCGTCGGCAGGACCGGGCCGAACGTCACCGCGAGGGCCAGGAGCCCAACCGGAACTCCAGGCGAGTGACCGGATCATCCCGTCAATTCTGTTGCGCAACAGCGCATACCGCCTCGGAGGTCCTCATGGCTTCAACCACAGCATCGTTTTCCCCTATCCTGACGCCCGCCCAGGTAGGCGACCTGGTCATCCAACCGCTCATCCAGCAATCGGTGGCTGGCCAGGTGTCGACCGTCATACCCATCTCCACCCACAGCTACCGCGTGCCACTCGTGACCGCCGACCCCACGGCGAGCTGGACACCGGAAGGCGCCGAAATCGCGGCGTCCGACGCCACTCTCGACGAACTCGACATCACGCCCAGTAAGCTCGCGGCGCTGAGCGTCATCTCGTCCGAGCTGGCGAACGACAGCACCCCAGCCGCAGCCGAAGCCGTCGGACAGGGCATCGTCCGCGACCTGTCGCGCAAGGTTGACGCGGCATTCTTCGCAGCGACCACCACCAACGGTCCCGGCGGACTCGCTGGCCTGTCCGGCGTCACCGCCGTCTCGGCAGGCGCGTCGTACGCCAACGTCGATGCGTTCAGCGACGCGTTGTACGCCGCTGCCCTGCACAACGCCGAAATCGGCGCATGGGTGACCAATCCAGCCACCGCGCAGGCACTAGCCAAGGTGAAGCAATACGGCACGGCTGGCAGCAACGTCCCGCTGCTCGGTGTGGATCCCACCATGCCCGGACAGCGCCAGATCCTCGGCGTTCCGCTGATCGTGTCTCCGTATGTCTCCACCACCAACAACGTCGTGTGGGGAATCCCGAAGGCGTACAGCTACTTTGTGCTGCGCCAAGACGGACAAGTCGAATCCGACCGCTCGGTTTTCTTCACCAGCGACCGGGTCGCCGTGCGCGCCACCATGCGCGTCGGCTTCGGCTGGCCGAACCCCGCCGCCATCGTCAAGATCACCACCAGCTAAACGGAGGACACAATGACCATGACCACCAAGCGCGCACGACGCGCACCCGCGCATGACGGCACCACTGTCACCGTGACCGTCGTCGAACCGCACCTCGTGTTCCACGACGGGGAACAACGCGGCGGCACCCTGACCGGCGTCCCCGCCGACGTCGCCGAGCACTGGCAACGCCACGGCTGGGCCACCATCGTCGAGGACAAACCGAAGACACCGGCCAAGACCGACTAGAGAAGACCGGCGGCGGCACGGGCGTCCAAACCCGCACTGCCAACCGGGCAAAGGGCCGGCCAAGACGGTTGAGTTTCAGCTCCTTTCGGTGCCCGAGCCGACACCTGCGCCCTGCCGCCGCCACACCGGAGAGCCATCATGCACATACCACCGTCACCGCCCTGGCTGACCGACATGCCCGGCATCGACCACCCCGCCAAGGCATTCAGCGGGCTACCGTCACACGCCGCGAGCGAATGGAAATCAGGGCAACCCCACTTCACCGTCGACCAGCGAAGAGCACGAATACTCGCCGTCCGCGACCGCTGCTGGCAATGCGGATACCCCGTCAACGGGGAGGGTTATGTGATTGTCACCGAAGACGACGCAGAGTATTACCGGGACTCGCTCATGCCGGCCATCCTTGGTCCGCTGCACCGCTCCTGCAGCTTGTACGCCTGCGCCGGTGCCTGCCCGTACCTGCGGTATCCGACATCACGCCGTCGCCTCCGCGGCCCCGGCCTGCGAAAGACGGCATCCATCCACGGATTTCGCCGCTGCGCGATCCTCTGGCTGCCCGGCCCAACGCCAGGCATCGACGACATGGGCTTTGGCCACTTCTCGCCAACCGAAATAATCGCACTCGCAGGCCCAACACGGATCGCCGAACTGTACGAGCAAGCCGTAACCACTGACGCCGCAACCAACTTCACCTCGACACCACGCCTTACCTGGACGGACACACCCGACGACGTGCGACGCCTCGAGGCCGACTGGGCGGAAGCCAAAGAGGCCATCCTCGCGGCGAAGACGTCGACCGTCACCATCGACGGCCGCACCTACACCGGACAGGCAATCGACGAGTCCTTCTTGAGCGCTGCCTGAGATGCCACGCGCAGCACGCCACTGCCCCGGCGACAACGGAACCTGCCCCAACCTCATCGCCAGCACACAGCGGTACTGTCCCGAACACGCACCGGAGCCATGGCAAGGGCCGCGCACCGCCTCCTCGAAGATCAGCGGAACACGCGCCTGGAAGAAGTTGCGGATCAACATCTTGCGCCGCGACCGCTACCAGTGCCAGATCCGCTACGCCGGAATCTGCATCGGCCACGCCTCGGTGGTCGACAAGAAGCAGCCAGCCGCCCGCCGGCCAGACCTGGCCATGGACCCGGCCAACTGCCGAGCAGCCTGCAAACCCTGCAACGACCACAAAGCACGCACCACAGACCGACAGCCCTGAGATTGGGTGGCGGCCCAACACCGCCTTACCTCGATTCGCGAATGAGCCTCACACCAGCGCAAATGAGGGGGGCGGGGGACCCCGGTGCCGGGCACATCCCGCGCCGATATGGCACTGCAGAAAATGGTTTGTACGCTTCCTGAAACTTTCGCCGGGCGGGGTAGCTGGTGTCCAGAGTGCCGAAATCCGTTGCGGCGCAATGCCTTCAGTGCCACGTAGTGCCGCACTATCATTCCCCAACGCAATGGGCGCGTGAAAGTTCAACCCTGAAAACCCCAGACCCGTAGCCAGCCCGAGAGTCAGTGCCGTATCGGTGTCCGCCTGGCCCCGGGGGAGGGTTCCCTGCCTCGTCATTTGCGCTGCTGTGAGGCTCATTCGCGGCGGCCGTTGCGGTCACCGCCACCCAATCCGCGAAATTAATCGACGCGAATCGCAGTATCACGCCTTCGTCTCATTCCGGCTGACTAATGTGGCGGAACGTGCCAAACGCCCCAGATCCCGGAGCTGTGGTATTACGTTTTACCCCTATGAGCCCGGAAGGTGTGCTGCATCGCTCCGAGCTGGACGCCCGTCGCAGCGACGGCAAGGGGCACCACACCGCCTCAGTGTGGGCGGCCGCCGCCCTACCTGGCGAAACACGGGAACAAGTCATTGCGCGGCTCCTCGCCGTCACACAGCTTCACGGCCTCGATCCGATGCGCAACACACACTTTTGGTGGTGCTCTTCAGCCCAACTGTTGCTGGACGAGGGATTTGACTTCGAGAAAGACGAGGAAGACGGCGAGCCGGAAGAGCACTATTCTGTCGTTCTTGGGTACCCGCCTACGCTAGAGGACACCAAACGGTTCGTGGCAGCGTTTACCAAGGAGAGGAGGCCAGAGGAATGACGGAAATCATGATCGACCCGAACGTGCGGGTTTCGGGCGGCCTAACGTTCTCCGGGTTTGAAGACGTGCGTGGTCCTATGCCGATTGCGGGGCAAGAGGTCCTTGTGCGGGAGCCAGAGGCCAATCTCGTGACGGTAGGAGTTGTCGAACGCGTAGATGAGAACGACCGACTCGTCTACGTCGCGGTGAAGTGGGCGCAGCTCGCTCCCGACAACCTACCCAGACCGGAAGAATTTGTCGGTACTCTCAGGCGCATTCAGGCGCCGTCAGCCTCTCACCCAATTGGTCGCGCAGCCAGTAATGGCGCTGTTGCGGTGCGGATTGCATGAGCGACGTTGCCGACGCCGCTATCGTCGCCGTAATGCTCGCTGATTTTGCGAACATTGATGCGGGTAACAAAGCAAACATTATTGGCGCCGGCATCACGATGATGAGCTTCGACCCGAACACCAAGGCTACGATGCCCCACGCTGTAATCGCTCGAATCTCGTTTCCGCCCAAGTATGTTGGCGAATCGCCAGCAGTTGAATTGGCTTTAGAGCGTGAAGACGGCACCTTGGTTTCAGTGCCAGGGCCAATGGGTCCTCAGATTCTGCGCGTCGGAACCGCTGACGCCTTGAAGCCAGCGGTGGCGCCAGGTGCAAATGTGCCGCCAAATACATTGCGTCCCTCCTGCCAATTCGTGATGCATTTCGCTAACGGGCTCCCGCTGGAACCAAATAACAGCTACACCTGGCGCATTAAGGTCGATCACGACACTCGCGACGAGTGGACCGAGACCTTTTATGTCTTTACTGCCGATCCGGGCGCGGTTTTCGGCTAGTCGCCGCGCACGTCGCGCTCCGGCCGCGCTGTCCAGCCGTGTCCAGGCGGCACACGCCCTTCGGCATGGGGATTGGCGTGTCTGGTCATTGGTTCCTCCCGTGCAGTTCGTTGGCTGCGGCGCTGAGAGCGCCGGCGACGTCGCGCGCTTGCTGTCCGGACATCGTTCCTTCGCTGTATGGGCGATCCCACCTCAGCACGATGTCGCGCTGGACTGTGCCGTTTAGGTGCTGCACGCCCGTGATGGCTACAGTGAAGGCGTCGAAGTCGCGGTCGCGCGCGATGTACCACTGCTTGCCTTCAAAGGGACGCTCGGCGTGCGCGGTGCCGGCGTCCTGCCAGTCGCCAACTGTGACGGCGTCGGCGGGCGTTGGCACGTCGGACAGCAGGATGTGTCCCACGTTGGCGCTTGCATAGGAGCGGGCCATTGATAGCTGAGTGCGGTCGAGTTCGGCTGGGCTGTTGTCCCATTCGTGAGCGAGACGTTCAACGCTGGCGATCTGTTCGGCGGTCAGTTGGTCTGCCAGGTCGCGCCAACTCTGGGCGTCCTCGGGTGTCGTGTTGTTCATGCGCAGCTACCTCTCGGATGGGTTGCTAGCTCCGCACTGGTTAGCCCATATCTGGCCCATGTGGCCGAATTTCGATCTATCACGCGGGGGTTGAACTGCAATAATGCTGGTGCGCGATACTGGGATTGAACCAGTGACCTCTTCCGTGTCAGGGAAGCGCTCTCCCGCTGAGCTAATCGCGCCGGGAAATCAACTGGAGGTGGAGACGGGAATCGAACCCGTGTGCACGGCTTTGCAGGCCGTTGCCTCACCACTCGGCCACTCCACCGTTGGGGTCCACGCCACTTGCACCTTCGAGCGGATGACGGGATTCGAACCCGCGACCCTCACCTTGGCAAGGTGATGCGCTACCAACTGCGCTACATCCGCGCGCCTCGGACGAGATCGTCGCCCGGTGCGAAGCACGACGATAGTCCACGTGAGCGGGCACATACAAATTTCTTGCTACGAGCCGTGTCCAGGCTATCGCGCCGACCTGCCACGCGATGCGGCCGGTATTGTCGGGGGCTGGCGCGTGCTAGTCTTCGACGTCGTTCGCCGTCTCGGCGCCGGTCCCGTGGCTCAGTGGGAGAGCGTCCGCTTCACACGCGGAAGGTCGCTGGTTCGATCCCAGCCGGGACCACAATCGTTGGCCGGCCCACATAGGCCACTTCACCGTCCTTGCCGGCCCAGGCCGCCCGCGCCAACCCACCCACTGACCACGGTGCCCTTGCCTAATCGCGCGCCTTAAGCCACCATGAGCTGCGTGAGTAAGGTAACCCTAACTACGGAGTTGCCGATTCCGGTCGAGACTGCCTCCGCTCTGGCGCGCAAGCCCGAGCTGATGCGGCATGTCCTCAGCCCGGTGTTGCGGGCTTACCGCCTCGACGTCCCCGAGCGCATCGAGGTCGGCACCCACGGATCGGCGCGATTCTGGTGGTTCGGCGTGATCCCGGGCTGGACCCACCACCTCACCATTAAGCGGCTCGAGCCGACCGAGATCTACACCAACGAGCACGGTGGCCCGGTCCGGACGTGGAACCACCGCCTGACGTTCGAACCCATCGACGAGCGCAGTTGCCGCTACACCGACGAGATCGAGACGGACGACGGCGTCCACGGCCTCCTGACCCGGGCCTTCGTGCGAGTCATGTTTCGCCACCGACACCGGCGATGGCGCAAGCTCGCGCAGATCCTCCACTGACACGCACCCGAGAGACGGTGAAGGATGTCCGGCAACCGCGAGGGCGTCGGCATGCTGAAACCCGAATGCCCGCAGACGCACCCCGACTTCTACTGCGACCGCGAAGACGACCACGCTGCCATCCGTGTAGTCGCTCAGCCCCGCCGATACCGTAAGAGCTACAGTAGCCGCGTCGCGGCGTGGCGCATTCGCGGCGACGCCGACCTGAAGGGAGTCCCGTGGCGCAGACACCGCAGAGCAGCCCGCGTCCACCCGAAGGCGATTGGCTGGGTACGCCGTACCTGCGCTTCGAACGCCAGGGCCCGATTGCGGTCTGCACCATCGACCGACCAGACGCACGCAACGCGTTGAGCCCGGCGATGTATTTCGGAATCCGTTATGCGGTAGGACGTCTCAACGAAGACCCGGACTTGGCTGGGCTGGTGCTCACCGGAACCGGCGACGTCTTCGCGCCCGGCGGTGACATGGGCGGCGGGGGAGGCGAGGACAACTGGATCACCTTCGGTTCCGCGCTGGGCATGGACGTGACTCCGTTCGACGCGGTCCGCACCTCGGGCAAGCCCATCGTCTCGGCGGTCAACGGGTTATGCCAGGGCGGCGGCTTCCAGATCGCGCTGTGCAGCGACCTGTCGGTGGTGAGCGATCGGGCGACCTTCCGGGTGCCCGAACTGTTCCGCGGCTACGCCGACACCTACTACAGCCAGATGCTCGCCCGGGTGATCGGACCGGTGCGCACCCGCGACCTCATGTTCACCGGCCGGGTGCTCACCGCGGTCGAAGCCCTCGACTGGGGCCTGGTCACCAGGGTGGTTCCGCATGAGGGTCTGTTGGATGCGGCGAAAGACCTACTCGCGCAATGCTGTCGGACCGCCCCGCGCGCCCGCGGCGTGATCAAGTCCAGCATCGACAGCTATCTCGGCCTGTATGACCGGATCGGCATGACGGCCAGCCTGTCCGACGCCGAGGCCATCGAGGGGTTCCGCTCGTTCAAGGAACGTCGCTCACCCGACTGGGTGCACCCCGAATTGCGCGTCGAGGGGCGCCTATAAGTCGATCCACTCGCCGTGGGACGCAACCTTCAGCACGTTGCTGATGCCGGCCTGATCGAACGCCGCGATGAATTCGTCGACGCCCTCGGTGAAATGGGCCCAGCCGTCGACGTGGGCGGGAATCACCGTGTCGGCGCCCAGCAGTTCGGCCGCGGCGGCCGCGCGCGCCGCGGTCAGCGTCAGCGGCCGCCCGCGTTCCTTGCTCGGCACGCTCGCGGCGCCGGCGAACAGCACGGCGACGTCGACCCTTCCGACGCGATCGGCGACGTCTTGGACCGCGGCCATCGAGGCGTTGTCCCCACTGAGGTACACCGTCGGCAGCCCGGGCCCGGACAGCACGAAACCCGTCACCTCGCAGTTGACGTGGCCGCCGGCGTCGCGCTGCCCGTCGGCCGGACCGTGCACTGCCGGAACCGCTTGCACGGCAAGCGATCCGCCGTCGAATTCGTAAGACCGCCACGGCGCCAATCCGATTGCCGGCGGTCCGAGACGCCCCGCGGCACCGGGATGGGTGAGCAGCAGCGGCGCGGCCAGCGCCATCCGGCGGCCGTCGTCATCGAAATTGTCGGGATGCTGGTCGTGGCTGACCAGCACCGCGTCCACCGGCCCCAGCGCCGCGGCGATCACCGCGGGACCGGTGACCTTGGTCAGGTAGTCGTGCACCCCAGGCGGATCGAACGTCGGGTCCATGACGATCCTGCGACCCGCGATGTCGATCACCGTGGTCGGTCCGCCCAGCACGCTGACCGCACAGTCGCGGCGTGCCGCACCCACGCGAGTGCTCATATGCCGCGCGCCCGGTCGCGCCAGAACGGCTCCCGCAGCTGAGTTTTCAAGATCTTTCCGCTCGCGTTGCGGGGCAGCTCCGGCACGAAGTCCACGGTGCGCGGGCACTTGAAGCCGGCCAGATGCTGTCGGCAGAATTCGATGATCTGCTTCGCGTCGGTTCCGCCGTCGCTTACCACGATCGCCTTGACGGATTCGCCCCAGAAGTCGTCGGGCACCCCGATCACCGCGGCGTCCAAGACGGCGGGATGCTCGATGAGCACGCTTTCCACCTCGGGGCCGTACACGTTCTCGCCGCCAGTGATGATCATGTCCTTGATGCGGTCTTCGATGTAGACGTAGCCGTCGCTGTCCAGGCGCCCGATGTCGCCCGTGCGAACCCAGTCGTCGGCGGTGATCGTTTCGGCCGTCGCCTCCGGCCGGTTGAGGTAACCGGTCATGTTCTGGTTGCTGCGCACCCACACCTCGCCGGATTCTCCGGTCGGCAACGGTTCTCCGGATTCGGGATCGACGACGCGAATCTCGCAGCCCAACACCGCCTTTCCGGCCGCCAGCTGCAGCTCGGGCCTCGCGGCATCGCGGTGATCGTCGTCGGACAGCGCGGTGACCGCGCCGCACAGTTCCGTCTGCCCATACACCTGCACGAACTTCGTCTCGGGCCAGGTGGACAACGCTCGATGCAGCAACGGCAGCGGCATCGGCGCGGCGCCGTACACGATGTAACGCAGGCCGGCGATGGCCGCGGTCGCCGCCTCACCGGCGTCCAGGAACCGGGCGATCACCGGCGGGACGAAGAACGCGTGGGTGGCTCCGGCCCGCACCGCGCCGATCAGCGTGGCGGCATCGGGTTCGCGAGTCATGAATGTCGGTGCACCGGAACGGATTCCAAACAGCGCATAGCCGATTCCGCCGACGTGGAACAACGGCATGGCCACCAGGTTCGCGTCGCCCTCGGCGAATGGAAACGCCGGGGCCAGGTTCGACGCATGATTGACCAGCGCACGCTGACTGAGCAGCACGCCCTTGGGGCGTCCGGTGGTGCCGGAGCTGTAGATCACCAACGCCGTCTCGTTCTCGTCGACGGTCGGGTCGGGGCGCGTCGGTGCCGCCGCGGCGAGCAGCGATTCGTACTCGTCGCCGATCTCGATGATGCGGTTGACGCCCGGTACCCGCCCGGCGGCCGCCTCGGCCGCGCCGCGCAACTCGGCGCCGACCAGCAGCACGCGGGCGCCGCTGTCGGCCAGCACGTGGACGAGTTCGTCGCCGATCACCCGCCAGTTGACGACGGTGGTGACGACGCCGATGGAGGCGCCGGCAATGAGCACTTCGAGGCAGGCGGGGTGGTTCTTGTCCAGGAAGGCCACGCAGTGGCCCCGCTCGAGACCCGCGGCGCGCAGCGCCCCGGCCGTGCGGCGAATCCGCGAACTCCACTCGGCCCAGGACCACTGGCGTTCGCCGAAGCGAATGGCGATCGCGTCGGGACTGTGCTGTGCGTGGCTTTCGACGACGCCGGCGAGCGTCTCCGCCGTGTCCGTCCCCGTGTCGCCTGGTGGCATGAACCCCTCCGCGTTCGATGTGTTTCCGTCTGTAATACGTGGTCGGTCCCGCGGCCGCGACGCCGACCCTCGCAAGCGCGGATGGTCAGCGCCTCACTCCATGGAGCCGATCATCATTCCACCGTCGCCGGCGGCCTGGGTGGTGGCGCTGCTGTCCTGCCGGAAGTCGATGAACGCCGATCGGCCGTTCGAGGTGTTCAACAGCTCGGTGAACGTGCCGATCACCGGAATCGTGCCCTGCGGGTTCACCACCGTCGCGGTGTAGTTGACGGAGACTTCCTGCTGAAAGTTGGGGCCGGGCAGCGCCTTGACGTCGGGCGGCGCCAGGCGGTTCACATCGGTCAGGATGGCCGAGGCGCTGCCGGTGAATTGGTCGATGTCGGCCTGCAGGAGCCCCGCGGCATCGGTGCCGCCGGCGGGCTTGACGGTGATCCGCAGTTGCGCGCTGGTGTCGGCGTTGTTCAGCGCCACCCAGTTCGGGCCGCGATGCCCCAGCGTCCAGCCGGGCGCGGGGGTGACGGAGACGCCCTGCGCGATGGCGATCGCGTCGTCGGACGTCAGCGTTATCGCGACGGTGCGTTCGGCCCGGTTGGGGGTGAAGGTAAGGGCCGCGATCACCGCGACCGCGCTCGCCGTTCTCAGTCGCCATCGGGACCGGCGGGCGAGCGCCCGAGGCTGAGTGATTGACATCGTTGTTCCTAACGCCGTCGTCGCTGCGAAATTCGCCGGTGGAAACATCGTCCTCCAGCGGCCCCGGCAATGTCCAAGGCGGGCATGCCGATCGAGCCAATTTGTAAAGCCAACGGCGCGAACGTGTGTCACCATGACGGGGCCGACCGGCCCGACGACCCAGACAAGGATTCGACATGGTGAACCCCGAGCGCGCCCGTTCCCGCACCTTCGTCGTGACCGGCGCCGCGTCGGGAATCGGGCTGGCCACCGCGCGGCGACTCTTGGCCGAGGGCGGCACCGTGGTCGGGGCCGACCTGGCCGCCCCACCCGACGACCTGGGCCCGCGGTTCACCTTCGTGTCCGCCGACGTGACCGACGAAGCCGCCATCGCCGCGGTGCTGGCCGCGGTGCCGGGCCGCCTCGACGGCCTCTTCCACGCCGCCGGTGTCGCCGGGGGAGGCCCGGTGCACCTGCTGGACCGCGCCGAATGGGACCGCGTGATCGGCATCAACCTCACCGGCACCTTCCTGGTGGCCAAGGCCGCCCTGGCCAGGATGATCGACCAACCCCGGGCCGACGGCGAACGCGGCTCGATCGTGACCGTCGCCAGCGTCGAAGGTCTGGAGGGCACCGCCGGTGGCAGTTCGTACAACGCGGCCAAGGGCGGCGTCGTGCTGCTCACCAAGAACATCGCGCTCGACTACGGGCCCAGCGGCATCCGGGCCAACACCATCTGTCCCGGTTTCATCGAAACGCCCATGGCGCACAGCGTTTTCAGCATCCCCGGGATGGAGGGCCCGCTGGCCTCCATCACCAAGGAGCACGCCCTGCAGCGGCTGGGGCGGCCGGAGGAGATCGCCGCCATGGCCGCCTTCCTGCTTTCTCCCGATGCCTCGTTCGTCAGCGGCCAGGCCCTTGCCGTCGACGGCGGCTACACCGCCGGTCGCGATCACGGTGTCGTCGAACTCTTCGGCTTTCCCGACTGATCCAACTAAGATTCGTCCATGAGCGGTGGACTTACTCCTGACAAGGCGATCGAGGCGATCCGGGGCGCCGGGGGAGCCCAGCCCGGCTGTCGCGCATTGCACGCCAAAGGGACCCTGTATCGCGGCACGTTCACCGCCACCCCCGACGCGCTGATGCTCTCGCGCGCACAACATCTCGATGGTTCGACCGTCCCGGCGCTGATTCGCTTCTCCAATGGGTCGGGCAATCCCGAGCAGCGCGACGGCGCGTCCGGCGTGCGCGGGATGGCGGTGAAGTTCACCCTGCCCGACGGCTCCACCACCGATGTCTCGACCCAGACCGCCCGGCTGTTCGTCTCCAGCACTCCCGACGGCTTCATCGATCTGCTCAAGGCGATGCGGCCCGGCCTCACGACGCCGCTGCGCATGGCCAAACACCTGCTTTACCATCCGAAACTGCTCGGCGCGCTGCCCATCCTGCGCGAGGCGAGCCGGGTCCCGGCCAGCTACGCCACCACCGAATACCACGGGTTGCACGCCTTCCGCTGGATCGCCGCCGACGGAAGCGCCAGATTCGTTCGCTACCACCTGGTTCCGAATGCATCCGAGGAATACCTGTCCGGATCCGACGCCCATGACAAGGATCGAGACTTCCTGACCGACGAGCTGAAGGAGCGGCTGGACGGCGGGCCCGTGCGGTTCGACTTCCGGGTGCAGATCGCCGGGCCCACCGACTCGACGGTGGACCCGTCGGCGGCCTGGCAGAGCACGCAGATCGTCACCGTCGGCACGCTGACGATCACCGGGCTGGACACCGAGCGTGAGCACGGCGGCGACATCGTGGTGTTCGACCCGATGCGCGTGACCGATGGCATCGAACCCTCCGACGATCCGGTGCTGCACTTTCGGACTCTCGCGTATTCGGCCTCGGTCAAGCTGCGCACCGGTGTCGAACGCGGCGCAGAAGCTCCGCCGGCCTGACCGGGGCGATGGTCGCCTCGCGCCGAAATCGGTGGCGAGTTAAGGTTTTTCTTCGGTGTCGCCATTTCAGATGTTCCTCATATGCCTGGCCGGGCTGGGTGCTGGTGCGATCAACGCCCTGGTCGGGTCCGGCACCCTGATCACCTTCCCCACCCTGGTCGCGCTCGGCTTTCCGCCGGTTACGGCCACGATGTCGAACGCGACGGGTCTGGTCGCCGGCAGCGCGTCGGGCACCTGGGGATATCGCGCCGAGCTGCGTGGCCAGTGGGATCGGCTGCGATGGCAGCTTCCGGCGTCGCTGGCGGGCGCGGTAGTGGGCGCCTACCTGTTGCTGCATCTGCCCGAGAAGGTGTTCGCCCAGATTGTGCCGGTGTTGCTGGTACTGGCGCTGGTGCTGGTGGTGATCGGGCCGCGGATCCAGGCGTGGACGGCCCGCCGCGCCGTGGGGGCACGCCCCCACGCGTGGGAGGGACCCCCAGCCGCTTGCGGGGGAGAGTCGGAACGCTCGCCCGAGCACGTCAGCGCCCGCCGGATGGCGACACTGGTGTTCGGCACCTTCGCCGTCGGCGTCTACGGCGGCTACTTCACCGCCGCGCAAGGGATCCTGCTGGTCGGCCTGATGGGCGCCCTGCTGCCGGAGTCGGTGCAGCGCCTGAACGCGGCCAAGAACCTGTTGGCCCTGGTGGTGAATGTGGTTGCCGCCGTTGCGTATACGTTGGTGGCATTCGACCGGATCAGCTGGCCGGCCGCCGGCCTGATCGCGGCGGGCTCACTGGTCGGCGGCCTGCTCGGGGCGCGTTATGGACGCCGGTTGTCGGGCAACGCGCTGCGCGCCGTCATCGTGGTCGTGGGCCTGATCGGCCTGTATCGCTTGCTCGCCGTGGCCTGACGAGAGGCCCGGTGCGGCAACGGAATTGATCCGCCGAAGATGCGCCTCAACTGAGCGTGGCCGTGGCGGCCTCGGCGATGACGTCGCGAACCTCGCCGCGTTTGCGCCACGCCCGCAGCTGACGCATCGCCCCGTTACCGCCGGAGATCACGCGATCGAGTTCCTTGATGACGCGGTCATATTCGCCCAGCGCCTCCAGCGCGGGCCGCACTCGCCGCACCAGCACACGCAATTGCTCACTCGCCGGCACCGCACCGCGGCCGTCAATCAAATCCAAGGTGCGGCCGGACAATCCGTCGTGTGCTGCCTTCCAGTACGCCGCGCGTAGCGCACCGGGCGGGAGTCGCCGGGCGTCATCGGGTGAGTCGAGCGCGGTCATCACCGCCGCCCTGATCAGGGTGGCAAGCAGCACGGTCTCGGCGACGGTGGCCGGCACGTCGGCCACCCGGACCTCCACCGTCGGGAAATCCGCCGAAGGGCGTACGTCCCAATAGATCATGTCCTTGTCCAGGATCACCCCAGTGTCGACCAACATGCGCACCGTTTCGTCGTACTCGTCGGGCGAGGCGAAGAACGGCGGCGCTCCCGCCGCGGGCCAGCGCCGCCACAACACGCTGCGCCAGCTGGCGTAGCCGCTGTCCGCGCTGCGGTACACCCGCGAATTCGCCGACAGCGCAAGCAAAGACGGCAGCCACGGCCGCAGCCAATTGCTGACGTGAATTGCTGCGGCACGGTCGGGCACCTGCACGTGCACGTGGCATCCGCAGATGCCCTGCTCGTGCGCGACCATTCCGAACTCTTCACCCATCTTGCGGTAGCGCGGGGTGTCGGTGACGGGGAACTCGTGCGGCGTGGTCGGCGGGAGCCCGCACGCCAGCAGCCGGACGCCGGCGTCTGCGGCGGCCTGCGCCGCGGTGCGCCGCAACCGGGTCAGCTCCGCACCGAGTTCGGCGCTGGTCGACGCCACCTGCGAGGTGGTCTCCACCTGGCAACTGCTCAGTTCGAGCTGAAGCTTGATGCCCCGCCGCTCGGCTTCCACGGCGACCGCGGCGTTGCGCGCGGCGGGCTCGCCGGTTTGTGGGTCGACGAGGAGGAATTCTTCCTCGGCACCAAAAGTGGGATGCTCGCCCATGAGCCGATTACGGCTCGGGGCGCTACCAGCGGGCGGCCGCCGACAGGGCGGAGTCGACGGTCGGGTAGATCGGCAGCACGCCGCTGAGACCGCAGGCGTCGACGATGCGCGCGACGGTCGGCGCGCAGCTCACCACGCGCAGGTCGATGCCGCGTTTCTGGCAGCTCTTCGCCGCTTCGGCCAGCACCTCGAACGCGCAGCAGCCCATGAAGTCGAGTCCGGTGACGTCGACGACGAAGGGACCGGGCGCGGTGACGCCGCTGGCCGCCTCGGACACCAGGTGGCGCCAGGTCTCCTCGTTGCAGGCATCGATCTCGCCGCCGGCATAGATCACGACCGACGGGCCCCTGCGATCCGCGGTCGCCCGCAGCGTGGAGTTGGGGTCGCCCAGCTCGTAGACGAGTTTTGTGCTCAGCGTCAAATGACTGGTGGGCATCGCTTCAATGACAGAATTCATGGTGGTGGACCCCCTGATCGACAGGCGCAGAGACGCCTCGATGGATGCCCGTCCTAATGTCTGAAGACAGACTGTTGCCTACGTGAATCTCTTTTCTATAACGAGACAGGACGGTCTGTCTACCGGCGGGGGCCTAAGAGTACGTTAAGTCCGGTATGACAACACCCGATGTCGAAACTCCCACCGCGTCGCCTCGCGAACGCGTTCTGACTGCCGCATATGAGCTGTTCAGCCGGCGTGGCATCCGCGCGGTGGGCACCGATGAGGTGATCGCACGGGCCGGTGTCGCCAGGGCGACGCTGTATCGCCATTTCGCGACCAAGAATGCCCTGGTGCTGGCCGTGCTGGAGCGCCGAGAGGAGGTCTGGACCCGCGGTTTGATCGAGGAACAGTCGCGACGGCGCGGCGACACCCCCGAGCAGCAGTTGCTGGCGATCTTCGACGTCATGCACGACTGGTTTCAGCTCCGCGACGGCTACGAGGGCTGCTCGTTCATCAACGTGCTGCTCGAGCTCGGACCCGATCACCCGGCCGGTCAGGCCTGCATCGTCCACATCGACCACGTCCGCGACATCGTGCGGCGCCGCGCCGTGGCGGCCGGTTTGACCCACGTCGAGGACTTCGCCTCGTCCTGGCACATCCTGATGAAGGGCGCGATCATTCTGGCCGCCGTCGGAGATTTGGACGCCGCGCTGCGCGCCCGCAAGATGGCTCTCGCTTTGATCGACGAACACCGGCCGCCCTCGGGGGCGGCCGTCTAGTCAGACGGGGTCGGACGCGGTTGTGCCGGCCTTGCGGTGATGTTCGGCCTCCAATTCCGCGATCATCCGGGATGTGCGTTCCCGCAACAGGATCGCGGCAGTCAGCCCCGCCACGACGGCGATCACCAGGCCGATCCAGGAGAATCGTTCCAGCCAGCGTTCGGCCGCGATTCCGGCGTAGTACACCAGCGCGGTCGTGCCACCCGCCCAGCAGATCGCGCCCGACACGTTGGCCGCCAGGAACCGGGGATAGTGCATCTTCAGCGCCCCCGCCAGCGGGCCGGCCAAAATCCGTAGCAGCGCGATGAACCGGCCGAGGAAGACGGCGCGAACACCCCAGCGGTTGAACAGCTTTTCGGCAAGCGCGACGTGCCCGGGACCGAAATGTTTCGGAAACCGTCGGCCGAGCCGGTCGAAAAGCGGCATGCCGAATCGGCGTCCGATCGCGTAGCCGATCGAATCGCCGATCACCGCGCCGATCACCGCGGCGACGCCGACCCCGAGTGGGTTGACGGCCAGGTCATGGTGCGACGACATCAGCGCGGCGGTGACCAGCACGATCTCGCCCGGCAGGGGGATGCCCAGGCTCTCGATCCCGACCACACCGCCGACCACCAGGTAGACCGTGATCGGCGGAATCGAGTGCAGCAGGGGCTCCAGATTCATGCGTCAAGGATGCCTGACCGGTCGCGGATCCGTGGCTTAAGGTGTGCGCTTGAGTTCGCTCGGGGTGCGCAACCCCTCCAGCCGCGGGCGTTTGGGTTCGAGCCCGTCGTACGACGACATGCCGCGCAGGCGCCGCCAGATCCACGGGACGAAGCTTTCCCGCGTCCAGCGCAACTGCTCGTACGTGCCGGCCGCGAAGGATCGCTGAGTGGGATTGAGGCCGCCGAGTGCCCAATCATGGTTGGTGTCAGGCAAATTCAGCGCCTCGGCGGCCGCGGCGGCAAAAAGCATGTGCCCCTTGGTCGATGCGTGCACCCGGTCGATGGCCCAGGTGTCCAGCTCGCGCATCGAGGGCGCGTTGTACAGGTCGACGAGCCGGAAGCCGTAGCGCTGGGCGGCGGCGGTGATGGCCCCGTTGATGCGGGTCAGCCGCCCCGCCACCAGCCGTCCGAGCGGGAGGAACTGGGCGACGTTCGGAAAGGTCGTCGTCACCACCGTCGCGCCCGATTCGGCCAGTGCGGCGTAGATGTGCTCCAGGTCGGCCAGCGCGGGAGCGAAGGAGCGTCCGGGCTGGATGACGTCGTTCATCCCTGCGCAGACGGTGATCAGATCGGGCTGCATCGCCAGAGCCTGCGGAACCTGCTCGGTGAGCACGTGGCTGATCCGCTTTCCGCGGATCGCGAGGTTGGCGTATTGCAGGCCGGGATAGAGCGAATCGATCATCACCGCGAGCCGGTCGGCGAAGCCCAGCAGGCCGACGGTGTCGTCGCCGTCCCACAGGCCTTCGGTCTGGCTGTCACCGATGGCGACGAAACGGTGGTATCCATCGTGAGTAGCCCCGCTCACGATGCCGAGAATAACCGAAACCGCACCCAGAACTGGTTACCGTGGACCCATGCCGCACAAGCGTGAGCCGGACGACGAGGGCGCCGCCGCGGTGCCCGGCGCCGATTCGCTTGCGCCGCAGTATCCGATCGAGTCGGTCGACAACGCGCTCAAGCTGTTGCTGCTGCTGGGTGAGCAGCCACAGATCCGGTTGAGCGAGGCGACCCGCTTTCTGGGTGTGGCGTCGTCGACCGCGCATCGGTTGCTGGCGATGCTGGCCTATCGCGGGTTCGTCCGGCAGGACCCGGTGTCCAAGGCGTACCTACCCGGCCCCTCGTTGACCGGGGTGGCGTTCGCGATCTTCGGCCGCATCGACATCGCACGGGTCGCCGCGCCCGTCATGCGGGATCTCAGCGAGCAACTGCGCGAAACGGTGCACGTCGGCATGCTGGACGGGCCCAGCGTCCGCTTCGTCGCCGCCGTCGAGGGGCCGGCGGCCGTGCGGGTGGCGTCGCGGCTGGGCCGCGCCATGCCGGCCCATTGCACCTCGACGGGCAAGGTCATGCTGGCCCAGTTGCCGCAATTGGAACTGCGTGCGCTGCTGCCGCGCGAGCAGCTCAAGCGCATCACCTCGCAGTCGATCGGCACTCGCACCGAGTTGGAAGCCGAGCTCGCCGGCATCCGCGAGCGCGGCTACGCCACCAACGCTGAAGAGAGTGAGGAAGGCGTCGCCTCGGTCGCCGTGCCGATCCCGACGCGCGCGCCCGGGCTGCGGCTCGCGCTCAACGCCGCCGCGCCGCAAAGCCGGCTGGAACCATCCCGGTATCCCGCGGTGGCCGCCGCACTTGTGGCGGCCGCCAAGGAGATTGGCGATCAGCTCGGCTAGCCACCGCCAAGCCGTGCCACCTCGTGGCGCCAGGCCGCCTCGGCGGTGAACGCAGATCCCAAGTCCGGCAGGTCATCCCAGTCGGCGTCGTCGATGTCACGCGGCGTGCCACCGGCCGCGGCCACCCGCAACGACATTCGCGCCAGCGCGTCGAGGCTGATCACCTGCAGCACCGCCTGCGGCACGGTGGTGGCGGCGCTGGTGATGCCGTGGCCGCGGCAGATCACCACCGGCCGCCCGCGCATCGCCGCCACCATTTCCTTGCCCAGGCGCGAATTCCGGATCAGCACAGCACGTTCGTAGACGGGCACACCGCCGCGCGCCAGCCAGGCGCCGGGAATGTCGTGGGCGCCGTAGATCGGCCGGATCGTGATGCCGGCCAGGTCGGCGGCGACCACGTCCGGGGGATGCAGGTGCGCGACGGCGACATGGCCGGGATCGGCCCGCATCGTCTCGACATGGATCGGCAGCTCGTTGGGCACCCGATACCCGTCGAGTTCCCCTGGGGCACCGGCGGATCCGTCGAAGGCGATCAGCCGGATGTCGCTGGGCCGGGTGAACGCCACCCCGGTGTCGTCGTCGCTTCGGCAGCGGACCAGCAGGCGCTCGTCGTCGACGCGCAGGCTCAGGTGGCCGAGGATGCCGTCGACCAGGCCGCGGGCCGCCGCGACGCGGCATCCCTGCGCCACCAGAGCGCGCTGCTGATCCAGGTTCGTCATCGCGGTGCGCCCAACCCGAATCCGCCGTCGGGCCGGACGGTTTCGCCGGTGATCCCGTGCGACCGCTGGGAGGCCAGGAACACATAACTCCAGGCGTGGTCCGCACCCGTGAGCGCGACGTGCAGGGGAGTGCGCGCGGCAACGTCGCGCGCCCGGTCGGGGCTGTCGTCCAGGCGGGTCCCGTCGAGCCCCAGGCTGGACAGGCCGCGCAGGTCGGTGTTGAGCGTGCCGCCGGGCGCCACGGCGTTGACCCGGATGTCCGGCGCCAGTTCGTGCGCCAGCGCCGACACCAGCCCGCGCACCGCGAATTTCGACGACACGTAGAGCACGCCACCGCGTCCGGGATAGAACGACGACGCGGACCCGGTCAGCACGATCGAGGAACCGTTCGCGCTTCGCAACGCCGGCAGCGCGGCCTTCACCGACTGCAGGTGGCTGAGCACGTTGGTGCGAAACATCTCGTCGAACGCGCGCGGCAGCGCGTCGGCGTCGATGTCGCCGACACCCCGGTAGAAGTCGAAGACCCCGACGCAGTTGACCAGGGTGTCCAATCCGCCGAAGGCATCCACCGCCGCGGCGACGGCGCGGTCGTTGGCCTCGCGGGTGGTGGCGTCGCCCTCGACCACCGGCACGTCAGGAAGCTGTTGTCGCAGCGCAGCGCATTTGGATGGAACACGTTCCAGCACAGCAACATTCGCACCCTCTGCGCCGAAGGCCGCCACCACGGCCCGGCCGATCCCGGAACCGGCGCCGAGCACCAGCGCGCGCTTACCCTCCAGCCAGCCGGTCATGGTTGAGGGTCGTTCTCGTCGGGCAGCAGAGGCGCGTGGGAGTTGCCGACCATGGCGGCCAGCGTACGGGGGTTCTGCCAGGTCAACGCCTCGACCTCGAGCGCGTCCAGGGTGATCCACTGCCCGGATCTGGGCGCGCTGATCAGCAGGCGCGATCCGTTGCGTGTGTCGACCCGGCGCACCACGACCTCGGTGAATTCGTTTGCGACGCTGATCGGTTCGCCGACCGCACCGTCGAGCAGCAGCCGCAGTTCGTCGTTCACAGGAACACCGCCAGGTTCTGCATCCGTAGCACCGATTCGTCGGCAATGATGGTGCGGCGGGCCAGCTTCCAGCGATCGTCGCACCAGCGCAACACGTCCTCGCGTCCGCACGACATCAGGGCGCTGTCGTTGACGTCGCCGCGGCTGCGGAACAGCAGCTCGGCCGATTCGACCCGCAGGTGGGCCGGGTCCTCGGGGTCGTCGCCGGGAAACGTGCGCACATTGGTGATGAAATGGCGCAGCCGCGACGGCGGGTCTTCGGCCCACGCGTGCTCGGTGCCCATTCGCGCGACCCGCTGGGACAGCGAGTATTTGTCCTCGTCGAAATGGTCCATGCCCGGCGAGGTGTCGAATCCGGCGCCGCGCGCGGTCGTGACGCGCACCGGCATGGCGTAGCGGACGTCGTCGGTCAGCGTGTCCAGCCACGCCTCGTACTGCTGGGCGTCCAGCAGGTACGCCTCGTCCACCAGGAACTGATGTGCCTCGAGGTGTCGGGTGTCGCTGAACGGCAAAGGCTTTCTCATGCGGGCACCCGCTGCAGGTAGTCGGCCCACATGGTCAGCAGCGCGCGCTGGTTGTGCTCGTTGTAGCCGACCTGGGCGCGCCCCGGCCCGTGGAAAGCGCTGGGCGGCAACGCATCGATGACGGGACGGTCGTCGGAAAGCAGGCCCATCCGGCTGTTCAGCAGCAGCCTTCGCGCCATCGAACCGCCCGCGGTGGTGGTCAGCGACACCCAATTCTCCACGTCGTCTTGTTCGAACATGCCGGTCGAACCAAAGCACATCAGATACGCCTTGTACGAATCTTGTTTGTACTGCGCGGGAGCGGCGGAGTCCACCGCGAACCACGAGCACACCTCGGTTTCGTTCTCGCTGATCGGCTGCCACAGCCGAATGGAGATGAACGGCAGCACTTCGTCGTCGCGACCGTCGCGCACCTTGGGCCAGTTGTGCACGAAACTCAGGTTCGGAAAACACGTCGCGGCCGAGATCATGAATCCGTCCTCGCCGACCACCCGCTGCTGTTGCGGCGTCCAGGAGTCTTTGATCCGGCCGATCATCTCGTCGGGGTAGCCGACGTAGCGCATCCGCTCCTCGAAATCGCCCGGCGGAAGTTTGTAGGTCGTTCCACCGCCGCGGTGCGCCCAATAGGTGGCGCCATCCTTGCGCTTCTGGGCCTTCGGCTCGCGGAACAGCCCGATGTCGACGATCGACGCATGGGTGTGCGGCGTGTGATACATGTCCCCGGCGAAATTCTCCGCGCCGATCTTCCAGTTCGCCTTGATCCGCCAGCGCTGCGGCCCCCGCACCTCGACACCGCCGGCGCTCTGCTTGGTGTAGTAGTCCAGGTAGAACGTGAAGTCACCGAGGAAGTCTTCCAGCGGTTCGGCATCTCGATCCAAACTGATGAACAGCAGGCCGTTGTAGCTCGCGAAATTCGGTGCCGGCAAAAGGGTTTGGTCCTTCGCGAACCCCTCGTCGCCGCCGTAGGCCTCGCGGTGAAAGGGCAACCCGGTGAGCCGGCCGTCGTTGCGGTAGGTCCAGCCGTGGTAGGGGCAGCGGAAATTCGAGGCGTTTCCCATCTCCGCGCGACACACCTGCATGCCGCGATGCAGGCACATATTGAACAGGGCCCGCACGGCGCCCTGCGAGTCGCGGGTGATGATGAACGAGTCGTCGAGCACGCGACGCACCACATAGTCGCCGTCCTGCGGAATCTCGGACTCGTGCCCCACGAAGGTCCAGGCCCGGCTGAACAGGCGCTGCTTCTCCAATGCGAACAGCTCTCGGTCGTTGTAGATGTGCGCGGGGATCATCCCCCGGCGCACATTCTCGAAGACCTCGACCAATTCGCCGCGATGGTCTGCCATGGCCTATGCGATCTCTCTGTTCTACAGAAAAACTCTCCGCTCAGTAGAATCTCGCACTCTGGGGCGCCGGTCAATCACCTGGCAGGCGCGTCCGCAGGTGCCTCAAAGGATGCTTGGTGCTGATTCACAGGTTCCACGCGATCGAATGGCGCAGGCCCGCGGTTACGGTGGGTCGGGGCGGCCGCCCTGGTACCGTGAGAGCGGAGTAAACAAGGGGTAAACATCCGGTTTTACGGTAATTAATCGTGGTTTTCCACTGATCTGAGGAAGGAACTGGTGCCATGGTGGGTCGGCCACGAGGGGGTCGATTGCAGCAGGTCGGATCGAAGGTTCTGGCCGTCATCGGGCGCCAGGAATGGCTTGATCGGCCGAGCTATCGGTTCGAACACCTGCTCAGCTTCGCCTACAACGGGCTCGGCGGCGCGCGGAACACCGTCGCGAACGCGCTCAACGGTGTCTGGCTGGGTCACCCGGTGCACCCGCCCCTGGCGTCCCTGACCAGTGGCGCGCTGGGGACGACGGTGGCGCTCGACGCGCTCAGCCTGCTGCCCGGTCAGCCCGCATCCGAGGTCGTCGACGCCTCACGATTCGCTTCCCGCTCCCTCGGGGTGGGCATCCTGGCGAGCCTCGGCTCGGCGGTCACCGGTGTCACCGACTGGCAGCACACCCACGAGGAGGACCGCCGGATCGGCGCGGTGCACGGCCTGGTGAACGTGGCCGCCACCGGGCTGTACCTGCAGTCCTGGTGGGACCGGCGCAAGGGGCGCCACGGGCGGGGCATCCTGCTGACCGCTCTCGGCTACGGGATCACGGTCGCCGGCAGCTACCTCGGTGGTGCGCTCGTCTTCGAGTCGGGCATCGGCATCGACCAATCGGGCCCGCGCCTGCGCACCTCCAGCTGGACGCCGGTGCTGCCCGCGAGTTCGTTGAACGGCAAGCCGGTACGCGTCGAGGTCGACGGAGTGGGCCTGGTGGTCTGCCAGACCAAGCCCGGTGAGGTCGCGGCGTACGGGGAATTCTGCCCGCACCTGGCCGCGCCGATGGCCGACGGCTGGCTGGACCGGGGCCGGCTGGTGTGCCCATGGCACGGTTCCTGGTTCGCCGCCGACTCCGGCGAAGTCGTGCGCGGCCCGGCAGCAGCGCCGCTGCCGTGCTACGAGGCCCGGTTGGTCGACGGAGTGGTCGAAGTCCGTGGCGAGCGGCAGCACGCCCCCGGCGGCGCGGCAGGAATCGCAAAAGGAGGAGCCAAGTGAACGCCTACGACGTGCTCAAGGAACACCACATCGTGATCAAGGGCCTGGGCCGCAAGATCAGTGATGCACCGGTGAATTCCGAAGAGCGGCACGAGCTTTTCGACGAGCTGCTGATCGAGCTCGACATCCACTTCCGCATCGAGGACGACCTGTACTACCCGGCGCTCAAAGATGCCAGCAAGCTGATCGCGATCGCCCATGCCGAGCATCGCCAGGTGGTCGACCAGCTTTCGGTGCTGTTGCGGACCCCGCAGAGCTCGCCCGGCTATGAGGACGAGTGGAACTCCTTCAAGACGGTGCTGGAAGCCCACGCCGATGAAGAGGAACGCGACATGATTCCGGCACCGCCGGAGGTGAAGATCACCGACGAGGAGCTCGAAGCGCTGGGCAACAAGATGGCCGCGAGGATGGAGCAATACCGCGGCTCGGCAACCTATAAGATGCGCACCAAGGGGCGCGCGGCGCTGGTGCGCTCCCTCTAGCCCGAAAACATGGTCCGCTTACGGGATGCGGTGGGCCACCGGGAGTAGCCTCACGGCACATGAACCCCGAGCGTGTCGCCACTCAGGGTGACATCACGGCGGAGATCGCCCGCATCGCAGCGCAATACCAGGCTGGGGGAGTCGCGCAACGCGAGCGGCCGCGGCTCGACTATCCGCCGTACCGCAGCTCGATCCTGCGCCATCCACAGCGGCCGCTGGTCGTCGTCGACCCCGAGGGCGTCGAACGCTGGGCGCCGTGCTTCGGCCACCGGGACGTCGACCCACTCGATGCCGACCTGACGGCCGGTCATCCGGGCGAGCCGATCGGAGAGCGCGTCGTCGTGGCAGGGCGGGTGGTCGACGAATACGGCCGCCCGGTCGCGGGCCAGCTGGTGGAGATCTGGCAAGCCAACGCCGCCGGGCGCTACCGTCACCAGCGCGACCAGCATCGCGCGCCGCTCGACCCGAACTTCACCGGCGCGGGCCGCTGCCTGACCGGGCCGGACGGCGGCTACCGCTTCCTGACCATCAAGCCCGGCCCCTACCCGTGGCGCAACCACCACAACGCGTGGCGGCCGGCGCACATCCACTTCTCCGTCTTCGGAACCGCTTTCCCGCAGCGACTGGTCACCCAGATGTACTTTCCGGGTGATCCGATGTTCGAGCTGGACCCGATCGTTCAGTCGATCCTCGATCCCGCCGCGCGCAGCCGGCTGATCGCTCGCTACGACCACGACCTGACCGAGCCGGACTACGCGACCGGCTACCGGTGGGACATCGTGCTGGCCGGCGGCGCGCGAACTCCGACCGAGTGTGAACATGACTGAATCGGCTTGCACGCCAGGGCAAACCGTCGGGCCTTTCCTCGACCTGGGGCTGCCGTTTGCCGGTGACAGCGTGATTGTCGACCCGCGGCATCCGCAGGCGATCCGGCTGCACGGCACGGTGTTCGACGGCGCCGGGGTCGGGGTCGAGGACGCGCTGGTGGAACTCTGGCAACCCGACAGCGCGGGTGACGTTGTGCGCCAAGCCGGTTCGCTGCGCCGCGACCCCACGGTGTTCACCGGTTGGGGGCGCTGCGCGACCGACGCCGCCGGACGCTACTCGTTCACCACCCTGGCGCCCGGATCGGCGGCCGCGGGGCGGCCACCGTTCTTCGCGTTGACGGTGTTCGCCCGGGGACTGCTGGACCGGCTGTTCACCCGGGCGTACCTGCCCGGCGCCGAGCCGCACTCCGATCCGCTGCTGGCGGCGGTCGTCCACGAGCGCCGGGCCGCCTTGCTGTGCTCCGCCGAAAATGCCGGCGCCGCTTACCGTTTCGACATCCGCCTGCAGGGCCCGGCCGAAACCGTGTTCCTGGCGTACTCAGAAGGCCCGCGATGAGCAACATGTTGTGGCCCGGAGATCATCGGGCCGGCGAGCACATGACCGACGAGGCGCTGCTGGGATCGATGATCGCGGTGGAGTGCGCGTGGCTGGACGCGCTGGCGGCCGCCGGTCTGGCGCCCGCCGACTGCGCCGAAACGGGGCTGTGGAATCTGGTCACGCACAACGACTGCGAGTTGATCGCGGTCGCCGCCGAGGGCGGCGGTAACCCGGTGATTCCCCTGGTGCAGCTGCTGCGGCAGCGGGCCGAGTCGCGCGTCGCGCCCTGGATCCACCGGGGGCTCACCAGCCAGGACGTCCTGGACACGAGCCTGATGCTGGCGGTGCGCGCGGTCGCCGACGACCTGACAACCGAGCTGAGGCAACAGATCTCCATCCTGTCCGCACTCGCGACCGAACACCGGGCCACGCCGATGGTGGCCCGCACCCTCACCCAGCACGCCGCGCCCAGCACCTTCGGCGTCAAGGCCGCCGGCTGGCTCAACGGCGTCGTCGACGCGTTCGAGCGGGTGGCGGCGCTGAGCATACCGGTCCAAATCGGCGGCGCCGCCGGCACATTGGCCGCTACCGCGGAGCTGGCGACGTTGCTCACCGACACGACCGACGCGGCCGGCGTCGCGCTGCGGCTCGTGCACAACGCCGCAACCGCATTGGGCCTGCATGACCGGCCCGCGTGGCATACCGCCCGCGCGCCCACCACCGCGGCCGCCGACGCCTTCGTCGGCTGCACCGACGCATGGGGCCGCATCGCCTCCGACGTCGTCACCCTGGCGCGCCCGGAGATCGCCGAGCTCGGCGAGCCGGTAACCGCCGACCGCGGCGGCTCGTCGTCGATGCCGCACAAGCGAAACCCGGTGTTGTCCATCTTGATCCGCCGGGCCGCCATCGCGGCGCCGCCATTGGCCGCGACGCTGCACACGGCGGCGGCGCTGGCCAACGACGAGCGGCCCGACGGGGCCTGGCACGCCGAATGGGACACGCTGCGCACGCTGGCCCGCCGCACCGTCGTCGCGGGATCGGAAAGTGGCGAGCTGCTGGCCGGGTTGAGAGTGCACGGGCAGCGGATGGCCGAAAACCTGGCCGCCGCAGAGGTTTCCGGAGAGCAGCGCGCGATCGCCGAGCTGGTCGGCAAACAGCCGTCGTCCGCCTACCTCGGTGCCGCCGACAAGCTGATCGACGCGAGCCTGAGCCGCGGGGCGCGGGCGCTCGCTCAGCGCTGATAGATGCTCGCCAGCCAGATGTGCAGCAGCGTATCGATCGCCCGGTCTTCCGGCATCGCGTGATCGTCGGCGGTGAACGTCGCGGTCATCATCCGCTCGCTCAGCATGTTCAGCGCCACCGATAACTCCGCGGCCGGGATCGTGTCGGGGGCGGCGCCACGACCGCGCTCGGCCTTGATCGCGATGGTGGTGTAGGAGATCCAGTTGCTCATCAGCGCGGACCACAGCTGCCGCACCTCCGGGTTGGTCGCTTTCGCCGCCGCACCCGCGACGGCGACCGCCGGGTGCGACCCGGACACCGCGAAGAACGACTCGATGCGCGCCCGCCAGATCGCCTCGGGGTCACCGGCGGACAGGACGTCGAGCGCCCCCAGCGCCGCCTGCGCCGTGCTGTTCATCTGGTCGAGCAGCGACAGCACGACCGCGTTCTTCGACCGGAAATAGAAGTAGAAGGTGGGCCGCGAGATCCCGGCGCCTTTTGCTAGGTCGTCGACCGAAAAGTCGCCCAGCGGCCTTTCCTGCAACAGCCGCTCGGCCGTGGCGAGGATGGCCTTCTCCCGGTCGTCACCGGAGTAGTGCGACGCGCGCCGGCCGCGCGAGGCCTGCAGGTATTTGGTTTGTGTCGGAAGGTCGGACACGCCCGTTACTGTTGGGCACGTCGATATACGTCAACAAAACTGTTGATGAAAACCAGCAAGAATGCCGATGAAGAACGACGCTTTGCTGGACGGCGACTTCGTCAGTCGGCCACCGCGATCTCGATGGACAAGCACTCGCCCAGCGCGTGCGCGGCGGCCCAGTCGCCGCCACAAACGGCGCGCTCGAGTTCGTCGACCAGCGGGCTGTCGGCGGCGCCCAGGTCGGCCAGCCAGGACGCTACCGTCGCCGTGATCTGGTGCGCGGGAACGCGGGCCATGTGCCCTTTGTGAAGCCGGTCGGTCAACTGATAGATCGTGGCCGTCGGTCTGCGCTGCGGCCAATGAACCGTCCATTTCGGTGAATTCATCGTCCCCTCCCCGCTAGCCTCAACGACTCATCCGGCCCCGGCGGCGCGTACAACTTCAAGGCACAATCGTACGTCCGTACCAATGCCATGGCCGGTATTTCCGCTGTGCGAAATGCCGGTTTTTCGAGATCTTTGGTCATCCGATCGCTCACCTGGTGCTATGGAACAAACGGCCCGATCAGCGCCGCGCCGGCGCGGCCGCGGGACATGATGCGTTCCAGGACGTTGTGGGACAGGTCGCCGTCGTTGGCCACCCGGACGAGACCGCGCCGCCGCAGGAACGTGTCGAGCCGTCGATCCGGTGACCAGTCGGCGTAGCGGGAACCGAGGTAGTGCGACTGCAGGAAATCCGACGCCAACGCATCGAGGTCGGACTCCGTCAACGACGGTGGCATTGCACCCATAACCGGCAAGCTCCTTTGTTCTCCCGCGACTGCCGCAGCCAAGTTTTGCCAGGGGGCATCACTAAACCGTCACACCCAGATTGCGGAACGGGCCCAAAGTCGGCGACGGGGCGAAGGCGAAGGTCAAAGCGCTGTCAGGCGGTGCCGGATGCCGCCGGTTTGTGGGCGACGATGGCGACGGCGGCCAGCCGCTTGCGATGCCTGCGGAACGTGCGGCGCATGGTCAGCACCCGCTTGCGGGCGTCGCGGTGCACGAGCACGTTGCCGGCGAAGCGCAGCGCACCGGCGAACCCTTCGTCGGACACGAGCCGGCGCGGCTGCAACAGGGCCATGGGCGCTGTCGCCACGTGATCGACCAGCAGTCCGTGCTCGGCGAGCAGTTTCGACCACTCCGCAACCGTTAATGGACGCGCGTTCACCTTGATCGCCCGGGCGAGCGCCTGCCGGATGTCGGTGCTGATCTCTTCCGGCACGTCGTCCGGCGTGAGGGCCAGTTCGTGGATCGCGTAGCGTCCGCCCGGCCGCAGCACCCGCGCCGCCTCGGCGACGATGGCCCCCTTGGCCGCGTCGCCCTGCATGCTCAGCATCGCCTCTCCGATGACGACGTCGCTGCTGGCGTCGGGCAATCCGGTGGCGGCCGCGTCGGCGACCCGGACGGCCGCGTTTTGCGCACCGAGATCGGTGAGCACGCCGCGCACCACGTTGGCCGCGTCGGGGTCGCCCTCGGCGCCGACGTACGACCGCGGCCCCTGGGCCACGATCTCGGCGGCGGTGCGGCCCAGGCCCGGGGCCAGCTCGACGACGTCGGCTCCGCTCAGCTTCGCGTGGGACAGCAGGGTGCGGGTCATCTCGACACCGCCGGGGCGCAGCACGCGCTTGCCCAGCCGGGCCAGCAGCCAATGGCCGGCGACCGCGTCGTCGGCGCGGCTGGAGGACGGTAGCGGAAGTTCGGATCCCGCTCGATGTCCCTGCATCAGATCCCCTGCTGCACAGGGGTTTTCGGGTGTTTGTCCGGCTTGCGCCGTTGGCTGACGTCAAGTCCGTTGGCGGGCATGGGTTCTCCGGCCTCCGCTCTAGTTTTCACAAGTGGTGTTGTGTAAACTCTAGCGCATGACCTATGTGATCGGGAAGCCGTGCGTCGATGTGATGGACCGCGCTTGTGTCGATGAATGCCCGGTGGATTGCATCTACGAAGGCGGCCGGGCGCTCTACATTCATCCCGACGAATGCGTCGATTGCGGCGCGTGTGAACCGGTTTGTCCGGTGGAAGCGATTTACTACGAAGATGACCTGCCCGAGGAGTTCAAACCCCACCTGGCCGACAATGAGGCATTCTTCGCTGAAACGCTCCCGGGTCGCGATGCCCCGCTGGGTTCCCCTGGTGGCGCGGGAAAGGTCGGTCCGCTCGGTGTCGACACACCTTTGGTGGCGGGCCAGCCCAGTGCCGCCAATGCAGACGGGGCGTGAAAGACAAGGAGCGGGAGGGCCCCTGTGAAATCCGAGAATTCGCAGAAGTCTCGCGACTCGTCGACCGGGGAATCTGCCGGCCGGCGGCGCGCTGTGATGCGGCTGCTGCGGGCCGCGCCGGATCCGATGAGCATCGCCGGGATCGCCGACGCACTGGGTGTGCACCCCAACACCGTCCGCTTCCACCTCGACAGCCTGGTCGCCGGCGGCCAGGTGGAGCATGTCGAGCTGGATAGGAAGGGCCCGGGGCGTCCACCGCTGATGTTCCGCGCGGTCCGGCAGATGGACCGCGGCGGAACGCGGCACTATCGGCTGCTGGCCGAGATCCTGGCCATGGGTTTCGCCGCGGAGCGCGATCCCGGCCCCAAAGCCCTGGCCGCGGGCCGCGCCTGGGGGCAGAAGATGGATGCCGACTTGCACCCGGTGTCTGAGGACCCCGACGGCGCCGAAGAGGCGATCGCCCGCCTGCTCGATGTGCTCGACGAGCTCGGCTTCGCCCCCGAGCGTCGGATCAGCAACGGAGAGCACCAGGTCGGCTTGCGGCACTGCCCCTTCCTGGAGTTGGCCGAAAACTCCTCGAGTGTCGTCTGTCCGGTGCATCTGGGCCTCATGCAGGGAGCGATGGAAACCTGGGGTGCGCCGGTCTCGGTGGACCGGCTGGACCCGTTCGTCGAGCCGGACCTATGCCTGGCTCACCTGACGCTGGCGGTCAAATGAGCACCGGCACAGCTATTGCCATTGCGCTGACCTTCGTCTGGCTCGGCATGGTGCTGGCCATCTCCTTCCTGGAAACCCCACTGAAATTCCGGGCTCCCGACGTGACGTTGCAGATCGGGCTCGGCATCGGCCGGCTGGTCTTTCGCGCGCTCAACACCGTCGAAGTGGCGTTCGCCCTCGTCATCGGCGCTATCGTGGTCGCCGGTCCGACCCGGGCCGGCATCGCGGTGGCGATCGCCGTCGCCGTGGCCGCACTGGCGATCCAGCTGGTCGCGGTGCGCCCGGCGCTGACCCGTCGCGCCGACCGGGTGCTCGCGGGGTCGGAGGGCCCGCGCTCCCGCGCCCACTACGCCTACGTCGCGCTGGAGGCGGTCAAGGTCATCGCACTCATCGCGGCGGGGATACTGCTACTGAGCGGTTAAATCCTCAAGGCCGTGCGGCCTTGCAACTTCGAAGGACCACTATGGATTCCATCTCGCTGACCGACCTCTCGTCCGAAAAGATCGCCGAGGCCAAGCAATCGCACAGCGGACGTGCCGCCCACACCATCCACGGCGGCCACACCCACGAGCTTCGCCAGACCGTGCTGGCCCTGCTGGCCGGTCACGACCTGTCCGAACACGACAGCCCCGGTGAGGCGACGCTGCAGGTGCTGCAGGGTCGCGTCCGCCTGACCACCAGCGGCGACGCCTGGGACGGCAAGGCCGGGGAGTACGTCGCGATCCCCGCCGAACGGCACGCCCTGCACGCGGTCGAGGATTCCGTGGTTTTGCTGACCGTGCTGAAGACCATCCCCTCGGCGCACTAGCCGCCGATGTTGTCGACGCCCTGGTCCAAGAGTTTCGGTCTGCGGGTCCCCGTCGTCAACGCGCCGATGGGCGGGGTCGCCGGCGGCCGGCTGGCCGCGGCCGTGACGGCGGCCGGCGGGCTCGGCATGGTCGGCATGGGCAGCGTCGCGACCAGGCAGCTGCTCGCCGAGCAGCTGCAGCACGTCGACGGGCGGTTCGGCATCGGCATGGTCGACTGGGTGATGCGCAACGAGTCCGGACTGCTCGAGGATGCGCTGGCCGCGAGGCCCGCCCTGTTGTCGGTCAGTTTCGGCACCGAGTTTTCGTGGGTCGCCAAGGCGCATGACGCCGGAATCCCCACGGTCACACAGGTTTACGACAGCGCCGGGGCCCGGCGGGCCGTCGACGCCGGCGTCGACATCCTGGTCGCGCGCGGGTCCGAGGGCGGCGGCCACGGCGAGGACAAGCTCGGGCTGCTGCCGCTGCTGGACGCCGTTTTGGACGCCGTCTCGGTGCCGGTGCTGGCCGGCGGCGGGGTCGCCTCGGCGCGCAGCCTGGCCGCGGTGCTGGCCGCAGGGGCCAGCGGGGCGTGGGTGGGCACCCGCTTGTCGGCGTGTCCGGAAGCGCTGACCGGCGACACCGGCCGTCGGGCCCTGGTCACCGCCACCGAAACCGACACCGCCGTCACCCGGGTCTTCGACGTCGCCAAGGGGCTGCCCTGGCCGGCGCGGTTCCCGTCGCGGGTGTTGGCCAACGACTTCGTCGAGCACTGGACGGGTCACGAGGAGGCACTCGACGCGGGCGCCTGCGACCAGCTGGCCGCCGCGATCGCCGCCGGGGACTGCCGAATCGCGCCCGTGGATGCCGGCCAGGGCGTCGGGATGATCCACAACGACGCATCGGTGGCCGACGTCATCGACGAGATGTGCACGGGCGCCGAGGCGTTGCTGTCCCGCTGGGGTGGATCGCGCTAGCGCTCAGACCGCGCGCAGGTAGCGCCTGGCGATGAGGCGCTGACCCACCTTCACCACCGGCCCGCCGGCCTTGCTCCACCAGGTCGCGGGCCGGGAGAAGGCGGATACCTCCGCGTAGACCGCGTCGGACACCGGGTCGCGACGCACCACGAAGCGTTCCTCGCCGGACTCCGGATGGCCCGGCAGGGTGCCGTAGCCGAAGCCACGGATGTCGGGCTCGTCGACGACGTAGACGACGCGACACGGCGCCGGCAGAAAACCCATCTTCACCACGACGACCGCGTCGACGACGGCGACCTCGGAGCTGGCCTGCACCCGCAGCCCGGATCCGCGCTGCATGCCCCAGCGCATGACGGCCGCCGCGGCTTGCTCGAAACGCTGCCGGCCCGTGCCGATTTGGCGCTCTGCGTGCTGATGGTCGTATCCGGCGGGCAGATCGCCGGAAGCCGTCGCACCCACTTCCGCGTAGGTCAGGGGGAGTTCCTCGAGCGTGCGCAGGTCCACGTCCTCAGCTTGCCACGCCGAGATGCGCCGCCGCATTCGGCGCGTACGGTCGGTAGATGTGACCGCAGAAAACTCGAAAACTGTTGCAGGGGCATCCGGGACATTCACCATCGGCGGCGACCTGACCGTCAACCGACTCGGCTTCGGCGCCATGCGCCTGACGGCGAAGGGCGTATGGGGTCCGCCCGACGACCGCGACGAATGCGTCCGGGTGCTGCGCCGGGCCGTCGAACTCGGGGTGAACTTCATCGACACCGCCGACTCCTACGGCCCCTACGTCTCCGAGGAGATCATTCGCGAGGCGCTGCACCCCTACGACGGTCTGGTGATCGCGACCAAGGCGGGCCTGCTGCGCACCGGCCCGGACGTCTGGATTCCGTTGGGCAACCCGAGCTACCTGCGCCAGGAATGCGAGATGAGCCTGCGCCGGCTGGGCGTGGACACCATCGACCTGTTCCAGCTGCACCGCATCGACAAGAACTTCCCGCTGGAAGATCAGGTGGGCGAGCTGCTTACGCTGAAAAGCGAGGGCAAGATCCGCCACATCGGCCTGTCCGAGATCGACGTCGAGCAGCTGAACGCGGCCCGGCGTATCACCGACATCGTGTCGGTGCAGAACATGTACAACCTGACGGCCCGTGGCGCCGAGCCGCTCCTGGACGCCGCGACCAAGCAGGGCATCGGGTTCATCCCGTGGTTCCCGCTGGCCGCCGGGCCGCTGGCCGCTCCCGACGGCCCGCTGCAGCGCATCGCCGCCGACCACGACGCGTCGCCCTCACAGCTGGCGCTGGCGTGGTTGCTGAAACGCTCGCCGGTGATGATGCCGATCCCGGGTACGTCCAAGGTTGCGCACCTGGAGGAGAACGTCGCTGCCGCTGCGATCGAGCTGTCCGACGACGAGTTCGAGACGTTGTCGGCCGCCGGGGCGCAGCAGCCGGCCTGACCACCGCGCGAAAGCGCGCCCGCCGGGCAATACGGTGTGGTGGTGGCCGAACACCAGCGACACCCCGGCGGCGGATTCAACCCGCCGGAGCCGACGACCAAGGGCGGGCCCGACTACGGCAGGTTCATCGACGCCGTGCGCTCGTTGCAGGACCACGCCCGGGCCGCCGACGCGCCCGACGAAGTCATCAGCGAGGCCGCTGACTTGGTGGAGAAGGTGTCGGCGCTGCTGGCTCCGTTCGACGCCGACGAATGGGCGTCGCCGTCGGGCCGGCGGATGGACCTGCCAATGCGCGGCAACATCCTGACGATCCCGATGTCGGCGCGCAAGGGTGAGGACGGCCGAATCCACGGCCAGGCCCGCTTCGCCCGGTTCCACCTGGGCCGCAACGGCGCCGTGCACGGCGGCGCGCTCGGCATGCTGTTCGACTCCATCCTCGGGTTGTCGGCCTCGGTTCTCACCGGCAACCCGCGGCAGCGCACCGCATACCTCAAGATCGACTACCGCCACATCGTTCCGGTGGAAAAGGAACTGCAGTTCGACGCGGGCATCGACCGGGTGGACGGACGCAAGATCTTCGTGTCAGGCCGGTTGACCGACGGCGATCAGTTGCTGACCGAGGCCGACGCGCTGTTCGTACGGCTCAAACCCGGGCAGCCGTAAGCGCGGTCTTTCAGGACGCGCCGAGACATAAACCATGCACACCGGCAGCGGCGTGTCGTGTTCGTGGTTTATGTGTCGCGATAGCGGCGGCGCCCCGCGGCCCTAATGCCTTGGGTTCTTTCGAGGTCCGCCCCGATAGCATGGCAACGATCATCGAGAACTCGACCCTTGGAGACCCAGCCAGATGAGCGTCGCCGCACAGCCCGCCCCGGCAGCCCCGATCAGGGTGCCTGCCGGGACCACCGCGGCCGCCGCGGTGGGCGAGGCCGGTCTGCCGCGCCGGGGCACGCCGGACGCGATCGTGGTGGTGCGCGACGCTGACGGCAAGCTGCGCGACCTGAGTTGGACGCCCGACGCCGACGCCGACGTCGTCCCCGTGGCCGCCAACACCGACGAGGGCCGAAGCGTGATCCGGCATTCGGCCGCACACGTGTTGGCCCAGGCCGTCCAGGAGCTGTTCCCACAAGCCAAACTGGGCATCGGCCCGCCGATCGCCGACGGCTTCTACTACGACTTCGACGTGAAGGAGCCGTTCACGCCCGAAGACCTGACGGCGCTGGAAAAGCGGATGCGCCAGATCGTCAAAGAGGGCCAGCTGTTCGAGCGGCGCGTGTACGAGTCCAAAGACCAGGCGCGCACCGAACTGGCCAACGAGCCCTACAAGCTCGAACTCGTCGACGACAAGTCCGGCGACCCGGACATCATGGAGGTCGGCGGCGACCAGCTCACCGCTTACGACAACCTCAATCCACGTACCAGGCAACGGGTTTGGGGTGATCTGTGCCGCGGGCCGCACATCCCGACCACCAAGCACATCCCGGCGTTCAAGCTCACCCGTAGCTCGGCGGCCTACTGGCGCGGCGACCAGAGCAACGCCAGCCTGCAACGCATCTACGGCACCGCCTGGGAGTCGCAGGAGGCGCTGGATGCCTACCTCGAGCTGATCGAGGAGGCGCAGCGCCGCGACCATCGCAGGCTGGGCAGCGAGCTCGACCTGTTCAGCTTCCCGGACGAGATCGGTTCCGGCCTGGCGGTTTTCCATCCCAAGGGCGGCATCATCCGTCGCGAGCTCGAGGAGTACTCGCGGCGCAAGCACATCGAGGCCGGCTACGAGTTCGTCAACACCCCACACATCACCAAGGAGCAGCTCTACATCACCTCCGGCCACCTCGAGTGGTACGCCGACGGCATGTACCCGCCGATGCACCTCGACGCGGAGTACAACGCGGACGGGACGGTGCGCAAGCCCGGGCAGGACTACTACCTCAAGCCGATGAACTGCCCGATGCACCACCTGATCTATCGATCACGCGGTCGCTCGTATCGAGAGCTTCCCTTGCGCCTCTTCGAGTTCGGCAGCGTGTACCGCTACGAGAAGTCGGGCGTGGTGCACGGGCTGACCCGGGTGCGCGGCATGACCCAGGACGACGCCCACATCTATTGCACGCGAGAGCAGATGCGCGACGAGCTGACCTCGCTGCTGCGCTTCGTGCTCGATCTGCTGGCCGACTACGGGCTCAACGACTTCTACCTGGAGCTGTCCACCAAAGACCCCGAGAAGTACTCGGGCTCCGACGAGATGTGGGACGAGGCCACCGATGTCCTGCGGGGGGTCGCCGAGGCTTCAGGGTTGCATTTCGTTCCCGACCCCGGTGGCGCGGCGTTCTATGGGCCGAAGATTTCGGTGCAGGTCAAGGACGCGTTGGGCCGCAGCTGGCAGATGTCGACCATCCAGCTCGACTTCAACATGCCGGACCGATTCGAGCTGGAATACACCGCGTCGGACGGGTCGCGGCAGCGGCCGGTGCTGATTCACCGGGCGCTGTTCGGCTCGATCGAGCGGTTCTTCGGTATCCTCACCGAGCACTACGCGGGGGCCTTCCCGGCGTGGCTGGCGCCGGTGCAGGCGGTGGGCATTCCGGTCGCCGACGAACACGTCGGATACCTGGAAAGCATTGCGGCACAGCTGAAGTCACACGGAGTTCGGGTCGAGGTCGACGCCAGCGATGACCGGATGGCCAAGAAGATCGTTCATCACACCGCCCAGCGGGTGCCGTTCATGCTGCTGGCCGGTGACCGCGATGTGCAGGCCGGCGCGGTCAGCTTCCGCTTCGGTGACCGCAGCCAGATCAACGGCGTTCCGGTCGACCGCGCGGTCGATGCGATCGTGAACTGGGTCGCCGACCGCGAAAACTCGGTTCCCACAGCCGAACTCGTGAAAGCGTCAGTGGTGAGTGACCGTGACTGACCGCGAACCGGCCGAGCAGGCTGCCGACGACACCATCCTGGACAGGGGGGTCGGCGAGCAAGACCACCTGCAGCGGTTGTGGACGCCGTACCGGATGACCTACCTGGCCGAAGCGCCGACGAAGCGCGACAACGGCAAAACCGAGCAGCCGTTCACCGACATTCCGCACCTCACCGACGAAGACGGCTTGGTGGTCGCCCGTGGCGAGCTCGTCTACGCCGTGCTCAACCTCTACCCCTACAACCCCGGACACCTGATGGTGGTCCCGTACCGGCGGGTCTCCGAGCTCGAGGACCTGACCGACCCGGAAAGCGCCGAGCTGATGTCCTTCGTCCAGAAGGCAATTCGTGTCATCAAGAACGTCTCGCGGCCGCACGGTTTCAACGTCGGCCTGAACCTGGGGACATCGGCCGGCGGGTCGCTGGCCGAACATCTGCACGTGCACGTGGTGCCGCGCTGGGGCGGCGATGCGAACTTCATCACCATCATCGGCGGGTCGAAGGTGATCCCGCAGTTGCTGCGCGAGACGCGCCAGCTGCTCGCCACGGAGTGGACGAAACAACCATGAGCAGAGTGCCGTTCCTGTCGCGGGCGGCGTTCGCGCGGCTGACCACTCCGACCGCGAGGGCGTGCCTGCGGCTGGGATTGACCCCCGACGTCGTCACGATCCTGGGCACCATCGTCGCGGTCGCCGGAGCGCTGACCCTGTTCCCGATGGGCAAGTTGTTCGCCGGCACGCTGGTGGTCTGGTTTTTCGTCCTCTTCGACATGCTCGATGGGGCGATGGCCCGGGAACGCGGCGGCGGCACCCGGTTCGGCGCCGTGCTGGACGCCACCTGTGACCGGGTCAGCGACGGCGCGGTGTTCTGCGGGCTGCTGTGGTGGATCGTCTTCGGCCTGCACGACAAGCTGCTGGCGGTCGCCACGCTGATCTGCCTGGTCACCTCGCAGGTGATCTCCTACATCAAGGCCCGCGCCGAGGCCAGCGGACTGCGCGGCGACGGCGGGCTGATCGAACGGCCGGAACGGCTGATCATCGTGCTCGTCGGCGCCGGCCTGTCAGACCTTCCGGTGTATCCGCTGCCGTGGGCGCTGCCCGTGGCGATGTGGCTGCTGGCGGTGGCCAGCCTCGTCACCTGCGCGCAGCGGTTGCGCGCGGTGCGCACCTCCCCGGGCGCGACCGATCGAATGGTGAGCGAGCCGTGATTCCCACTCCGCCGGGCATGAAAATGATTGGGGCGCAACGGCGGCTGGCCCGCCGGACACTGGGCCGCCTGACCGGCGGTGTGGGCACCGACTGGGCGTACGCGTCGGGCTGGATGGCGGTGCGGGCGATGCCGGAGTTCGCCGCGCGCAACGCCTTTGAGGCCGGGGCCCGGTACGCGGCCCGCGGCGGCGGCCCCGACCAGCTGCGCAAGAACCTGGCCCGCGTCCTGCGCGTGCCACCCGAGGACGTGCCCGACTCGCTGATGCGGGCCTCGCTGGCCTCCTATGCCCGCTACTGGCGCGAGGCGTTCCGCCTGCCGGGCATGGACCTGGGCGCGCTGGGCCGCGAGCTGCACGACTCGGTCCTGGGGCAAGATCACATCGAGGCGGCGCTGTCCAGCGGCCGCGGCGCGGTGATCGCCTTGCCGCACAGCGGCAACTGGGACATGGCCGGGGTATGGCTGGCGCAGACGCACGGCACGTTCACCACCGTCGCCGAGCGCCTCAAACCCGAATCGCTGTACCGGCGCTTCATCGCCTACCGCGAGCGCCTCGGCTTCGAGGTGCTGCCCCTGTCCGGGGGAGAACGGTCGCCGTTCGACGTGTTGTGCGATCGGCTGCGGGCCAACCGGGTGGTGTGCCTGATGGCCGAACGCGACCTCACCCGCACCGGCGTGCAGGTCGACTTCTTCGCCGAGCCCACCCGGCTGCCCGCCGGCCCGGCGAAGCTCGCCATCGCGACCGGGGCGGCCCTGCTGCCCGCGCACTGCTGGTTCGAGGGCCGGGGCTGGGGCGTGGACATCGGCCCGCCACTCGATTGCACCAGCGGCGACGTCGGCGCCATCACCCAGGCGATGGCCGATCAATTCGAGAAGAACATCGCCGCCCACCCCGAGGACTGGCACATGATGCAGCCGCAGTGGCTGTCCGACCTTCCCGATGCCAAGCAGGCCCGGCTGAAGGAAACCTGATGCGGATCGGGATGATCTGTCCCTACTCGTTCGACGTTCCGGGCGGGGTGCAGTCGCACGTCCTGCAGCTGGCCGAGGTGATGCGCGCCCGGGGTCATGACGTCAGCGTCCTCGCGCCGGCCTCGCCGCACGCCGAGCTGCCCGATTACGTCGTCTCGGCGGGCAAGGCCGTCCCGATTCCCTACAACGGTTCGGTGGCCCGGCTGCGGTTCGGGCCGGCCACCCACCGCAAGGTGAAAAAGTGGCTCGCCGAAGGCGATTTCGACGTGCTGCACCTGCACGAGCCCAACGCGCCGAGTCTGTCCATGTTGGCCCTCAACATCGCCGAGGGCCCGATCGTCGCCACGTTTCACACCTCCACCACCAAATCGCTGACGCTGACGGTGTTTCAGGGCATCCTGCGCCCGATGCACGAGAAGATCGTCGGCCGGATCGCGGTCTCCGATCTGGCCCGGCGCTGGCAGATGGAGGCGCTGGGCACCGACGCGGTGGAGATCCCCAACGGCGTCGACGTCGCATCGTTCGCCTCGGCCCCGCACCTGGACGGCTACCCGCGCCCCGGCAAGACGGTGCTGTTCCTGGGCCGCTACGACGAGCCGCGCAAGGGCATCTCGGTGCTGCTCGACGCGCTGCCGGCGCTGGTCGCGCGTTTTCCCGACGTGCAACTCCTGGTCGTCGGGCGCGGCGATGAAGACCAATTGCGCTCCCAGGCAGGGGAATTGGTGGATCACCTCCGTTTTCTCGGGCAGGTCGACGACGCCGGCAAGGCGTCGGCCATGCGCAGCGCCGACGTGTACTGCGCGCCCAACCTCGGCGGGGAGAGTTTCGGCATCGTCCTGGTCGAGGCGCTGGCCGCCGGCACCCCGGTGGTGGCGAGCGATCTGGACGCCTTCCGCCGCGTGCTGGGCAACGGTGACGTCGGATGCCTGGTACCCGTCGGCGACGGTGACGCGCTTGCCGATGCGCTGATCGCGGTGCTGGAGGATGATGTGCTGCGGGAACGTTATGTGACGGCGGGTTCGGCAGCCGTCCAGCGCTACGACTGGTCGGTGGTGGCCAGCCAGATCATGCGGGTGTACGAGACGGTCGCCGCGTCAGGCGCCAAGGTTGAGGTGGCCAGTTGATGACGTGGCTGATTGTCGCCATCGCGGTGTTCGTCGCGGTGCTGGCGGTCTTCGGGGTCTGGGCGTACCGGACGGCGAACAGGCTGGACCGCCTGCACGTCCGCTACGACCTGTCGTGGCAGGCGCTCGACGGGGCGCTGGCACGGCGCGCGGTGGTGTCGCGCGCCGTCGCCATCGACGCCTACGGCGGTGCGTCCGAAGGGCGGCGGCTGGCGGCGCTGGCCGACGCCGCGGAAGGGGCGCCCCGGCCCGCGCGGGAAAACGCCGAGAACGCGTTGTCGGCCGCGCTGGCCGTCGTCGATCCTGCGTCGCTGCCGGCCGGTCTGATCGCCGAGCTGGCCGACGCCGAGGCCCGGGTGGTGCTGGCCCGTCGTTTCCACAACGACGCGGTCCGCGACACCCTGGCCCTGGCCGAGCGGCCCCTGGTGCGGCTGTTCCACCTCGGCGGAAAGGCCGCTGTGCCCAGCTATTTCGAGATCGTCGAACGTCCGCACGCGCTGGCCCACGGCGATCACGGCGTCCTCAACCACCGCACCTCGGCGCGCATCGTGCTGCTCGACGACACCGGCGCGGTGCTGCTGCTGTGCGGGTCGGACCCCGCGCTCGCCGACCGGCATGCCCCGAAGTGGTGGTTCACCGTGGGTGGCGAGGTGCAGCAAGGGGAGCGGCTGGCCGAAGCCGCCGCGCGGGAACTGGCCGAGGAAACCGGTCTGCGGGTCGCGCCGGCGGAGATGGTCGGGCCGGTCTGGCGGCGTGACGAGGTCTTCGAGTTCAACGGCTCGCTGATCGACAGCGAGGAGTTCTACTTCGTCTACCGCACCCGGCGGTTCGAGCCGTCGCGCGCGGGCCGCACCGAGCTGGAACGCAGCTACATCCACGGCCACCGGTGGTGTGACGCTGCCGACATCGCCGCGCTGGTCGCAGCGGGGGAGACCGTGTACCCCATGCAACTGTCCGGACTGCTCACCGACGCGGCGGCGCTCGCCGGCGGCCGCACCCCCGGGCCGCTGTTGTCCATCCGCTGACTCCGCCGGTGTCAACGCGGGCCAAAACGCCTCATTAGACTGGGTCGACAACGTTTGAAGGAGATCATGCAGTGAGTACGGCCCACCCACCGAACGGGCGAACCGGAACGGCGCGCGTCAAACGCGGCATGGCCGAGATGCTCAAGGGCGGCGTCATCATGGACGTCGTCACCCCCGAGCAGGCCAAGATCGCCGAGGCCGCCGGCGCGGTCGCCGTCATGGCGCTGGAACGGGTGCCCGCCGACATCCGCGCGCAAGGTGGTGTGTCGCGGATGAGCGACCCCGACATGATCGAGGGCATCATCGCCGCCGTGACCATCCCGGTGATGGCCAAGGCCCGCATCGGCCACTTCGTCGAGGCTCAGATCCTGCAGAGCCTCGGCGTGGACTACGTCGACGAGTCTGAGGTGCTCACCCCGGCGGACTACACCCACCACATCGACAAGTGGAAGTTCACCGTGCCGTTCGTGTGCGGGGCGACCAACCTCGGTGAGGCGCTGCGCCGCATCAGCGAGGGCGCGGCGATGATCCGCTCCAAGGGCGAAGCCGGCACCGGTGACGTCTCCAACGCGACCACGCACATGCGGGCGATCGGCGGCGAGATCCGCCGCCTGACGTCGTTGTCGGAGGACGAATTGTACGTCGCCGCAAAGGAATTGCGGGCGCCCTACGACCTGGTTGTCGAGGTGGCCAGGGCGGGCAAGCTGCCGGTGACGCTGTTCACCGCGGGCGGCATCGCCACCCCGGCGGATGCGGCGATGATGATGCAGCTCGGCGCCGAGGGCGTATTCGTCGGTTCGGGGATCTTCAAGTCCGGCGATCCCGCCGCGCGCGCGGCCGCGATCGTCAAGGCGACCACCTTCTACGACGATCCCGACGTGCTCGCCAAGGTGTCGCGCGGGCTGGGCGACGCGATGGTCGGCATCAACGTCGAGCAGATCGCGGAGCCCCACCGGCTGGCCGAACGCGGCTGGTAAGAACTTCTCCGTGGCGATCGAAGAGATCCTCGATCTCGAGCAACTCGAGGTCAACATCTACCGTGGTCGGGTTTTCAGCCCGGAGTCGGGATATTTCCAGCGCACGTTCGGCGGTCACGTGGCGGGGCAGTCGCTCGTCTCGGCGGTTCGCACCGTGGACCCGCACTACCAGGTCCACTCGCTGCACGGTTACTTCCTGCGGCCCGGCGACGCCAACGAGCCCACGGTGTTCATCGTCGAGCGCACCCGCGACGGCGGGTCATTCGCTACCCGGCGCGTCAATGCCATCCAGCACGGCGAAATCATCTTTTCCATGGGGGCGTCGTTCCAGACCGACCAGGAGGGCATCCACCACCAGGACGTCATGCCCGCCGCCGCGCCGCCGGACGGCCTGCCCGGTCTGGACTCGATCAAGGTGTTCGACGACGCCGGGTTCAAACAGTTCGAGGAGTGGGACGTCTGCATCGTGCCCCGAGAGAAGCTGCACCTCTCGCCGGTCAAGGCCTCCCAACAGCAGGTGTGGTTCCGCCACCGTGATCCGCTGCCCGACGACCCGGTGCTGCACATCTGCGCGCTGGCCTACATGAGCGACCTGACGCTGCTGGGATCGGCGCAGGTCAACCACCTCGATGTGCGCGAGCACCTGCAGGTGGCGTCGCTGGACCACGCCATGTGGTTCATGCGGGCGTTCCGGGCCGACGAGTGGCTGCTCTACGACCAGAGCTCGCCGTCGGCCAGCGGCGGCCGCTCGCTGTGCCAGGGCAAGATCTTCACCCAGTCCGGTGAGATGGTTGCGGCGGTCATGCAGGAGGGGCTGACCCGCTTCAAGCGTGGGTACCAGCCGACCAACCAGTGAGCGCCCCGCGGATCGGGGTCCTGGCACTGCAGGGCGACACCCGCGAGCACCTGGCGGCCCTGCGGGAGGCGGGAGCCGAGTCGATGCCGGTGCGCCGGCGCAGCGAGCTGGAGGCGGTGGACGGGCTGGTCATCCCCGGCGGGGAATCGACCACCATGAGCCACCTGCTGCTCGATCTCGGGCTGCTCGAGCCGTTGCGGGGCTTGCTGGCCGACGGGCTGCCCGCCTACGGCGCGTGCGCCGGGATGATCCTGCTGGCCAGCGAGATCCTGGACGCCGGCGCGGGCGGGCGCGAGGCGCTGCCGCTGCGTGCAATCGATATGACGGTGCGGCGCAACGCCTTTGGACGACAGGTCGATTCTTTCGAGGGGGACATCCCGTTCGCGGGGCTGAGCGATCCGG
The DNA here is from genome assembly GCF_059813315.1 of Mycobacterium sp. NGS11. Lineage (NCBI taxonomy): Bacteria > Bacillati > Actinomycetota > Actinomycetes > Mycobacteriales > Mycobacteriaceae > Mycobacterium > Mycobacterium sp. NGS11. Next base: position 134,190 of record NZ_JCALEJ010000011.1, read on the forward strand.
TGCGCGCGGTATTCATCCGGGCCCCCTGGGTCGAGCGAGCCGGCGACGACGTCGAGGTGCTGGCCAGCGCGGCCGGCCACGTCGTCGCAGTGAAGCAGGGCTTGGTGCTGGCGACGGCGTTTCACCCCGAGATGACCGGCGACCGCCGCATCCACCACCTGTTCGTCGACCTGGTGACCGGTGCCGGCACGCCGAACGTCACGCAGGAGTGACGCTCGGCGGCGACTGCCGCGCTGGCGTGACGTTCGGTGCATCGACCGTCCACGTAGACTCGTCTGGCGAACTTTCCAGAGATAGAAGAGGTACGAGACACCGATGAGCGGCCATTCCAAGTGGGCGACCACCAAGCACCAGAAGGCCGTCAAAGACGCGCGTCGTGGCAAGGAATTCGCCCGGCTGATCAAAAACATCGAGGTCGCCGCCCGTACCGGCGGTGGTGACCCGGCCGGCAACCCGACGCTGTACGACGCCATTCAGAAGGCGAAGAAGACCTCGGTGCCCAACGACAACATCGAACGCGCCCGCAAGCGCGGCGCGGGCGAGGAAGCCGGCGGCGCCGACTACCAGACCATCATGTACGAGGGTTACGGCCCCAACGGCGTGGCGGTGCTGATCGAGTGCCTCACCGACAACCGCAACCGCGCGGCCGGCGAGGTCCGGGTGGCGGTGACCCGCAACGGCGGCAACATGGCCGACCCCGGATCGGTGTCCTATCTGTTCACCCGCAAGGGCGTCGTCACGCTCGAGAAGAACGGGCTCACCGAAGACGATGTGCTGACCGCCGTGCTGGACGCCGGTGCCGAGGACGTCAACGACCTCGGCGAGAGCTTCGAGGTCATCTCCGAGCCGACCGATCTCGTCGCGGTGCGCACGGCGCTGCAGGACGCCGGCATCGACTACGAATCGGCCGAGGCCAGCTTCCAGCCCTCGGTCAGCGTGCCGGTCGACGTCGAGGGCGCGCGCAAGGTGTTCAAGCTGGTCGACGCGCTGGAGGACAGCGACGACGTGCAGAACGTCTGGACCAATGTCGACCTGTCCGACGAGGTGCTCGCCGCCCTCGACGAGGACTAGTTCGGCTCTCGCCGAGCGTGCCTGCAGGGCGAGATTCAGGCCGATTTGTCGCCATCAGTGCACGCTCGGCGGGACCAAGGCCGCCAGCAATGGCTAGTCGTATCCGTGCCGCATGTCCTCGACGATGCGCGGGTTGTCCAGGGTCGACGGGTCCACCGGGCGCGGCCCGATGTCGCCGGAGAAGACGCCCGCGGCGTCGAGCACCTGCTGGTTGAGGTAGCGCAGCGGCGGCGCATTGGTGGGCACCTTCGGCACGGGTGCGGCGTCGGCGCGCTGCGCAAGGGCGAATCCCCAGTCACCGAACGTGGGCACGTGCACGTGATACGGCGTGACCGCGTAGCCGGCCGCCCGGATCGTCGATACCGTGCGCCAATACGCCGTCGGGGTGGAGAACGGACTGCCCGCCTGCACCACCATCAGCCCACCGGGTGCGAGCGCGCGGGCGGCCAGCGCGTAGAACTCCGTGGAGTACAGCCGGCCCAGCACGGGTGTGTCGGGGTCGGGAAGGTCGACGATCACCGCGTCGAAGCGGTCCACGTTCGGCCCGCGCAACCAGTTCATCGCGTCCTCGATCAGCACGGCCACCCGGGGGTTGTCCAGCGAGCCGCCATTGGCGGCGCGCAGCGTGGTGCGGGCGACGTCGATCACCGCGGGGTCGAGCTCGACCTGTACGATCTTGGAAACGCCTGGCTGGCGCAGTAATTCGCGCGCCGCCAGGCCGTCTCCGCCGCCCAGCACCAGCACCGAATGGGCGCCTTGGGAAACCCCGCCGAGGGCGGGGTAGACGAGGCTCTCGGTGTAGCGGTACTCGTCGCGGGTGGAGAACTGCAGCCCCCCATTGAGATACAGCCGGGTGTCGTTGCCGCGGCGGGTCACCACGATCTCCTGATAGGCCGTGTGCCGGTAGGCGATGATCGGGTCGGCGTAAAGCCTTTGCCTGCTTGTTGTTTCGATGTCGGCCGAACGCAGCAGCAGGGTGGCGAGCAGCCCAACGGCGGCGGCCAGCGCGCACATCGCCAGCATCAGCTTCCGCGTCGAAACCACTTGCCGCAACAGGAAAATCGCTACGACGGCGGCGGCCGCCAGGTTGATCATGCCGGTGGCGGCCGCACCGCGGATCATCCCCAACTGCGGCAGCAACAGGAACGGCCAGACCAGCCCGCCCAGCAGCGCGCCCAGGTAGTCGGCGGCGTTGAGGTTGGCCAGCGTCCGCCCGGCATCGGCGGCACCGGCTGTCCGGCCACCTTGCAGCAGCGTCATCAGCAGCGGCACCTCGGCGCCCACCAGAGCACCGATAAGCGCCGTGCTCAACGCGAGCACCCACGTCGACCCGTCCACGAACGCGAACACCACGTACAGCGCCGCCGCCGACAGGCCGCCGATGATGCCCAGCAGCGCCTCGACGGCGATGAAGGTGATCGCGGCGTGCGCCAGCAGGGGTTTGACCAGCAGGGCGCCCACGCCCAGCGCGGCGATGTAGCCCGCGACGATCAGGGAGGTGGCGACGATCCCGCCGCCGTCGAGGCTGGCCGACAGCGTCAGCAGCGCGAGTTCGTACACGATGCCGCAGGCCGCGCACGCCGCCACCGCGGCCAGCAGCAGCGCCCGCCATCGACCCGACGGCCCCGCGGCCGGCGCCGCCCCGGGCGGCCGCACATCGACAGCGCTCATGACACCGCCGCGGCGGTCACCCCTCCCACGGCGAGCAGTATCAGCGCCACGGCGAACGATCCCGGATGCAGCTCCGGCTCGTCGATGTGCTCGTGGAAGCTGCCCGGTATCAGCAGGTGCATCGCCAGCAGCGCTATCCCCAGCAGGATCACGCCCATCAGCCCGTACACCGCCACGCCCAGGAGTCCCTGGCCCAGCTGGCTATAGCTGTTGGCGATGGCGGTGATGATGACGACGGTCAGGGCGATGTACATCGCGCCCGCGACCACCACGGCGTTGGGGCGGCGGTCGATGAACACCAGCTGGCGCAACTTCCCCGGGGTCAGCAGGTCGACCGCGTAGAACCCGATGAGAAGCACGGCCATGCCGACGACGAAGTACAGGATCGTCGCGACCGCGCCCTTCAGCACGGGATTGATGTCGACGGTGCCGATCTCGACGGCGAGGTACATGGTGCTCTCCTTTGCGTTCACTTGATTCCGCCGGGGCCGCCGGGGGTGCCTCCGGCGCCGCCCGAGGGGGATCCAGGGGAAAATCCGGGGCCCAGGAAGATGAAGGCGCCGTGGCTGTATCCGGCGCTCAGCGGTTCGACGCGGATGCTGCACTGATAACCGCCGTCGGGGCCGACGATCACGATGTTGTTGCTGTAACGCAGGTACTCGGTCTTGCCGTTGTCGGCCCGCGCGTCGGGTTGGGCGTAGTCGGCCAGCGCGTCGGCGACCTGTTCGGGCGAACCGGTGCACTGGTAGCGGGTCCCGTTCGCGTCGCGGGCGTACTCGTGATAATGACCGGCCACGTACGAGCCAATGTTCTTCTGGAGCAAGATGATTCCGAAGATCAGGCACGCCACGGCGGCCGCGCCCAGCACTCCGGCGATCACGAAAAGGCGGTTGCGGCTCACGGGCGCCACCGGCTGGCCGTGTGAACCACCGTTCCGCCGCCGCCCGCGAGGCGAGCCGGGTAGAGGTGCCAGGTCTGCCAGCGCCAGCCGGTGCCGTCGGGCTCGGCGGCCAGCACGGTCAGCGCGGCGTCATCGCCGGGGAAGGTGCCGCCGAGCCAGCCGTCCAGCCGCGCGCAACGGTCGCGCAGGTCCTGCGCGAGCCGGCGAAAGCTCGCCTCGTCGTGGGTGTCGGTACGCGACTGCAGGCGGTAACCGGGTGCGTCGGTGCGCTCGGGCAGGTCGGCCCCGAGATTGCGTGCCGTGCAGGAGATTTCCTCGGAGAACGCGTGCCCGACCGCGACGACATGTGACGCGCCGAGCACACCCAGCAAGAGCGTGGCGCCGCCGGCCGGGTGGTCCAGGCGGCAGCTGGCCAGGGGAGCGGGCACGGGCGCGTTGAGCGCGAGTCCCAGCCTTTCCCCGGATACGTCCGCCGGAGTCACGGCGAGCTGATGAAGGGGCACCGGCGTGACCTCTAGCCCTACGCCGAGCTGGGTGGGGGTGCCGAATACACGGTGATTTCGCCGGGCGAGACGGACTTGCCCGTCGAAACCTCCCAGGGCATGTCCGGGGCCCAGCGCTCGAACGAGAGCAGCGCCGACTCGTCGGCGTTGGCGCAGTCGACGAACTCCATGTCTCCGCCGGCCGGCAGGCCGGTGGCGCCTTCGGTCGTGTAGGAGGCGCGGCCGCGTTCGGACTCATGGAACGTGACGCCGTCGACGACGTATTGGTCGCCGGGCCGCAGGGACACATCCTTGCGTTTGACCCACATCGCCAGTTCCAGGCGTCCCTCGTCCTCCTCGACGCTGAACCAGAGTGGTTGATCGCCGCCCTCCAGCAGGTGCTCCCACCACACGAAGGGCCCTTCGCGGTAGGTGACCGATCCGCGCACGATGTAGTCGATGCCGCCGTAGCTCACGATGGCGCCGGGCCCGAGTTGGCGCGGCCCGAACTGCGGCATTGCGTCGGCGGAGAGCGGGTCCTGGCGCCCGCCCCGCTGGGCCGGCTGCTTGGGCCGTCGCAAAGCCACCACCAGCACCACGATGGACGCGATGAAGAGCGCCACGGCGATCATGACCAGCAGAGATCCCACGCCAATCCCTCCGTTGCCGCATTGCTCGAGCGAACGTGGGCTAAAGCTAACAGCTTTTTCATGCGTCGGCGTCCCAACGTTGCCCCGGGAAGCGCCGCGTGTCCTACCCAGACCTGTCGCCGGTGGCCGTAAGGTATCGAACAGCTGTTCTACTAGATGGGAGCGGGAATGCGGGTGATGGGCGTCGATCCCGGCCTGACCCGATGCGGTCTGTCGGTCGTCGAAACCGGGCGGGGGCGCGCGGTGGTCGCGCTCGATGTCGACGTGGTGCGCACGCCCTCGGACGCGCCGCTCGCCGAGCGGCTCCTGACGATCAGCGATGCCGTCGAGCATTGGCTGGCGACCCACCAGCCGGACGTCGTGGCGATCGAGCGGGTGTTCTCCCAACTCAACGTGTCGACCGTGATGGGGACCGCCCAGGCCGGCGGCGTCGTCGCGCTGGCCGCGGCCAAACGCGGCGTCGACGTGCACTTCCACACCCCCAGCGAGGTCAAGGCCGCGGTCACCGGAAACGGCGCCGCCGATAAGGCCCAAGTCACCGCGATGGTCACCAGAATCCTTGCGCTGCAAGCCAAACCGACACCGGCGGACGCCGCGGACGCGCTGGCGCTGGCGATTTGCCATTGCTGGCGGGCGCCGATGATCGCCCGGATGGCCGCGGCGGAGGCGATGGCCGCCGAGCAGCGGCGAAAATACAAGGCCACGCTGGACGCCAAGCTGAAGGCGGCGCGATGATCGCCTCGGTGCGCGGCGAGGTTCTCGAGGTGGCGCTCGATCACGTGGTGATCGAGGCCGCCGGCGTCGGCTATCGGGTGAACGCGACGCCGTCGACGTTGTCCACGCTGCGGGCCGGGACCGAGGCACGGCTGATCACCGCGATGATCGTCCGCGAGGACTCGATGACGCTCTACGGTTTCGCCGACGCCGACGCCCGCGACCTGTTCCTGACGCTGCTGTCGGTGTCGGGGGTGGGGCCGCGGCTGGCGATGGCGACCCTGGCCGTACACGACGCCGGGGCGCTGCGACAGGCGCTGCACGACGGCGACGTCACCGCGCTGACCCGGGTGCCCGGGATAGGCAAGCGCAGCGCCGAACGGATGGTCCTGGAATTGCGCGACAAGGTCGGCGCCGGCTTCGCGGCCGGCGGGGCGTCCCCGGCGGCGGGCCTCAACGGCCACGCGATCCGCGGGCCGGTGGTGGAGGCCCTGGTCGGGCTCGGTTTCGCCGTCAAGCAGGCCGAGGAAGCCACCGACAAGGTGCTGGCCGCCGACCACGGCGCCACCACGACGGCCGCGCTGCGCGCCGCCCTGTCGATGCTGGGCAAGTCCCGATGACCGACGACTACGAGGAACGAGAGGTCTCCCCGGCGCTGACCGTGGGCGAGGGCGACATCGACGTCAGCCTGCGTCCGCGCTCGCTGCGCGAGTTCATCGGCCAGCCGCGGGTGCGCGAGCAGCTGCAGCTCGTCCTTGAGGGCGCCAAAAACCGCGGCGGCACGCCCGACCACATCCTGTTGTCCGGTCCGCCGGGGCTGGGCAAGACGTCACTGGCGATGATCATCGCGGCCGAGCTCGGGTCCTCGCTGCGGATGACGTCGGGCCCCGCGCTGGAACGCGCCGGTGACCTGGCGGCGATGCTGTCCAACCTGGTCGAGCACGACGTGCTGTTCATCGACGAGATCCACCGCATCGCCCGGCCCGCCGAGGAGATGCTCTACCTGGCCATGGAGGACTTCCGGGTCGATGTGGTGGTCGGCAAGGGTCCTGGGGCGACGTCGATTCCGCTGGAGCTGGCGCCGTTCACCCTGGTCGGCGCGACCACCCGGTCGGGCGCGCTGACCGGTCCGCTGCGGGATCGGTTCGGTTTCACCGCGCATATGGACTTCTACGAGCCCTCCGAGCTGGAGCGGGTGCTGGCCCGCTCCGCCGGGATCCTGGGCATCGAACTCGGCGGCGACGCGGCCGAGGAGATCGCCCGGCGCTCGCGGGGGACACCGCGGATCGCCAACCGGTTGTTGCGCCGGGTCCGCGACTTCGCCGAGGTGCGCGCCGACGGCGTGATCACCCGCGACGTCGCCAAGGCCGCGCTGGCGGTCTACGACGTCGACGAGCTGGGCCTGGACCGGCTGGACCGGGCCGTGCTTTCGGCGCTGACCCGCAGCTTCGGCGGCGGACCGGTCGGGGTGTCGACGCTGGCGGTGGCGGTGGGAGAGGAGGCCGCCACCGTGGAGGAGGTGTGCGAGCCGTTCCTGGTGCGTGCCGGCATGGTCGCGCGGACGCCGCGAGGCCGGGTGGCGACCGCCCAGGCCTGGACGCACCTCGGCATGACCCCTCCGGCCGGCGTCACCGGCTTCGGACAGGCCGGTCTGTTCGATTAGCGGGCCGCCCAATCGCGGCCAAATCGTGACCTTTGCGCCCAGCCTGTCCCGGGTGACCGTCCGATGGTGCCTCCGGCCTGCTCAGACCCGCCCGCATCGTCGATCGCGCGGCCTCGGCCACGCCGGGCGAGCCTCGCCCCAGCGGCCTCAGCAAACACATGGGCACCGCGGGAGCGGTTACACCCCAGGACCCTCGGGTAACCAGCCTCACAGCAGTCATACCTGTCTGAAGGAGGTTCCGATGAGGACCAGAAGCCACGACTACGATCGCCCTCGCGCGTTGTACATGCCACGGACCCGCGGCGCGCTAACCGGGTTACTTCTCATTCTTCTGGGTGCGTGGGGCGCATTGGTGCCCTTCTTCGGGCCCAACATCGACTGGGCGTACATGGCGGATCCGGCATGGACGTGGACCACGGCCAAAGGCTGGCTGGAGGTGCTCCCCGGGGCAGCGGCCGCGCTCGGCGGTTTGCTGGTGCTCATGTCCGGGAACCGCGCCAGCGCCGTGTTCGGCGGCTGGCTCGCGGTCGCGGGCGGCGCCTGGTTCGTCGTCGGCCGGGCGTTCGCGTCGACGCTCGGAATCGGTGACCTCGGTCAACCGATGGCCTCGACGGACCTCAAGCGGGCCCTGCTCGAGGTCACCTACTTCTCCGGCCTGGGCGCCCTGATCGTGTTCCTGGGCGGGGCCGCGGTTGCGCGGCTGGCCGTTCGCCACGCCCGAGACGTCGTCGTTGCAGAGCCGGCGCCGGTGGCAGGCCAAACCGTGCCGGCCGCTGAACCGGCGATGTACGACGAGGGTCGCGTCCCGGCGGGAGCACCTTCGGACGCCATGGCCGGTGAGCCGGCGCCCCGCGGGCGCACCGGTGGTGGCCTGTTACGTCGGCGGTCCGGCGAGGGCGGCCTGTTCCGCCGGCGCACCGAAGGTGGCGGCTTATTCCACCGGCACCACCACGCGGGCGCCTAGTCGGAGGTAGGGCGGAAGGCACCGGTAGCGCCGGCTACCGGTGCCTGTTCGCGCGTCAGCCTGGTCCCGGTGAGCGCCGGTCGGTAAAGTTCACCGGCGCCCCGCCGTGCGGAACCGGACCGCGTAGCGGGCCCGAATCGGCGAGGAGGAGCGATGATCGCCACCGCCCTGGTGTTCGCCGCACTGGCGGCGTTGCTGCACGTCTACATCTTTGTAATGGAATCGTTGACCTGGACCTCGCCGCGCACCCGCGCGACCTTCGGAACCACCGAAGCCGAAGCCGAAACCACCAAGCTGCTCGCCTTCAACCAAGGGTTCTACAACCTTTTCCTGGCCGTCGTCACCGGTGTGGGCATCATCGCAGTTGCCCTGGGCCACACAGGTATTGGAGCGTCGCTCGTCTTCGCCGGGGTCGGATCGATGGCCGCCGCCGCGCTGGTTCTGATCGCGTCCGACCGCGACAAGGCGCGCGCCGCCGCGACGCAGGGCACGCTCCCGGCGATCGCAATCGTGCTCCTGCTGCTCGGCCTGCAGTAGTAACACCAGTCTCATCAGCCTCAATGGTCACGGCGAGCGGTCGCTTTCGGCCGCCCCATGGGTTAGTAGTGGAAGGCGCTGGGTAACCACCCCAGGCCGGAAAACGACCCGGTATTCAACGAGGGGATGTCATGAAATACGCAGAAGACGGCCACACCCGCGGGCTGGGTATCCCGCGCTCGCGCGGCGCGGTCAGCGGATTGCTCCTGGTCATCTTGGGAGCGTGGGGGGCGTTAATACCGTTTGTTGGTCCGCACTTCAACTTCGCCTACACACCGGACCGGGACTGGGCATGGAGCACGGCCCGGGGCTGGCTCGAGGTCGCCCCAGGCGCGGCGGCCGTACTGGGCGGCCTGCTGCTGATCGTCGCCGGGAACCGTGTCGCCGCCATGCTGGGCGGTTGGCTGGCCGTGCTGGCCGGCGCCTGGTTTGTCGTGGGCGGCCAGGTCGCCCCTCTGTTGGGAATCGGCTCCGCCGGTGACCCGATTGCCGCGACCGATCGCAAGCGCGCGGTGCTCGAGGTCACGTACTTCTCGGGCCTGGGCGTGCTGATCGTGTTCCTGGGCGGGGTCGCGCTCGCCCGCACCGCCGCGCGCCTGGCGCGCGACGTCCATCCGGTGGCCGCCGAACGCGCCGCGACGCCGGCCGTCGAGCCCTACCGGGATTCGACTTACGACGAGCCCGCCGAGGTCTCCTCGGGAGCGCTGACCAAGCCCCGGTCCGCGGCCGACGCCGAACCCAAGCGGGGATGGCGCCGTAACCGCTCCGGTACAGGGTCCGGTACCAACGCCGCCTACCTGCGCTGGCCGCACCCGCAGCAGTAGCCTTGCACAACAAGTAAGCCGCCCAGCCCCGAAAAGGCTGGGCGGCTTACTGTTTGGCCTACCTCAGAGCAGTCCGAGCAACTGCAGGTTGGTGATGTACTTGACGATCACCGGCGCCGACACGTGCGGAATGTCTTTGTCGGGACCGATTTTCGCTTCCTGCACGGCCGCACGGAACACATCGGTGGGTGCCATCGAGCCGTTGATCGGCTTATCCGGCTCCTGGTAGTTGTGCAACAGCGGCAGCAGCGAGTACTGGCGCTGCCGATCCGGCAGGGCCCGCAGCGAGGTCTCGAACCGCCGCAGCCATTCGGAGTAATCGGCGATGCGCTCGATCGAATAGCCGGCCTCGACCAGCCAGTCGATGTACTCGTCGAGCCCGATGCCGTCGTCGTACGGGTTCATCACGTGGTACGTCTGGAAGCCGGTGTCGCTCTCGGTGATCTGCGTTCCCAGCGTCGAGATCGCCGCGGCGATGAACTCGACCGGCAGACCGTCGTAGTGTGCCCGCTGCCGGTTGCCCTCGGCGTCGAGCTCGTAGAACGAACCGGGCGCGATACCCGTGGCGACCAGGCTCAGCATCAGCCGGGTGAACATGTCCGGCAGGTTGAGCTGTCCGGCATAGGTGGTGTCGGCCAGGATCATGTCGCAGCGGAACACCGCGACCGGCAGGCCGCACAGGTCGTGTGCCTCACGCAGTAGCACCTCGCCCGCCCACTTGCTGTTGCCGTAGCCGTTGGCGTAGTTGTCGTTGATCTCGCGGGTGGCGCTGATCTGCCGGATATCGGCGTTCTCGACGAACGTGCCGGGCCGGATCTGGTCGCCGACGCCGATCGTCGACACGTACGTGTACGGCTTTTGCTTGGACGTCAACGCAATCCGGATCAGCTCCGCGGTACCCAAGGCGTTGGGCCCGAACAGCTCGCTGTACGGCAACACGTGGTTGACCAGTGCCGCCGGGTCGACGATCACGTCGACCTCCTCGGCCAGGCGCTGCCAGGTCTGCTGGTCCAGGCCGAGGTTGGCCTCGCCCTTGTCTCCCGCGATCACCTCGAGGTGGTCGGCGGCCAACTGCTGGTAGTGCGCCAACAGTTTCGGGTCGCCGCTGTCGAAGGTCTTGTCCAGCCGGGCCCGCGCCTCCTCGTCAGACTTGGCCCGCACCAAGGCGATCACCTTGCCGTCGACCATGTCCATCCGCTCGAGCCAGTCCAGTGCCAGGTAGCGGCCCAGGAATCCGGTCGCACCGGTCAGCAGCACGGTGCGCACCTCGGTCGCCGGCTTCGGCAGGCTCGGCGCACCGGCCAGGGTCGCCTCGTCGATGAACTTGTCCAGCGTGAGGTCGCTGGCGTGCACCGTGGTGGCGCCACGCCCGTGCACGGCGGCGAACGTCGGCCGCTTGGAACCCTGCCGCTCGGCCTCGATGTAGGCGGCCACGGCTGCCAGGTCGTTGGCCGGGCTGACGATGACACCCACCGGCACGTCGACGTCGAAGATCTCGCGCAACAGGTTGCCGAATGTCAACGCGGACAACGAGTCTCCACCCAGATCGGTGAAGTGCGCGTCGGGGGCGATGTCGCCGGCCGCGGCACCCAGCATGGCGGCCGCGGCCCGGCTCACCGTCTGCAGCACGGGCGCGTCGGCGCCGCTGCGGCGCAGTTCGGCCAACTCGTTGGCCTGTCCCGCGGCCAGGTCGGCGTAGATCTGCTCGAGCCGTTCGCCGTAGTGCTGCTTCAGCTTCGGCCACGCCAGCTTCCGGATCCCGGTCAGCAGACCGTTTTCCAGTGTGAACGGGGTGGTCTCGACGATGAAGTCGCGCGGCACCTCGTAGGACTGCAGGTCGGCCTCTTTGGCGACCTTCTGCAGCGAGTCCGCGATCTTCGGCTTGAGCGACTCGATGTCGCCCGACGCCAACGCCTCTTCGGTCGGCACCACGACGGCCAGCAGGTAGGGCTGAGAGCTGTTGCCGTAGACGTAGATCTGACGGATCAGCGGGCTGTTGCCGAACACCGCCTCCAGTTTGGCCAGCGTCACGAACTCGCCCTGCGCGAGCTTCAGCACGTTGTTGCGGCGGTCGACGTACACCAGCCGGTCCGGGGCGACCTCGGCGAACACGTCACCGGTCCGGTAGTAGCCGTCCTCGCTGAACACGTTGGCGGTGGTCTCGGCCCGCTTGTAGTAGCCGGGGAACATGTTCTCGGTGCTCAGCAACAGCTCACCGCGCGGATGCGGCCGGTCGGTGCTGAAGTAACCGAGATCCGGAACGTCGACCAGCTTGTAGTCGATCACCGGCGGACGCTGAATCTCCCCGTCGAACAACACCATTCCGGCCTCGGTCGAGCCGTAGCCGTCCATCAGGTGCATCTGCAGCAGCGACTCGGCCCACTTCTTCAGTTCCGGTGAGATGGGTGCGGAGCCCGTCATCGCGAAGATGAACCGCCCGCCCAGCAGGTACTGGCGCTGTTCGTCCAGGACCGCGGCCTCGACCGCCTCGCGCTCCCCGCCGTCGGCCAGGCGACGCTCGACCTGGCGCTGGAATTCGCCGAACAGCGTCTCCCAGATGCGCGGAACGAAGTTCAGCTCGGTGGGGCGCGCCAACTCGAGGTCCTCGAGCAGGGTGGACAGGTCGCTGCGGGCCGCGAAGTAGGCGGTGCCGCCATTGCCCAGGGTGCCGTAGAGGATTCCGCGTCCCATGACGTGACTCATCGGCATGAAGTTGAGGGTGATCGACGCGGCGCTTTCGCCGAACCAGTTCTTGCTGCCGCGCCGCCACATCTTGCCGACGTTGCTCTGCGGGTACATCGCGCCCTTGGGGGCGCCGGTGCTTCCGGAGGTGTAGATCAGCAGGGCCAGCGAGTCCTCGGCGGTCTCCGGCTCGGCAACAGCCGGAAGGTCCTCGCCGCGCCGCAACGCGTCGGCGAGCTGCTCGACGGCGACGCCGGCGCCGGCCAGCCGCGCCACGGCGTTTTCCACGGCCTCGCGCTGGTCGTCGACCTCGGGCTGGTAGTCGAACACGACGAGCTTGCCGGGCATGTGGTCGCCGGACAGGATCAGCTCCACGGCGTCGGTCAGCTGGTTGACGCTCGACGCGATCAGGCTGGGCTCGGTCTCGGTCACGATCGGCTGCAGCGACGTGATCGCCGCGCTGGTCTGCAGCGGCACCGACACGGCGCCGATGGTGCCCAGCGCGATGTCGATGGTGGCGTAGTCAACGCTGTTGAAGCCCAGCACGCAGACGCGGTCACCGGGGTTGACCGAGTCACTGAGCCAGGCGCGGCCGAGGGCCGAAACCCGTTGGCCGAGTTCGCCATACGTGACGGTCTCGAAGCGGGGGAGCAGCTCGGCCGACGTGCGTCCGGTCGTGGCGTCCTTGACGAACTCGACGGCACGCTGCGCCAGCGCCGGCCGGTCGGCGTAGCCGTCCAGCACGGTCCGAATGATCTGGGGCAGCCGCAGCCCGGGCTTTTCGAGGGCGGCGGTGATCGCCGGATCCGGTCGGGCGGCAGCGAACTGCGGGTCGTTGGCAATGAGTTCTTCGACGCGACGGTCGAGTTGTTCGTCATGAATTGCAGTCGACATAAACAGATCCCTTGCAAATGAAAGTTAGCGAGTCAATATGCGCTGTCCGCGCTGACGTATAGAACGTTAGCTAAAGTAAAGGTATTCCACCATGATCCGACGTTCGTGGTGTTTGTGAGATTGCCCACGCGGGGCCTCCCAGGTGTTACAGGTCGCCGAGCAGTTCGCCGAGGATGTCGATGCCCTCGGCCAGCAGCTCGTCGCTGATGGCCAGTGGGGGCAGCAGCCGGATGATGTTGCCGTACATGCCGCAGGTCAGGACGACCACCCCGGCGGCGGCCGCCGCGACGGACAGCTTCTGGGCCAGTTCCTTCTCGGGCTCGGCGGTTCCCGACTTCACCAGCTCGATGGCGATCATGGCGCCCCGGCCACGCACGTCGCCGATGCGGTCGTCGCCGGCCTGCAGGCGCAGCAGTGGCTCGGTGATCAGCCGTTCCAATTGCCGGGCCCGATCGATCAATCCGTCGTTCTCGATTGTCTCGATGGTGGCCAACGCGGCCGCGCAGGCCAGCGGGTTTCCGCCGAACGTGCCGCCCAGACCGCCGACATGCGGCGCGTCCATGATCTGTGCCCGGCCGGTGACCGCCGACAGCGGCAGACCGTCGGCGATCGCCTTCGCGGTGCAGATCAAGTCGGGCTCGATGCCCTCGTGCTCGCACGCGAACATCGCGCCGGAGCGCGCGAAACCCGTCTGCACCTCGTCGGCGATGAACACCACGTCGTTGTCGCGGCACCAGTCCAGCAGGGCGGGCAGAAAGCCCTCGGCCGGAACGATGAACCCGCCCTCGCCCTGGATGGGCTCGATGATGAGGGCGGCCAGGTTGTCGGCGCCGATCTGGCCGTCGATGACCTTGATGGCGCGCGCGGCGGCCTTCTCCCCGTCGGTGGCCAGTTCCTTGTCGACCAGGCCGTCGCGGTAGGGGTAGGACAGCGGCGCGCGGTATACCTCGGGCGCGAACGGGCCGAAGCCGCCCTTGTAGGGCATCGACTTCGCGGTCAGCGCCATGGTCAGGTTGGTGCGGCCGTGGTAGGCGTGGTTGAACGCCACGACGGCGGGCTTGCGGGTGTAGGCGCGTGCGACCTTGACGGCGTTCTCGACCGCCTCCGCGCCGGAGTTGAACAGCACCGAGCGCTTCTCACCGGAGCCCGGGGTGATGCGGTTCAGCGTCTCCGCGACCGCGATGTAGGACTCGTACGGCGTCACCATGAAGCAGGTGTGGGTGAACTCGGCCACCTGCGCGCGGACCGCTTCGACGACGCGGGGCGACGAGTTGCCGATCGTGGTCACCGCGATGCCGGATCCCAGGTCGATCAGCCGATTGCCGTCGACGTCCTCGATGATGCCGCCGCCCGCGCGTGCCACGAATACCGGCACCGACACGTTGACCGCGTGCGACACCGCCTCCGCACGGCGCTTGGTCAGTTCCAGCGATGCCGGACCGGGGATCTCGGTGACCAGCTGGCGAGTCTGCTCGAGGCTGGCCACCACATAACTCCCCTCCGCGGCGCGCGCGTCACGTCGCATCAAAAGCCTATCGAGCTTGACGCCGGCGGGCACTCGGTGCACCGTGGCGGACGGTCGCCGCAGGTGGCCTGCCAGACTGAACGGGCACACTGGACCCTTCGAGGTGCGCGATGCTCGCGGCACCGTCGGTCCCGATATTCACGACGAAAGACAGGCGCGTCCATGCAGAGCTTGATCCTGTTCCTGCCGTTCCTGCTCATCATGGGCGGGTTCATGTACTTGGCATCGCGCCGCCAGAAGCGTGCGATGCAGGCCACCATCGACCTGCACGAGTCGTTGCGTCCGGGCGACCGGGTGCACACCACGTCGGGCCTTCAGGCCACCGTCGTCGAGATCACCGATGACACCGTCGACCTCGAGATCGCACCCGGCGTGGTGACCACTTGGATGAAGCTGGCGATCCGCGACCGGATCCTGCCCGACGACGACGAAGACCTGGCCGACGGCGAGGGCTCCGCCGACGAGGG
The DNA here is from genome assembly GCF_059813315.1 of Mycobacterium sp. NGS11. Taxonomy (NCBI): domain Bacteria; kingdom Bacillati; phylum Actinomycetota; class Actinomycetes; order Mycobacteriales; family Mycobacteriaceae; genus Mycobacterium; species Mycobacterium sp. NGS11. Next base: position 149,235 of record NZ_JCALEJ010000011.1, read on the forward strand.
CTCGATCACCAAGGATTCCTGACGGGGATTCGCCACCCGATCGCCGCCCACCGGCGGACCGCTTGCACGACGGGCAAGTGGGGGCCACGTAGGCTCTGTCCGGGGTAAGTAACCGATTTTCAAGGAGATAGAAGGAACGTGGCATCGTCTTCGGCGCCGGTGCACCCTGCCCGCTACCTGTCGGTCTTCTTGTTATTGCTCGTCGGCGTCTACCTGCTGGTGTTTCTCACCGGGGACAAGCGGGCCGCTCCCAAGCTCGGCATCGACCTCCAGGGCGGCACCCGCGTCACATTGACCGCGCGCACCCCGGACGGCTCTAAGCCCAGCCGTGAGGCGCTGGCGCAGGCCCAGCAGATCATCGGCGCCCGGGTCAACGGGCTCGGCGTCTCCGGCTCAGAGGTCGTCGTCGACGGCGACAACCTGATCATCACGGTTCCCGGGAACGACGGCAACGAAGCCCGCAACCTGGGTCAGACCGCCCGCCTCTACATCCGGCCCGTGCTCAACTCGATGCCGGCCCAGAGCGCCGAGCCCAAGCCGCCGGCGCGCCAGCCAGCGGGCGGTCAGCCGGCGCCTGGTCAGCCCGCTCCGGGCCAGCCCGCGCCCGCCCAGCCCGCTCCGGGCCAGCCCGCTCCCGTCCAGCCGGCTCCGGGGCAGCCGGCGCCCGCTCACCCGGGTGCCCAGCCCCGGCCGTATCCCCAAGACCCGCCGCCGCCCAGCCCAGCGCCTCCGGCGTCCCCGGCTCCCGCTCCGGGAGGGCCCGCGGCGGAGGCGCCGCCCGGCGAAGCGCCCGCGCCGCCCGATCCGCGCAAGGAACTCGCCGACCGGATCGCCGACGAGAAGAAGTGGCGCCAGAGCGCACGCCAGGGCATTCAGTTCCTCGCCCTGCAGTTCCAGGCCACCCGCTGCGACAAAGACGACATCCTGGCCGGCAACGACGATCCGGCCCAGCCGCTGGTCACCTGCTCGACCGACCACAAAGTCGCCTACCTGCTGGGCCCGTCGATCATCAGCGGTGATCAGATTCAGGACGCCACCTCCAGCCAGAACCAGCGCGGGATCGGCTACGTCGTCGACCTCCAGTTCAAGTCGGCCGCGGCCAACACCTGGGCCGACTTCACCGCCGCGCATATCGGCACCCAGACCGCGTTCACCCTGGACTCGCAGGTGGTCAGCGCGCCCATGATCCAGGAAGCCATTCCCGGCGGCCGGACTCAGATCAGCGGTGGCGATCCGCCGTTCACCGCCGCGACGGCCAAGCAGCTGGCCAACGTCCTCAAATACGGCTCGCTGCCGCTGTCCTTCGAGGCTTCGGAGGCCCAAACCGTCTCGGCGACACTGGGATTGACCTCGCTGCGAGCGGGGCTCGTCGCCGGCACCATCGGCTTGATCCTGGTGTTGCTGTATTCGCTGCTCTACTACCGGGTGCTGGGATTGCTCACCGCGCTGTCGCTAGCCGCTTCCGGGGCAATGATTTTCGCGATCCTGGTGATCCTGGGCCGGCAGATCAACTACACCCTGGATCTGGCGGGCATCGCGGGTCTGATCATCGGTATCGGCACCACCGCCGACTCGTTCGTCGTCTTCTTCGAGCGCATCAAAGACGAGATCCGCGAGGGCCGTTCGTTCCGATCGGCGGTGCCACGAGGCTGGGTGCGTGCCCGCAAGACGATCGTGTCGGGTAACGCCGTCACCTTCCTGGCCGCCGCGGTGCTCTACGCCCTGGCCATCGGCCAGGTGCGGGGATTCGCCTTCACGTTGGGCCTCACCACGGTCCTCGACATCGTGGTGGTGTTCCTGGTGACCTGGCCGCTGGTGTACCTGGCGTCCAAGTCCCCGACGCTGGCAAAGCCGGCCTACAACGGCCTGGGCGCCGTTCAGCGGGTCGCCCGCGAACGGCGGGCTTCGGCGCAGGTGAAGACGGGACGGGGATAGCGCATGACTTCCTCCAAAGCCTCCAAAGACGCTACCGAGATCACCGAAGCCTCCGAGGGCGCGACCGAGTTGACCGGCAGCAGCGCCGCGGGCGTGCCGCATCACGGCTTCCTGTCGCGGCTCTACACCGGCACCGGCGCGTTCGAGGTGGTCGGGCGGCGCAGGTTGTGGTTCGGCATCAGCGGTGCCATCGTCGCCGTCGCCGTCCTGAGCATCCTGTTGCGGGGCTTCACCTTCGGCATCGACTTCAACGGCGGCACGACGGTGTCGATGCCCGCCGCCGGGGCCGCGGGCACTGTGCAGACCTCGCAGGTCTCCGAGGTGTTCCACAAGGCCATCGGCAACGATCCGGAGTCGGTGGTCGTCGTCGGCAACGGCGCGGGCGCGACCGTGCAGATCCGTTCGGAAACGCTGACCAACGACCAGACGACCAAGCTGCGCAACGCCCTGTTCGACGCCTTTCACCCCAAAGGCGCCGACGGCAAGCCCAGCAAGCAGGCCATCAGCGACGCCGCGGTCTCCGAGACCTGGGGTGACCAGATCACCGATAAGGCGCTGATCGCGCTCGCCGTCTTCCTGGTGCTGGTCGGCGTCTACATCATGGTCCGCTACGAGCGCTACATGGCCGTCTCCGCGCTGACCACCATGGTCTTCGACCTGAGCGTCACCGCCGGGGTGTACTCGCTGGTCGGTTTCGAGGTCACGCCGGCCACCGTCATCGGCCTGCTGACGATTCTGGGTTTCTCCCTGTACGACACCGTCATCGTGTTCGACAAGGTCGAGGAGAACACCCACGGCTTCCAGCACACCACCCGGCGCACGTTCGCCGAGCAGGCCAACCTGGCGATCAACCAGACGTTCATGCGCTCCATCAACACCAGCCTGATCAGCGTGCTGCCGGTGCTGGCGCTGATGGTCGTGGCGGTGTGGCTGCTGGGCGTCGGCACCCTGAAGGACCTGGCGCTGGTGCAGCTGGTCGGCATCCTGGTCGGCACCTACTCGTCGATCTTCTTCGCCACGCCGCTGCTGGTCACCCTGCGCGAGCGCACCGAGCTGGTGCGCACCCACACCCGACGCGTGATGCGGCGCCGCGGCCCCGGCTCGGGCGCGACGGCCGACACCGACGGCGGCGACACCGAAACCGCCGACGAAGCGGAAGGAACGGCGGCCGCGGCCGAGCCGCCCAAGCCCGCACCCAGCAAGCCGGCGCCGGGCGCCCGCCCGGTGCGGCCGACCGGGACGCGGCGTCCCACCGGCAAGCGGAACGTCGGCCGGCGGTAGGCCTATGGCCACCAGGTACCACGGGACTGGGGCCGATCGTGGCGGGTTCGTCGGCCGCCGCGGGGTAGCCGGGTGGATCGCCGCCGGATTGGCGCTGGTGCTGGCGGCGGGCTTCACGCTGACCGGCTGCGCGGGTAGCGCCGCGTCCCAGGTCGACTATGTGGTCGACGGCCCGCTGTCCACCTACAACACGAACACCGTCGCCGGCGCCGCGTCGGCCGGAGCGCAGGCGTTCGCCCGCACGCTCACCGGCTTCAGCTATCACGGCCCCGACGGGCAGATCGTCGCCGACCGCGACTTCGGCACCGTGTCGGTGGTCGGCGGCACGCCGCTGGTGCTCGACTACCAGATCGCCGACAACGCCGTCTACTCCGACGGCAAGCCGGTGACCTGCGACGACATCGTGCTCGCCTGGGCGGCTCAGTCCGGCAGGTTCCCCGACTTCCACGCCGCCAGCCAGGCCGGGTACCTGGACATCGCCAACGTCGAATGCATGCCGGGGCAGAAGAAGGCGCGGGTGTCCTTCATCCCGGACCGTGGCGTCGTCGACTACAACCAGCTGTTCACCGCGACCTCGCTGATGCCGTCGCACGTCATCGCCGACCAGCTCAACGTCGACGTCACCGCGGCCCTGCTCAGCAACAACGGCCCCCTGGTGGCCCAGATCGCCAAGTTGTGGAACACCATCTGGGACCTCAAGCCCGGGGTCGACCTCAAGCGCTTCCCGTCGTCGGGTCCGTACAAGATCGAATCCGTCCTGGACCGCGGCGCGGTGGTGCTCGTCGCCAACGACCGGTGGTGGGGGCCCAAGGCCATCACCAAGCGGGTGACCGTGTGGTCGCAGGGACCCGACATTCAGGACCGGGTCAACAACCGCAGCGTCGACGTGGTCGACGTCGCCTCGGGCTCCTCGGGGGCGCTGACCACGCCGGACAACTACGAGCGCTCCGACGGGCCGTCGAACGGCATCGAGCAGCTGATCTTCGCCCCGCGGGGGCCGCTGGCGGCGCCCAATGCCCGCCGCGCGGTCGCGCTGTGCACGCCGCGCGATTCGCTGGCCAAAGACGCGGGGACACCGATCGCCAACTCGCGCCTGGACCCGGCCACCGATGATGCGGTGTCGGCCGGCGACGGGGCTGCCGAGGCCGGCCCGTTCAGCAAGTCCGATCCGGCCGGCGCGCGCAAGGCGCTGGGCGGTGCGCCGCTGACGGTCCGGATCGGATACCAGGGACCCAACGCGCGGCTGGCGGTCAACGTCGGCGTCATCGCCAAGGCGTGCGGCGCGGCCGGCATCACCGTCTCCGCCGTCATTCTGGACGGCCCGGGTCCACAGGCGCTGCGGGACGGCAAGATCGACGCGTTGCTGGCCAGCACCGGTGGGGCCACCGGCAGCGGGTCGTCGGGGTCGTCGGCGCTCGACGCCTACGCCCTGCACACGGGCAACGGCAACAACCTGTCCGGGTACTCGAATCCCCAGGTCGACAACGCGATCGGCGCGCTGGCCGTTTCGGCCGACGCCGCCGAACGAGCCCGGCTGCTGACCGAAACCGCCCCGGTACTGTGGGGCGACATGCCCACCCTGCCGCTGTACCGGCAGCAGCGCACGTTGCTGAGCTCCAAGAAGATGTACGCGGTGAGCAAGAACCCGACGCGGTGGGGCGCGGGCTGGAACATGGACCGATGGGCCCTCATCCAGTGAGGCCCCGATGAGCGGCCCCGCGCCGGTGGTCGAGCTGATCGCGTCGCTGACGCGCAAGGTGGCCGACTTTCCCAAGCCGGGGGTCCAGTTCAAGGACCTCACCCCGGTGTTCGCGGACGCGACGGCGATGACGGCGATCACCGGCGCGTTGGCCGAGATCGCGTCCGGCGCGGATCTGGTGGCCGGCATCGAGGCCCGGGGTTTCCTGCTGGCCGCGGCCGTCGCCGAGCGGTTGCAGACCGGCGTGCTGGCCATTCGCAAGGCCGGGAAATTGCCCCCGCCCGTCCGCGCCGAGCGCTACGACCTGGAATATGGCAGCGCGACGCTGGAAATCCCCGCGGACGGCCTGGACCTGCGCGGACGCAACATCGCGATCATCGATGACGTGCTGGCCAGCGGCGGGACCCTGGCCGCGGCGGCCAGGCTGCTCGAGCGCGCCGGCGCGAATGTGACGGCGGCCGCGGTGGTGTTCGAACTCGGCGCGCTGGGCGGCCGGGAAGCGGTCGCGCCGTTGGCGGTGCACAGCCTGACTTGCGAGTAGCGCTTTTGCATTGGAGATATCCTCGATTTCGGAGGTAACCAACGTGGCGGAGGAAAACAGCGCGGCGCAAGCGCTTGACGTGCCCACCAACGCCCCGGAGTCGCCGGCCATCACCCAGCCGATGGAGATTCCGGAGCCGCCGGCCGAATCCCTGAAAACGTCCAGCAGCGCGTCGCGGCGGGTCCGGGCCAGGCTGGCGCGCCGGATGACCGCCCAGCGCAGCACGCTCAACCCGGTGCTGGAACCGCTGGTGGCCGTGCACCGGGAGATCTACCCGAAGGCGAACGTGTCGCTGCTGCAGCGCGCCTTCGAGGTCGCCGACCAGCGGCACGCCAGCCAGTTGCGCCATTCCGGCGACCCCTACATCACGCACCCGCTGGCCGTGGCGACCATCCTGGCCGAATTGGGCATGGACACCACCACTTTGGTGGCCGCGCTGTTGCACGACACCGTCGAGGACACCGGGTACACCCTGGACGCCTTGAGCGAGGAATTCGGCGAAGAGGTGGGCCATCTGGTCGATGGCGTCACCAAACTCGACCGGGTGGTGCTGGGCAGCGCCGCTGAGGGCGAGACCATCCGCAAGATGATCACCGCTATGGCGCGCGATCCGCGCGTGCTGGTGATCAAGGTCGCCGACCGGCTGCACAACATGCGTACCATGCGGTTCCTGCCGCCGGAGAAGCAGGCGCGCAAGGCCCGCGAGACGCTGGAAGTCATTGCGCCCCTTGCTCATCGGCTGGGCATGGCCAGCGTCAAATGGGAGTTGGAAGACCTGTCGTTCGCGATCCTGCATCCCAAGAAGTACGAGGAGATCGTCCGGCTGGTCGCTGGACGCGCGCCGTCGCGGGACACCTACCTGGCCAAGGTCCGCGCGGAGATCGTGAATACCCTTGGCGCGTCGAAGATCAAGGCGACGGTGGAGGGCCGGCCCAAGCACTATTGGTCGATCTACCAGAAGATGATCGTCAAGGGCCGCGACTTCGACGACATCCACGACCTGGTCGGCATCCGCATCCTGTGCGACGAGATCCGGGACTGCTATGCCGCTGTCGGCGTAGTGCATTCGCTGTGGCAGCCGATGGCGGGGCGGTTCAAGGATTACATCGCCCAGCCGCGCTACGGCGTGTACCAGTCGCTGCACACCACCGTCGTGGGCCCGGAAGGCAAGCCGCTGGAGGTGCAGATCCGCACCCGCGACATGCACCGCACCGCCGAATACGGCATCGCAGCGCACTGGCGCTACAAGGAAGCCAAGGGGCGCAACGGCGTTCCGCATCCGCACGCCGCGGCCGAGATCGACGACATGGCCTGGATGCGCCAGCTGCTCGACTGGCAGCGTGAGGCCGCGGACCCGGGCGAGTTCCTCGAGTCCCTGCGCTATGACCTTGCGGTGCAGGAGATCTTCGTGTTCACCCCAAAGGGTGATGTGATCACCCTGCCCAACGGTTCCACGCCGGTGGACTTCGCCTACGCGGTGCACACCGAGGTCGGCCACCGCTGCATCGGCGCACGGGTCAACGGGCGGCTGGTCGCGCTGGAGCGCAAGCTGGAAAACGGGGAAGTCGTCGAGGTTTTCACCTCCAAAGCGGCCAACGCCGGGCCGTCGCGAGACTGGCAGCAATTCGTGGTCTCGCCGCGCGCCAAGGCCAAGATCCGCCAGTGGTTCGCCAAGGAGCGTCGCGAGGAGGCGCTCGAATCCGGCAAGGACGCCATGGCCCGCGAGGTGCGTCGCGGTGGACTTCCGTTGCAGCGCTTGGTCAATGGCGAAACGCTTGCGGCGGTGGCCCGCGAGCTGCACTACACCGACGTCTCCGCGCTCTACACCGCGATCGGTGAGGGCCACGTGTCGGCCCGGCACGTCGTGCAGCGGCTGCTGGCCGAACTCGGCGGCATCGACCAGGCCGAGGAAGACCTCGCCGAACGGTCCACGCCGACAACGATGTTGCGCCGACCGCGCAGCAGCGACGACGTCGGCGTCTCGGTTCCCGGCGCCCCCGGCGTGCTTACCAAGCTGGCGAAATGCTGCACCCCGGTCCCCGGCGACCAGATCATGGGATTCGTCACCCGCGGCGGCGGAGTGAGCGTGCACCGCACCGACTGCACCAATGCGGCCTCGCTGCAGCAGCAGGCCGAGCGCATCATCGAGGTGCATTGGGCGCCGTCGCCGTCGTCGGTGTTTCTGGTGGCCATCCAGGTCGAGGCGCTCGACCGGCACCGGCTGCTCTCGGACGTCACCCGCGTGCTGGCCGACGAGAAGGTCAACATCCTGTCCGCGTCGGTCACCACCTCCGGTGACCGGGTTGCGATCAGCCGCTTCACCTTTGAGATGGGTGACCCCAAGCATCTGGGCCACCTGCTCAACGTCGTGCGCAACGTCGAAGGCGTCTACGACGTCTACCGCGTGACCTCCGCGGCGTGATCCGAGTCCGGCCCTAACTCAGTCGCACCGAGGTGATCTTCACCGGGTTGGTGGGCGCACCGCTCTGACGATTGCCGGCGATGCCGGCCCGCGCGATCTTGTCCAGGGTCTCGAGGCCGGCCCGGTCGATGGTCCCGAGCACGGTGCTCTGCGGTTCCATCTCGGAATCCTTGAAGATCAATGCGAATTGGCTGCCGTTGGTGTTGGGTCCCTCGGTGGCCATGACGATGGTGCCGCGCGGGTATACCACCGTCGCGCGCAACGCGGGGTCGTCGGACTTGTATTGGTCGGTGGGGTACTCGTCGGCGAATTCGTAACCGGGGCCACCGGATCCGTCCACCTCGGGGCCGCCGCACAACAGTGATCCGCCGTCTTGGGAGCTGATCAATCGGGCGCATTGGGTGCCGTCGAAGAACTGCTGCTTGACCAGGCTGACGAAGCAACACCGCGCACGGGGACTCCGAATTCGCCAACCGGATGGCGATGTCTCCGACGTTGGTGGAGATGACGGCGCCGATCTGCGGGGGAGTGGTGGACACCCGGCCCGGCGGCGGCGGGTTCACCGGCCGGGTGACCGGGTCCGGCACCGATCGATATTGGCAGTTGGCGCCCAGATCGGGCGGCGGCGCGAACGCGGGCAGCGGCGGCACCGCCGCCGGGTTGGTCGTGCCGGGGCCGGATGCGGTCCGGCCGGGAACCCCGGCCGGGGTCTGATTGGCGCCCGCGCTGTCGGCGGAACCGTGGCTCTGGCTCACCAGCGCGATGACCAACGCCGCCACCGCGGTCAGCGCCAGCGCCGATGCGCCGACGATGCCGACCAGCAAACGCCGCGAATGCGTTGGGCGGCCGTGCCGTAACCGCGCATCGGGTTTGCTGTCCGGCGGGCGAGGCGCGGGCCCCGGTGGCGACGAACCGGGCGGTGGCGGCGTCGACGACGCGGACCCGAAAGGCCCGGCTGCAGGACTGCCCAACGCGGCGCGGGCGGCCTCGACGAGCTCCATCGCCGACTGGTAGCGGTGTTCGAGGTCCTTGGCCATGCCGCGCGCGACCACCGCGTCCAGCCCCGGAGGCAGCCCGGGAACGCTGGCCGACGGTCGGGGCGGCGCAATGGTCAAGTGCGCGTTGAGCTGTTCTTCGAGGCTCTCACCCGGGAAGGGGCGCTTGCCGGTCAGGCATTCCTGCAGGACGCAGGCCAGCGAGTAGATATCGGCGCGGTGATCCGTTGTGCCCCTGAAACGTTCGGGTGCCATGTACGCGACGGTCCCCATCGTGTGTCCGGTTTGCGTCAGGGCCGTGTCGGCGGTGCTGCGGGCGATGCCGAAGTCGATCAGGTAGACGAAATCCCGTGCAATGGTGACCAAGATGTTCTTCGGCTTGATGTCGCGGTGGATCAATCCCGCCGCGTGCGCGCTATCCAGCGCCGCGGCAACCTGTTCGACCACCGCGACCGCGCGCTCGGGGTTCAGCCGGCCGCCGTTCTCGGTGATGTAGTCGACCAGATCGCGGCCCTCGATCAGCCGCATGTCGACGTAGAGCCGGCCGTCGATTTCGCCGTAACTGTGGATGGGCACCACGTGCGGGTCGTTCAGCCTGGCGGCAATGCGTGCCTCGCGCCGGAACCGCTGCTGAAACTCGTGGTCCTCGGCCAGGTTTGCGGGCAGGACCTTCAGCGCGACGACCCGATCGGTGGTGGCGTCAAAAGCGCGGTAGACCTGTCCCATGCCACCGCGCCCCAAGACTTCGAGCAATTGATATTGCCCGAATGACTCTCCCGCCACGCAACGACAATAAGCCGTCGGTCGCGGCCGTCGCGTGATTCTCGCGAATCCCGGTCTGCGTTGCGCCGCTGTGGATTCAGTCGAGCAGGACCGAGGTGATGGTGACCTCGGTGGCGGGCGCCCCGTCCTCACCGCCACCTGCGACGCCGGCCTTGGCGATCTTGTCCAGGGTGGCCAGTCCGTCGGGCTGGATGGTGCCGAACACGGTGTATTGCGGCGGCAGCTGGGAGTCCTTGTACACCATGAAGAATTGGCTGCCGTTGGTGCCGGGGCCGGCATTGGCCATGGCCAGGGTGCCGCGCGGATAGAGCACTGGCTCCTGCGCTTTGGGGTCGTTCGGCGGATACTGATCGGTCGGGTACTCGTTGGCGAATTGGTAGCCGGGCCCGCCGGTACCGTCGCCCTTCGGGTCGCCGCACTGCAAGACACCCAGGCTCGGCGAGGTGGTCAGCCGGTGGCACTTGGTGTTGTCGAAGTATTTTTGGCTGGCGAGACTTGCGAAACTATTGACGGTGCAAGGTGATTCGTTGTTCGCCAGCATCAGGCCGATGTGACCCTGGTTGGTCACCATGCTGGCGCTCACCTGGGCGGGGTCGGTGGGCACCTTGCCGGTTCGCGGCGGCTTGACCTGCTTGGCCGCCGGCTCCGGCGAGGCCGGGTACTGACAGTTGGCGCCCACGTCGGCCGAGGGCTTGAACGGCGGCAGCGGCGCGGCGGACGGCGGCGGTCCGGCGGGAGTGCTGGACTCTACAGATGAGCTGCTGCTGGTGGTCGTCGACGCCGCGGTGTTGCCCTTGTGGTCGTGCTTGGTGTTGACGATCGCGATCACCACCGCCACGACCACGGCCACGGCCACGATCGAGCCGGCCGCGATCAGCACGATCCGGCGCGTCTTGGCCTGCTTCGCGCGCCGCTCCAGCTGCCGTTCGAGCTTGCGCTTGGCGCTGGCACGTCGCTGTTCGTTGGTCGGCACGGCCGCTATGCCTCCATGGCTGGTGAGTCGGAATCTCGCTGAACCGGTGAGCTGCCAGCTCAGGCTAATGTGGGCGCCGCGACTCGTGTCAAGTGGGGCCGTGGGAAACTGGGCATCGTGTTGATCACCGGATTTCCCGCCGGCTTGTTGCAGTGCAACTGCTACGTGCTGGCGCAGCGGCCGGGAACGGACGCCGTCATCGTGGATCCGGGGCAGCGGGCGATGGGTCCGTTGCGAAACCTCCTGGACAAGCACAGGCTGACGCCGGCTGCGGTGCTGCTGACCCACGGGCACATCGACCACATGTGGTCGGCGCAGAAGGTCTCCGACGCCTACGGCTGCCCGACCTACATCCACCCCGAGGACAGGTTCATGCTCACGGACCCGATCTACGGCTTGGGCCCGCGCCTGGCGCAAATGGTCGCGGGCGCATTCTGGCGGGAGCCCAAGCAGGTCGTCGAGCTGGACCGCGACGGCGACAAGCTGGACCTGGGCAGCGTGACCGTGAACGTCGATCACAGCCCCGGGCACACTCGGGGGTCGGTGCTGTTCCGGGTCCTCGCGGCAAGCAAGGAGGGAACGGACGTGGTGTTCACCGGCGACACGCTGTTCGAACGCTCCATCGGCCGCACGGACCTGTTCGGTGGCAGCGGCCGCGACCTGCTGACCTCGATCGTGGACAAACTCTTGGTCCTCGACGACGCGACCGTGGTGCTGCCCGGGCACGGCAATGCCACCACCATCGGCGCCGAGCGGCGCCTCAACCCGTTCCTCGAAGGCCTGTAAGCCCGTGCCGGAATTTTCTGCTTTTTCGGCGCCCAAAGGCGTGCCGGACTACGTCCCGCCGGACTCGGCACAGTTCGTCGCGGTGCGCGACGGCCTGCTCGGGGCCGCCCGCCGGGCCGGCTACGGCGATATCGAGCTGCCGATCTTCGAAGACACCGCCCTGTTCGCCCGCGGCGTCGGCGAATCCACCGACGTGGTCTCCAAGGAGATGTACACGTTCGCCGACCGGGGCGATCGCTCGGTGACGCTGCGGCCCGAGGGGACCGCCGGCGTGGTGCGCGCGGTGATCGAACACGGCCTGGATCGCGGCGCCTTGCCGGTCAAACTCTGCTACGCGGGGCCGTTTTTCCGCTACGAGCGTCCGCAGGCCGGCCGTTATCGCCAGCTGCAGCAGGTCGGCGTGGAGGCGATCGGCGTCGACGACCCCGCGCTGGACGCCGAGGTGATCGCGATCGCCGACGCCGGCTTTCGCTCGCTCGGGCTCGACGGCTTTCGCCTGGAGATCACCTCGCTCGGTGACGACAGCTGCCGGCCGCAGTACCGGGAACTGTTGCAAGACTTCCTTTTTGCGCTCGACCTCGACGAGGAAACGCGACGGCGGGCGCAGATCAATCCGCTGCGGGTGCTCGACGACAAGCGGCCGGAGGTGCGTGCGATGACGGCCGACGCTCCGGTGCTGCTCGATCATCTGTCCGATGCGGCCAAGCAGCACTTCGATACCGTGCTGGCCCACCTGGATGCGATGGCAGTGCCCTACGTGCTGAACCCCCGCATGGTGCGCGGGCTGGATTACTACACCAAGACCACGTTCGAATTCGTGCACGACGGCCTGGGCGCGCAGTCCGGCATCGGCGGCGGCGGCCGCTACGACGGCCTGATGCGCCAGCTCGGCGGACAAGACTTGTCCGGCATCGGTTTTGGGCTCGGCGTGGACCGCACGCTGCTGGCGCTGCGCGCCGAGGGCAAGAGCGTGGGGGAGACGGCGCGCTGCGAGGTGTTCGGCGTGCCGCTGAGCGAGCAGGCCAAATTGCGGCTGGCGGTGCTGTCCGCACAGCTGCGGGCCGGCGGTGTTCGCGTCGACATGGCCTACGGCGACCGTGGTCTCAAGGGTGCGATGCGCGCGGCCGACCGTTCCGGAGCCCGGCTTGCGCTGGTCCTCGGCGACCGCGACATCGAGTCCGGCACGGTCGGTGTGAAGGATCTGATGACGGGGGAGCAGGTCCCCGTCGCGCTGGACTCGGTTGTCGCCGAAGTGCTTTCGCGCGTAGCTCGCTAGCCTGTCGCCCTAATGCGGCAGGTTGGCCAGGTAGCACCGCACTCGGGTGGCGGCGTCGCTCGGGCTGACTCCCATGGTCACTAATCTCTGAACCACCTGGTCCGCGGGTACACCAGAACCGATGTCGGTATCGATCACATGCAGGCTGGGAAACCAATTTTCCGCGCTCACCCCCGGCGGCGGTGGCTTCGCGTCGCCTCCTAGGCATTGAACGTAACCAGGGACGCCCGTTTCGGCATGAGCTGACGAGATCCCGATCAGCATGGCGACGGGCATGGCCGCCGCCGCAGCGACACAGATGAAACGCATGCGGGCATTATCCCGCGTCCACATTGTTTGACCAAGCTCGAAATTCGGCGATGCCCGGTGCGCGCGCCTACGTCATCGCCCGGGAAGCGCCTTTCAGCTTTTCTTGCTGGGGATAATGATGACGACGATCAATGTCAGGATTGAGAAAAACAGCCCTAGAATTCCCCATCCCAGCGGGTTGCGGCCCTTCATCATTGCGATCACTCCGCAGATTATTGCCGCGATAATGCTGCCGATGGCGACGAAAATTCCCTTGATGCCGCGCAGGATAAAGCCTGCGGCGACGGGGTCCGAACTCGCCAAAATCACCGAGTGCAACATGACCAGTCCTTTCGTGAGGGGCCTGGTCGTTATACCCGGACAAATGCGGCGTGAAACCGCATCCCCTATAGACCCGGTCGCCCGAAACTCAATGAACGACACCGCGTGTGGGGATGGTGGCGTTGAACTTATCCGGCGGGATAACCGCGGCGCACCGTACGGTCCAGAATTCCCAGAGTCGCCCGCAGGGCGCCCTCGGACAAAATGGGGAAAATTCCGGCTTCCCGCCACTGCGGGTCGATGTTCGACCAGTCGTAGAACGACGTGACCACGGTGGCCGAACCGTCTTCGGACGGCGCCAGCGCATAGCCGTAGACGTGGCCGAGCGGCGGCTTGATCTGGCCCAGAACCGTCCACGCGATCAGGCGATCCTGCTCGAACTCCCTGATGTCGACGGTGACGTCGTATTTGCCCAATTCTGGGAAATCGTTCAAAGATTCGCGGTCCATGTGAACGACGAACTGATCACCCACGCCCCGCACCGGATCACCGTCGGCCGCCTGCAGCATCCCCGACGAGTCGATTGCGACGTGGCCCTGGGGGTCACACAGCACGGCGAAGATGGCCGGCGCAGCGGCGGCGATGGTGCGGGAAGTCTCGATGCGGTCGGTCATATGTCCTCGTAGCCGGGTGGGGGCGATACGTTCCGCAGCTTAGCCCTCTGGCGCCGGTTCGCGGCGACCGAAACGTTGTCGCCGAAGGGCCTCACATCAAGATGCGCGTGAACGATGGTTCGTCGGCTCAGCGCCTACGGGCGCGGCTGCGATGTCAGTTTGCGCACAACTCGTTGAGAACCGGCTCTTTCCGCGCTGACGGGCCTGCTGGTAGCGGATCGCCGCTGCTTCCAGCCTTGGCGGCATTTATCCACAAGCCGCGACCCTGCCAAATAGTTTGAGTCAGTAGACGGT